>JAISVT010000025.1 GCA_031271405.1 Candidatus Endomicrobium macrotermitis | reverse complement strand
TCCCGTTTATGAAACCGATAATCCAGACGACGTGGCAAAACGCGTTTTGGAAGTCGAACATAAAATATATCCGGAAGCGGTATTGAAAGTAATAACGTCGATGCAGTGAGGCGGAGACGCAGCCTGACGTCTTTAAGTCAGTTAAGTTTTTTTACTGGGAGTTAAAAATGATTCCGCGTTATACAAAGCCGGAAATGGCGGCTGTCTGGTCTGACGAGAACAGATTTCAAAAAATGCTTGAAGTCGAAATTTTTGCCGCCGAAGCTATGGCAAAGCTGGGGATCGTTCCCAAAAAAGCCGTAGAGACGGTAAAGAAAAAAGCGAAAATCAACGTAAAAAGAATCGCTGAAATCGAATCTACGGTAAAGCATGACGTCATCGCTTTTTTAAGCGCTGTCGTCGAAACGACCGGGCCTGACGGACGGTATCTGCACTTGGGCATGACTTCGTCCGACGTTTTGGACACGGCTACCGGAGCGCAGTTAAAGCAGTCGACTCAATTAATAATATCCGAAACAAAAAAACTTTCCGCGATTCTTAAAAAACTTGCGAAAAAATATAAAATGACGCCCGTTATGGGAAGGACCCACGGCGTTCACGCGGAGCCCACTACGTTCGGTTTGAAAGCCGCGGGCTGGTATTGCGAGACAGAGCGTTCGATAGAAAGGCTGAATTATGCCCTTGAAACCGTAAGCTGCGGGAAAATATCCGGAGCCGTCGGGACAATGGCGCATTTAGACCCAGGCGTTGAAAAATACGTTTGTCAAAAAATGGGTTTAAAACCGGAGCCGGTTTCAACGCAGATTGTCCCGCGCGACAGGCATTCGGTATATTTTTCGGTTATTGCGCATTTAGGCGCCGCTCTTGAAAGGATCGCGCTTGAGATAAGGCATTTGCAAAGAACGGAAGTTTTGGAAGCGGAAGAACCTTTTACCGAAGGGCAGAAAGGTTCGTCGGCAATGCCGCATAAAAGAAATCCGATAATTTCGGAAAATATTTGCGGGCTTGCAAGGCTTTTAAGAGGTTATGCCATGACGGCTATTGAAAATATAGCTTTGTGGCACGAAAGAGACATAAGCCATTCGTCAACCGAAAGGATTATGTTTCCGGACGCTTCCGCCGTTATCCATTATATGCTCGTAAGAATGCAGACGCTTCTTTCGGGGCTCAACGTGTATCCGCAGAATATGCAGGCAAATATGGATAAAACCAAAGACATTATTTTTTCCGGAACGCTTCTGCTTTCTTTGGTAGATAAAGGTCTTTCGAGAGAGACCGCTTACTCTATGGTGCAGGCAGCCGCGTTTGACGCAAGAGACAATAAAATTTCGTTTGAAGAAGCGTGTTTAAGAAGCAGGAGAATAACGGATAGGCTCACACAGTCTGAAATCAAGAAAGCTTTCGACATAAAATCGCAGTTTAAGAATGTCGATTACATATTTAAGAGAACTTTCGGAAAATAATTACCGGAATGGCGCAGCAGCCGCGCCGCGCCGTTGTTTATAGACCGCGCAGGGCGGCAAAAGAGCCGGATTATGACTTGTTTTTGTTAATTACATAAATCGTAAGAGGATGAAATGAATCAAAAAGCGAATTATTTTTTGCAGGATGACGGGGCTTTCGTAATCGAAAACTACAATAACGCGCCCGCGTTTTCAAGTTTTTTTCCGGGAATTGCCGGGCTTAAAGGCATTCCGATGTGGTCGTTTTACGTCAACAGAGGGCAGGGAATAGCGTCTTTCGGCATAAAAAATAAGAACTATTCGATAATGGAATTTTACCCGGCAAACACTTCTTACAGCATTGTTTCCGCTTTCGGGTTCAGAACGTTTCTGAAAATTAAAAAATCCGGCAAAACCGTAAACTACGAAGCTTTCCGCGTCAATCCGTGTTATGACGTCAAACAGACAATGTATATAACTTCCTGCGATATGGCCATAGAGGAAATAAACGAAACCCTCGGCATAAAAACTACGGTAAGATACGCGACGCTTCCCAATGAACCTATAGCCGCGATGATAAGGTCGGTAAAAGTCGAGAATATTTCCAAAACCGCTCTTGAAATCGAGATTGCCGACGGAATGCCTAAACTTATACCTTATTACGTAAACCAGTGGGCGCAAAAGTTTATGAGTACGACCATTCAGGCATGGACTACGGTGGATAATTTTGAAAAAACCGGAAATCCCTTTTTCAGGCTTAAAGTGGATACGGCGGACTCTGCGGAAGTCGTTGAAATCAACGAGGGGAATTTTTACTTCGGTTATGCCGGAAACGAAAAGAAAGTCAGTAAGACAAACGTGGTTATAAACCCGGAAGTCCTTTTCGGAAGCGATTTAAGTTTTGAATATCCGCAAAATTTCTTTTCATATGAAAAGCCTTTCAAATACCCGAAAAAACAGTTCGCGTCAAACAAATATCCGTGCGCGTTCAGCCATTGCCGCGCCGATCTTTTGCCAAAACAAAGCTTTACGCTTTACTCCATGGCAGGCCACATCGACAGCGCTGATTCGTTGAATGCGTTTGTCAAAAAAGCGGGTTCGGCAAAATACTTCGAGTCGAAAATAGAAGAGAATAAAAAACTTGTCGAAAACATAACGGGCAACGTTACGACAAAGTCGGCATTTGTGAATTTTGACAATTACTGCAAACAAATGTATCTGGACAATGTTTTAAGGGGCGGATATCCGATTACTTTTGAAGACGGCGGCAGGAAAACCGCTTATTATGTCTATTCCAGAAAACACGGCGACTTGGAAAGAGATTACAACGATTTTCAGCTTTCGCCAAATTACTATTCCCAGGGGAACGGAAATTTCCGCGACATAAACCAAAACAGAAGAAAGGATATTTTTTTTAATCCCGGAATCGGTTCTGACGCTTTGAAATATTTTTACAATCTTATACAAATAGACGGAAACAATCCTCTTGTCGTAAAAGGCGCATATTTCGTTATGGATGCGTCTAAACCTTACTATAAGGAAATAGGCGCCCAAATAGAAAGCAAGGCGGACAAGGCAAAACTTGAAAAGTTTTTTGCCGAAGGTTTCGAGCCCGGAAAACTTGCCATGTTTTTGGCAAAAGAAAAAATCAAAACGAAAATCAAACTTGAAGATTTTGTCGCAAAATGCGTGAATTCGGCTTTGGAAGTAAACGACGCGGAGCACGGCGAAGGTTTTTGGGTGGATCATTGGACGTACAATCAGGATCTTCTCGACAGTTTCCTTGCCGTTTACCCGGAAAAAGAGAACGAAGTCATTTTTAAAGACAAGTCTTTTATATATTTTGACTGTAACCACTATGTCGTGCCCAGAGACCAAAAACACGTTTTAGCCGGCGGGAAAGTAAGGCGCTACGGCGCGGTTGTAAAAAGCGCGGAGAAAGACGCATTGATCAAATCCAGAAAAGTAAACCCTAACGCTTTGAGAACCGAAAACGGCAAAGGCGAAGTATATAAAAATAATCTTGCTTCAAAATTTTTAACGATGATTGCCGTTAAAGCCGCGTCGCTTGACCCGGACGGAATCGGCATCGAAATGGAGTCCGACAAGCCCGGCTGGTACGATTCTCTTAACGGTTTGCCGGGTCTTTTCGGCTCTTCGACTTGCGAAACTTTCGAGCTTAAACGCTTCGCGTCGTATTTCAGGGACGTCTTAAACAGGAATCCCGGCGAAAAAATTTCCGTTCCTTCCGAAGTTGCAGCCTTGCTTTCCGGCATTTCGGGACTGATTAAAAAAAAGACGGGCGCCTTTGAGTTTTGGGATAAATCCGCAGAGCTTAAAGAAAAATACAGGGCAAGCGTTTTAACGGGAATACAAGGAAGCGAAAAAACATTTTCTGCGAAAGAAGCGGTTGAATTTTTAGACGGAGTTTTGAAAAAAATAGACGAAGGTTTGAAAAAAGCCGTTGATGTGAAAACAGGCTTATACTATACTTACTTCCGTTACGAGGCCGTGAAATACAAACCCGTAAATTCAAAAAATATTAAAGGGTTGCCGTGCGTAAAAGTAGAGTCTTTCAAACGTTTTCCGCTTCCTTTGTTTTTGGAAGGCGAAGTGCATTATATGAAGTCGGAAACGGATAAAGAAAAAGTTTTAAAGCATATTCAAAATATGCGCAGCAGCGGCGTTTACGACAAAAAACTCAAGATGTTTAAAGTAAACGAATCGTTAAAACCCGAAAGTCTTGAAATAGGCAGAACCCGCGTTTTTAATCCCGGCTGGCTCGAAAACGAATCCGTATTTCTCCATATGGCGTACAAATATCTTCTGGAAATTTTGAAAGCCGGGCTTTATGACGAGTTTTACAAAGAAATAAAAACGGGATTTGTCTGCTTTACCGATCCGAAAGTCTATAAAAGGAGCATTCTTGAAAATTCTTCGTTTATATGTTCAAGCGCTTTCCCGGACCCTGAAAACCACGGAAGAGGATTTGTCGCGCGTTTGAGCGGTTCGACCGTGGAATTTATAGATATGTGGATCAGAATGACTTCCGGCGCAAAGCCTTTTTCTTACGAAAACGGGGAATTGCTGTTTGAACTGAAGCCCGCGATAAATTCGGCATTTTTCGATGAAGACGGAAAGTTTTCGTTTAAACTGTTTGCGGATACGGAAGTAACTTATGTAAACCCGTCAAAAAGAAGCACGTATTGCGAAAATGCCGGTATAAAGAAAATTGAAATTTTGTGGAAAGACGGCAAAAAACAAATTGTTGACGGAGCCGTTATAAAAGGCAAAGACGCAGAAAAAATAAGGGAAGTCCGGGCCGAGTCGTTAAAAGTGTATTTTTAAATAAAACAGGGAAAAAGAGATTTTAAAGTGAAACTATTAAAAGTTACGTTCATCTTTTCATTGATGTTTTCTTTCTCTCAAGGTTACTGTTCGCAGTTCAACGCTAAACTGCAGACAGTTTTAAATACGGCCGAGGAATATAATAACATTCTCGCTTACTCGCCTCCGGAACCTTTTAAAATTTACGATACCGGAACGGAAGAGTGGATCGATTACGAGAAATACGGAACGTTCAGCGGCCTCGGAACCGAAACTTACGAATATACTCCCAGAAGTTTGGAAGTTCTTGCCGCCGCGTCCGGAGAAGGGATTTACCCGAATTCCGAAAGCGTTTTGAGATCTCCCGGGCTTGCCGAATATCTTCGAATAAAAAAAATTAAAGTTCCGCGGTTTAAATCCCCGAAATACAATAAAGTCAAGCCTGACGATTATCAGGGAAATTTTTACAGATGGTCTTTGTTTGACGAAATTAACGGCGGCGTGACGTTTTTCCTTGCGGCGGACGCTCTTGAAAAATCCGGAAATTTTAAGCATGCCGTAAAAGCTTATTATGCCTGTCTTGTTTTCTTTCCCAGGGCTTTTGAGTACACCCAGTGGCAGACCCCGTGGTATATTGCTCCCGCATGCGTTGCAAGAATCAGGCATCTTACGCGCGAACATCCGGAAATCGGCGTTAAACTTGAAGGATGCGACATAATAATAAAAAACGTTTTTGACAACGACGTTAAAAACGATATTTTTATAGTAAATCCCGGCAAGCTCGTTCCCTCGCCGATAAAAAATAAAGATTATGAAAAGAAAACCGAAGATATGTCAAAGGCGGCGGTCAAAAAAACGGCGGGTATAGGAAAAGTTAAGCTGCTGCAGTATAAAAACGGACATTTCGGTTTGACCGTAGACGATAAACCCTATATTGTCAAAGGCGTTTCTTACAGCCCGAGCAAAATAGGACTGTCTCCCGATTTCGGAACGCTCAACAATTTGCGCGACTGGTCTTTTGACGATTATAACAAAAACGGTGAAGTTGACGGTCCGTACGACGCATGGGTCGACGCAAACAGAAACGATAAGCAGGACGAATACGAAGTCAATGCCGGCGATTTCGCACTTATGAAAGAGATGGGCGTGAACACTTTAAGGATATACCATTACGACGGCGTGAATCAGGATTTGCTTAAAGACGGGTATGAAAATTACGGTTTTATGTATATGATGGGAAACCTTATCGGAATGTACGCTATAGATTCCGGCGCGGATTGGTATGCCGGCACGGATTATACCGATGAGAAACAAAAACAGTCTATGCTTGAAAGCGTAGAGCGCATGGTTTTGCAGTATAAGGATAAGCCGTACGTTTTGATGTGGGTTTTAGGCAATGAGAATAATTACGGCACCGTAAGCGACGGAACCGGACCCGGCACGGGGTCTCAGGCGCAGGCGCAGCCCGAAGCTTATTATAAATTCGTCAACGAATGCGCGAAACTTATCAAATCTCTCGATCAAAAACAAAGGCCTGTCGCCATATGCAACGGCGACGCATATCTTTTGGATTACTGTTCAAAGTACGCTCCCGACATAGATATTTACGGAGCAAACGCTTACAGAGGCGGGGCCGGTTTCGGTTTGCTGTGGAAAGATATTGCGCGGGATTATTCAAAACCCGTTTTGATAACGGAATTCGGCTGTCCGTCTTATGCCAAAGGCTGGAACGTCGCAAGGATAGAGTACGAGCAGGCAATGTATCATAAAGGCAATTGGATCGACATAGAATACAATTCCGCCGGCGTTTCCGGAGGAACCGGCAATGCTTTGGGCGGAGTAATTTTCGAATGGACGGACGAGTGGTGGAAGTCCGGATATATGTTCAGCGCGGACGAACATGACAGCACGTCCCAGTGGTACGGCCCGTTTTTGGACGGCAGCGCTTATGAAGAATGGTTCGGCATATGCTCGCTGGGAGACGGCGAAGATTCTCCTTTCAAAAGGCAGCTCCGCAAAGTTTATTTTATGTACAGAGACCTGTGGAAAGACGATAGATAAAAGGGAAAGCCGCTTCGCGGCGAAGTTTGGAAGTTCGGCAGCTTGGCAACAGCAAAAGACAAAGCCGGTTTGCGGCTGTTATCCCCGAAATTTGTATTGTCATTCTGCGCGAAGCCGCAGAATCTATGGATAATAACGCGGATTCGCCGCCCCGGACTAAAACATTCGATGGCAGGCTTTTCCCGTAATGACACAAAAAGAAAATCGTCATACCGGCGAAAGCCGGTATCCAAGTCAGTCTTTAAAAGGCTTAAGAAATAAAGAATGTTTTTTCGGTAAGAATGGATTCCCGGCAGAGGCATTCGGGAATGACGTGCGGTGTGGTGTGGATTCCCGCCCGACAAAGAAACTTAAGGCAGGGGGTGGGGGGCGCAGCGCCCTCCATATAAAAAAATTTTGACAGAAAAACAGAAATTTGGTATCATTATCAAACTTTTCAATTCGGGCAGTTAGCTCAGCTGGAAGAGCAATTCCCTTACAAGGAATAGGCCGCAGGTTCAAATCCTGCACTGCCCACCACAATCAAAAATAAAAACTACGGGAGTAAAAAATGAGACAGATCAAACCTACTGCATTTTTTCTGTGTGCATTGTTGCTGAGTTCCTGCGCCGGAGCCAAAATTTCAGACACGCCTTCTAAAAATATTTCGAAAAATCCAAGCGGTTCAAGTTCTCTTGAGTATTCTCTTTCCGAAGCAAGAAAACATAACGATAAAATGAAATACGTTCCTCCCGCGCCTTTTCAAATCGACGACGAAGGAAAATACGGCTGGATAGATTATTCCTTATACGGCGAATTCAGAAATCTCGGGACAAAAGAGTATAAATATGCCGTAACGGACACTCTGGAGCTCAGAAAAGCTTCAGGCTCCGGGATTTATCCGAACACGCAGAGCGTTTACAGGGAAAAAGGATACGAAAAATACGTTAAAGCCAAGAAACTTGAAGGCGATAAATGGAAATATGTCAATTCCGGAGATTATCAGGCCGACTTTTACAAATGGGCTACCGCTTCCGAAGATCCGGGCGTGAAACTTTATTATACGGCTTATGCCATGGATAAAGCCGGAAACTACAGTCAGGCTATAAAGGCTTATTATGCGTGCCTTGTGTTTTTTCCGAGGGCAGTAGGTTATACCCAGTGGAAAACTCCGTGGTATATTGCCACGGTATGCATAGACAGAATCAAATATCTTACGAAAACGCATCCCGAAATCGGCGCCAGGCTTGAAGGCGAGAAATTGATAATAGACAACAGATACGACAATGAGAAAAACAATAAAGTCTTCCATGTAAATCCCGGGAAACTTGTTCCCGCGGACAAGAAAGATTTTGAAAGAAAGCCTTTGGATTTAACAAGGCTGGGCGTTAAAAAAATTGTCGGGACCGGAAAAGTCAAACTTCTCCAGTACGAAAACAACCATTTTCAACTCACGGTTGACGACGAGCCTTATGTAGTAAGAGCAATATGTTATTCGCCGAACAGGGTGGGCTTAAGCCCTGATAACGGAACTCTCAACGTCAGCAGGGACTGGTCTGTCGCCGATTTCAATAACAACGGTATTGTCGATGCTCCTTACGAGTCCTGGGTTGACGCGAACAGAAACGACAAACAGGATCCGGGAGAAGAGAATGTCGGCGATTTCGCTTTGATGCAGAAAATGGGAGTAAACACTTTAAGGCTTTACCATTATCCCGATTTCAATAAAGAACTGCTCAAAGACGGTTACGAAAAATACGGCTTTATGTACATGGTAGGAAATATGCTCGGTATGTACGGGGTGGATTCCGGCGCGGAATGGTTTAAAGGCACGGATTATACGGACCCGGCACAGCAGAAAAATATGATGGACAGCGTAAGAAAAATGGTTGAAGAATACAAAGACGAACCTTATGTTTTAATGTGGGTTTTGGGAAATGAAAACAATTACGGCACGGTCGGCACGGAAGGCGTCTTTGCCGGTACGAGCAATCAGGCTCAAAGCCAGCCGGATGCCTATTATAAATTTGTAAACGAATGCGTAAAATTGATTAAATCCATCGACCCGCAGCAAAGGCCGGTCGCGATATGCAACGGCGACGTTTATTTGATGGACCGCTGCGCTAAAAACGCTCCGGATCTGGATATTTACGGAGCCAATGCCTACAGAGGCGAAGCGGGTTTCGGGCCTTTGTGGCAGGACGTTATGCATATGTATCAAAAACCCGTGATAGTAACCGAGTTCGGCTGTCCCGCTTACGCGAACGATTGGTCAGCGGCGAGGATTGAACAGGGTCAGGCTTCTTATCATGCCGGCAATTGGAACGATATAGAAGACAATATTGCGGGTGTTGCCGGCGGTTTCGGAAACGCTTTGGGCGGAGTAATTTTTGAATGGACGGACGAATGGTGGAAAGCCGGTCCTCCTCCGGAGTTCGACCCTTCTTTGCATGAAACGACTTCCCAGTGGAACGGGCCCTTTCTTGACGGCGGCGCGTATGAAGAATGGTTCGGCCTGTGCGGCGTCGGAGACGGAAAAGACAGCCCGTTTAAGCGCCAGTTGAGGAAAGTATATTTTACATATGCGGATTTGTGGGAAAAATACAGAAAATAGACGGCATTAATGAACTTCTCTAATTTGAAATATAAAATTTTCGCGATTTCGTTTGTTTTTATATTCGCCGCGCAGTTCGGGTTTGCCGCGGAAGTCAAAGTCAGGAAAACATCCGCCGGTTCGTGGAAAATGACGGTTGACGGCAAAGATTATTTCATAAAAGGGCTTGAGTATTCCGCGGACAAAGTCAATTCTTTTCCAGATATTAACGAATGGATGTGGAGCGATATAAACGAAAACGGCAAAATCGACGGCCCTTATGACTCCTGGGTAGATTCCGATAAAGATAATTTTCAGTCGGCCGATGAAAACGCCGTCGGCGATTTTGCCCTGATGAAAGCGATGGGCTGCAATACCATAAGGATTTATCATAGCGAAAACGTAAACAAAGAACTTCTCAGAGATCTATACAATACATACGGCATAATGGTTATAATGGGCAATTATTTGGGCGCTTATACCAAAGGCAGCGGCGCGAGCTGGCATGAAGGCACCGATTATAACAATCCGCTTCAGCGTCATAGAATGAGAGAAAGCGTCAGAGAGATGGTTCTTGAACACAAAGACGAACCCTACCTGCTTATGTGGATGCTCGGCAATGAAAACGATTCCAGAGGCATGGAAGTAAATTCTACCAAAACAAACACCAACGCCGTAAAATATCCCGAAGTTTACGCCGGATTTTTAAACGATGCCGCCGTTATGATAAAAAATATTGACGGCAAACACCCCGTGGGAGTCTGCAATGCTACGGTAAAATTTCTGGATTATTACGCGAAATATTCTCCGGATATAGACATTTTGGGGTTTAACCAGTACTCCGGGCCTTACGGTTTCGGCGTGTTATGGAACAGGGTTAAAACCGAATGCCCGAAACCGGTCCTTATAACCGAATACGGCTGCGATTCGTATAACTCGAACAAAAACGGAGAGGACGAGCGTTATCAGGCTCAATACCATGCCGCTGCCTGGAGAGATATGGAAAATAACAGCTACCGCGGCGAAGGGGCGGGAAATTCTATAGGCGGGATCGCTTATTGCTGGCTGGACAAATGGTGGCTTATAGGTTCCCATAAAATCCACGATACGGACCTGGGAGCGTGGAAAGGGCCGAAAAACGACAATTTGTTTCATGACGAATGGCTCGGCTTATGTTCCCAAGGGGACGGCAAACAAAGCCCTTTTAAACGGCAACTCAAAGAAGTTTATTTTACCTATCAGGAAGATCTTTGGTCAAAAGACATAACCAAAAAAATTAAAAAATAGGGTCATTGCGCATTTGCCGCTGCGTCTTTACTATGCCCATGCCTTTAAACTCCCGCGTATCCGCCGCAAATGTTGACATAGAATTCTTTATAATGTAAAATGACACAATATTATTTATGTACGCCGCAGACATAGGAAAGCTATTAATGAGATTCAGACAAATTTTCTCCGCTTTAATATTTTTCTTCTTACTTTCATCAGCATACGCATTAAGCGCGTATGCCGATTTTTTTGACCCCTATTTCAGAACCAAATACAACAGAATAAACACCGATGAAATGGAAAAAGGCGAAATCGCTTTCAAAAGCGAGCTTACTTTCGATTATGTTTTCCACAGGCTTGGCGAACACTGGGTAACAAAACCGGACGCTTTGGGCATAAACAAAGGTTTCGACTATATGCCTTCCGCGAAAACCGACAACAGATGGGAAGATACTTTCGGACAGTCCTTTCTTTTTAATGTCGGCTTAAAGCCTTTCGACTGGCTTTTTGCCGAATTCGGCTTTGAAATGATTAACGACTATGCCGACAGGTACTGGCTTCCGGTAAACGAAGAGCACAGAGCCGAAGTAAACGGGGACAGATTTCAGAGGCTTATGTGGAACAATGCGAGAATCGGCATAAAATTAGACTGGATGTCTTTGACATATTTCAGAAATTACGGGCATCAGGGCTGGGTCAGGGACGGCGATATGTTCGAAATGCTTCCCAAACAGGACGATCCCGACAATTACCTGCGCACTTCGGGGCATCACCTTCCGGATTACTGGCAGTTTAAAACAAGCGGGGTTTTCGGCGATTTGGACGTAATTTACGGAGAAGAAGCCATACAGAACTATAAGCAGGGCATATACGTAAAATACAAAAACATTTTCGGCAGCAATTTCAACTTTTTTTATTCCGATCACATAATACCTTACGGCGATCCTGACGAAAGGATGCGCAATTTCCAGCTTAATACCGATATTTACTTCACGGAAGACAAAGAAAACAAACTCCAAATCGGAGGTTTGTACAGGCCTTTCAGGCTTAACAGAAGCTACGAATATGTCGAAGACGAGGGTTTAGGCAAAGGCCTTGCCGGAACGAGATACATATATAAAGACGGTATCACGGAAGAAAAGGACGCTTTGGGCGGTTCGGGAAAACTTACTTTATCTAAAATGCTCGGCTTGGACGTGATAACGCTCGGCGGCGAATACAGGGGTTTGGTTGCCGGAAACAGATGGAAAGCCGACGCTTCAGTTGAAAAACAGCTTGGCAAAACAATGACAGCCCATTTGGGCTATTTTTATCAGAAGCCTCTTCTTGCGGCAATGCCTTTGGTTTATGCTGCGGGCGGAAATTTGCCTCCTACCGTTTTTCAGGGCAGGGGACAGAACAGCCCTTTCTGGGTGTGGTGGAGAAATACCAACACCGGTTTTGACAACAGGGAAACGAGCAAATTCTCCCTTACTTTCACTTATGACCCTACTCCTAAAACGTGGTTTTACAGATACGATGCGAACGAACTTGCCGAATACAACCTGAATCCCGAAGAAGACGCGCCTTTTTCTTTTGCGGCTAAAGTCAATATGACAAAATATTCCGGCACTTTGGACAGGCAGACTTATTGGGAATACGACGGCTCTACAGTATGGGAAGACGCTTTCGCAAACGGGACCGGAGCTACAAACAGGTACCTCGGTTCGATGTACTTTTTGAGCCAATTTGTCAAAGAGCAAACAAAGATTCTTTATGATTTCGAAATAGGCGAAGACGTGCCTACTTTAAGCGCAGCTTACCCGGATTTTGAAGGCGTTCCCGGAAGAGAAGATTTTCTCAGCCCCATAATAGGTTATTTCAGAACGAGTTTGGCCGTTAAAACAGACCCTTACTACTTCAAGATCGGTTATCAGAAAAATTATTGGGGGCCCGAAGACTGGCACAGAAATTTCGGTTCTACTTACGACGAACTTTATCTTGCCCATGCGGACAGAAATTTGGGCGAATGGTTTAATGTCGGCATAGAGTATGCCGGAGCAAGAAAAACGGAGCGCTCGGTTCTTGACTCCATTGCCGACACTCCGTCAAGAAACGAGATGGGTTATTTCGACGAAATAAGAGTTTACTTCAAAGTTTTCCTTGACGCGCTGTTCAAATTCGGCGAAAAAGAAAAAGAACTTCCTTTTGAAGTCGAACACGATAAAATACCGCCGGAAATAGCTCTTAAGGCAAAACCCGAAAGAATTTATCCCGCTAAAGGCGAACAATCCGTTATCGAGCCTTGGGCTTACGATCCGTCCGGCATATCGCATTGGGAAATACTCATTAAAGATGCCGACGGCCTTGTCGTGAAAACTTATAAAGGCGAAAGAGATACGCCCGAACAGCTTAATTGGGACGGCAAAAACGAAACAGACGGCAAAATATGTCCGGACGGTCTTTATAACGTATCTCTTGAAGTTTGGGACAATTATCTCAATTCCGCGGTCGGTCCCGTATGCGTCATTACTCTTATGACCGAAATAAAAGACGCGGAGGTTGTTGAAACCGAAAGAGGGCTTGTAATTACGCTGGGAGCTAAAGTTTTGTTCGATTTCAACAAATTCAGCCTTAGAAAAGGCGCGATGAAAACCCTGCGGGAAGTTGCAAACCTTTTAAAAATGTATCCGGACAACGATATAGCCGTAGAAGGCCACACCGACGGTATCGGTAAAATAGCTTATAATCAGAAGTTATCGGAAAACCGCGCCAAATCGGTACAAGATTTCATCGTGAAAGAAGGCATAAAAGCCGACAGAATCAAAATGACCGGCTTTGGAAAGCTTAGACCGGTTGCCTCAAACGACACGGCCAAAGGCAGAGAGCAAAACAGGCGCGTAGAAATCATTATTTTGAATAAAACGCAGATAGCTCTCGATGAAATACCCGATAATGTTTCGGAAGAATTTATAAAAGTCGAGCAGCAGAGCGCCGAAGGGATGATTAATGAGAAGAAATAAAATTGTTATTGCTCCTTTGATATTTGTTTTGGCGGCTGCTTTTATGCCGTCATGCGTTTCGACAAACGGCGCAAATTTTGACGGCGCGGAGCCTGTCTCCGAAGCCGTTTCGGATTCTCAAAGTACAAGTAAGACGCTTACCGCGCAGGAAAGGGCGGCATTGGCGTTTTATGTATATGCTGATTTTAAATCTCCGCTTAATCATTATTATCCTTCCGGCTGGATGGGAGACACAAGGGATTTAAGCCTTGATCAGATGAGCAAAGAATACCCGTATGCCGGAAAAAACTGTATAAAAATACGTTATACTCCGCGCGGCAAAGGCGGCTGGGCCGGCGTTTTCTGGCAGCAGCCTTCCAATAACTGGGGAGATAAAGACGGCGGTTATAATTTAAGCAAAGCTACTCATATCACTTTTTGGATGAGGGGCGAAAGCGGCGGGGAAGTTGTGTCCGAAGTAAAACTCGGCGGGTTTAAAGGCGATTTTCCGGATTCCGGCTTTGCGGTTAAAAAGAATATGACGCTTACGACAGAATGGAAGTTGTACCATTTGAGTTTAAAAGGCAAAAAACTTTCGCGCATTGCGGGGGGCTTCAGTTTTACGGTAAATAAAGACGCTAATCCGAACGGATGCACGTTTTATATAGACGAAATAAGGTATGAGATGGAAAAATGAAAAAACTGTTACTGCTTATTATTCCCATGCTTGTCATTTTTGCGGGATGCGAAAAGAATCCCATAGGGGCTCTTTTGTATAACGGCATCAACCAGTCAACCGGCTATCCCGATACCTGGGTCTTGTACAGAGACGGCAACCTTATGGCAAGTAAAAACTCTTTTGATTTTCCTACGTTTACCGATTACTGGCACGCGCCGCATCAGGGTGAGCTTGAGCTGGCTCACGCGGGAGAGTCTTATACGGGAAGCAAATCGATTTATGTGGCGTGGAACGGCGACAAAAGTTATGATAATAACGACGGTACGGAACAAGATTATGTCGGTTTTGTCATAAATTCCGAAAATAAAGAATACGGTATTGACGTTTCCAGCGGCGCATACAGATATATGAAATTCCGCGTAAAGGGGCATCTTAACGCCAATGTCGTTTTGAGAGTTGAAACCCAAGGCGCGGACAGATACACTATGTCCGGAGCTCCGGGCGCGTGGGAAAGCAATGCAGGCGCCAATATAGTTGACGGCACATGGAGAGAATACACTATTACACTCGTGCCTTCTTCTCTTGTTGCGCTTAAAGATATGTTTGTAATAGTGTTGAGAAATACGATATCCGTACAGTCTAACGGCGGGTATGTGCATATTGACGATATAAGGTTTACCAAATGAAAAAAATAATAATTTTTGTTTTCGCGTTTCTCTTATCCGCAAATTCCGCAGCTTACGCTGGAAAACTGACTTTGGATTTTACCGCGGAAAAGCCGTTTAACGCTTCTTTGCGTTCGGCTTTGCTTCCCGGATGGGGGCAAATGTGGAATGAACAGGAAACTAAAGGCTGGATTGTTTTGGGATTATTCGCGGTTTCCGTTGCCGGCGCTTTTTATTTCAACGGCGAGGCGTATGAATCTTACGATAAATACGAACAAGAGAGCCTGGTAAGCGGAAGCTATTATAAAGATTACGAAGATAATTATCAAATTTCGCAGATTTGCAGTTATGTAGCCATAGGAACGTGGCTTTACGCGGTTATCGACGCTTATTTGACTTGTAAAAACAAAACTCACGCGCGTTCCAAAACATCTTCATTCAATTTTTATTATAATCAACGCGAAGATTCCTTGGGCTTTAATTACAGCAGGAGAATTTAGCGTTCCGATTGTAAGGAAATGGATTGAAAAATGGATAATAAACAAACTGCGTTAGTTCTTTCCGTATTGATATTGTGCATAATGGCGCTTTTTCTTCTGAAATCTTCCGGTGTTTTTTCTGCGGTACAGGTAAAAAAGGGGCAGATTCAGCCGCCGGAAAGCAATACCCCCGCAGACTATAACCGGGAAGACTCGGGCATAGGCATTATGATATCTTCCGAACCCGTTATAAATATCGGCATTCCCGAAGATCTTTCCGTATCCGGAGTTAAAGAAGCTGTTTTAACAGGCGCCGGGCAGCCTAAACCGGCCGCTCAAAAGCCGGAAAAAAACATTCAGGAAAGTCCGGCATATGTAAATAAATCGGGATTTCAGCCTTTTTACGTATATAACGAGGCAGGTAAAAAAGACAATCATTTTTATCCCTCGGGCCTTATGGGCAATATTTCTTCCTTGAGCATAAATCAGACGTTGAATAAAGGCGTTAAGAGCGGAAAAACCTGCATTAAAGTGTCTTATAACGCGTCTGTCGGCGGAATAGCCTGGGCAGGCTTGTACTGGACGGAACCCGCAAATAACTGGGGCGGCAAACCGGGGTTTAATCTAACGGGAGCGGAAAGGGTTTCTTTCTGGGCAAGAGGCGAAAACGGCGGGGAAATAATAAATAATTTTATAATAGGCGGAATTCAGGGGCAGGCGTTTGAGGATTCCGATTCAAGGTCAATAGGTCCCGTTGAACTTTCAAAAGAGTGGAAACAGTACTTTATTTCTCTGGAAGAAGCGGATTTGAAAAATATAATAGGCGGTTTTTGCTTTACGGTAACAAAAAACGACAATCCCGAAGGCGCGGTCTTTTATCTTGACAATATAGTTTATGAATAGAAGGGATTATTTGTAATCGGGGATCCGGGTGTTACACGCGGAATATTTATCATTATTTAAATATATTATACGGAGTTTGCCATGAAAAGAATTTTATTTTTGTCTCCTCTTCTTCTTATATGCGCTTTTGTTTTATTTTCCTGCGCTTTGGATAAAAAATCAAGGTTTACAAATAACGGGGCTATAGTAAAAATAGAGCCTTCGGTGGTGCCTAATTTGCCTATAGGTTCCAGTATAACTCTTACTGCTATAGTAAGGAACGCAAAAAATGAGGAACTGGATTTTCCCGTTTCCTGGAGCGTAAGTTCCCGTGATTCGGCTCTTGGAGAATTTAGTTCTACATCCGGCAAAACCGTAACATTTACCGCCAGAGGAAACGGAGTCTCAATTATAAGCGCGATTTCCAACGGCATAACCGGCCGCATGAACGCAGGATGCGGAGATGCCCGCGCTCCCGACACTATTGTAATTTCATCCGCTCCGGCAGGTTTGACTAACGGTTCATCCGCCCTTTTAACTGCGACCTTGTATTCAGGAGGAATCGGCGGCACTCCGGTTATTATGGATCATGAAGAGGAGATACTATGGGAAGTATCCGGCCCCGGTACAATTTCCGCGGCTAGCGGCAACAGCGTAACATTTACCGCAAACGCCGCCCCTGCTTTCGGGCAGGCATCTGTAAAAGTTTCTGTCGGAAATGTATCGGCAGTTGTAAATATTTTTGTAGCAGACGCCGCCATGCCGTCAAAAGATGCCAGGATGATTCTGACGGATGCTGGTCTTGATTCTGCGGTAAATGATCAGTTCCCGATATGGGGCGATTGGCATCAGTATCCGTCAGGTGAGGATTCAAGTAGACAGCCTCAGCCTCCGGTAACTTCAAATCTTGTTCTTTCAGATGCTTTGGGACAAGGAATAACTATAGATCCTGAAAAGGCGTTGCAGTTAGATTTTACCCAACCTACTGGGACTGGCAATTATTGGGCAGGCTTTACATTACAGTTTGCCACTCCGGTTTCCGGTTTTTCTTATTTAAATTTTTATGCTAAAGGCAACACCGGTAATATTATTGCGGAGGTTGTCGATTCTTCCAATGGTAAAACAGCCATACCTTTTCCAATAGGCAGTAATTGGAAGTTTTGTTATATTCCTGTAACAGGTAAGAATATAAAAGAGATTAATTTTATGTTTAGGAAAGATGACAATAGTCAAACCGGTACTGCCTATTTGGATTTTATATATTTTGACAACGAAATCCCGGGAAGTTTGTAAACATAAAATCAAAACCTCAACCCCCGCGGAAAAGTCAAATTTCCGCGGGGGTTTTTACATATATGAAAAGCCCGAGTTTATTGTCGTACCGTGTGTTGTCTGTCCCGGATGAAGCTGCAGGAACGCAGAATTTATAAGCTATAGACCCTGTGGAGACGAAGTCTCTTCAGGGTGACAGTTGTCTATCAATGTGAGATGCGGTTAATCCGAACAAAGCAAGGAAAAGTCATTTGTCTTTCCCTCGCCCCTTGCGGGCGGCAGTCGGAGGAATAACAAGGACGAGTCTGCCGCGGGTGCGGGATGTGAGCGCCACGGCTCCTAAGAGAAACGAGGAGAGGGCGGGACAAAGTCCCGGGTGAGGGGTTGCCGTTCGTTTTCATGCATTTGCTTTGGTCAGAGACCGGTTTCAATTGCTTCCCGTCGTTATTTTTGCTACAATTACAGCGCGTTGCACAAAATCGTCATTGTTTTAAAATTTATTGACATAAAAATATTTAGCTGTTATGTTTATAAAACCATGAAAAAAAACAAATGTAAAAAAATCATTTATGTGTTGTTTTTTTCCTTTCTTACTTCTTCCGTTTACGCAGGCGAAATCGTAGATAAAAAATACCGCGAGCAGTTTCTTTCCAAAGAAGCGATAAAAAATTACTACAGAAAGCAGGTCAACGTTTCGAATTACTTTTCAAGGCAGACTTCCGCCGTCAACGGTTTGGTGGAAAGTTTCAGAGGAACTTCCATATACACTTACGACATATTTTCAAAAGGATTCATTTACGGAAAAACGGGCGTTCTGGACGCGCAGTCTTTTACATATGACGGCGCCATTGCCGCTCTTGCGTATTTAACGTGTAACCAGCAGCAGAAAGCCTCCGATATTTTAGATGTTTACAGAAAAGAATTTTACCGTGTTAAAAATGACAATTACGGGATTTATAACAGTTATCAAACCGATAAAAAAGCTACGCAATGGGGGCTTGTCGCGGGCATTGACGGCGACAGAATGCACGCCGGGCCTACGGTATGGGTCGCGATTGCCGCGCTTCAGTACACCGCCGTTACGGGAGACCTCGATTTTCTCCCGTTTGTCGTTGACATATGCAAATGGGTAGAGGCGCTTCCGCATTATTCCCTTAAAAACGGGCAGAGAGGAGCGGCTTCCATGGGTTTCGGCTGGGGGCCGGACTGGTCTAAAATTTATTCCACGGAAAACGTGATCGATCATTACGCTTTATTGAAAATGTTAAGCGACGTGTACGCCGTTAATGACGTTAAAATAAGAGAAATATTCGTAAATCACAATTATTCTCTGCTCAACATAAAAAGAGAAATGTTCGACATAGAAAAATGGCTTGTGGAAGTCGTGTACGATCCGGAAAAGAAAACTTTTAACGTAGGCGCCAATGAACACGGCGTTGATACCATAGACGCTTTGGACACGGTTTCGTGGATGATTACGGCTTTGGGTCCGCAGCGTTTGTCGGAATTGAACGTCGATCCTTATTATCTTATGCAGTTTGCGGATGAAAATTATTATGTCGAAGATACGATAAACAATACGGTTATACGCGGATACGATTTTACGAATTTGGAAGGCAGGCAGAAAGATTACAGAATGGTCTGGTTTGAAGGGACGGGTTTTCACATAATAGCTTTGCAGGCTATGGCTAAATTCGCTTTTGAAAACGGCAATTTAAAAAGGGCAGAGTATTTTAAACAGAAGGCAAAATATTTTTTAAACGAGATGGACAAAGCGTCGGCAGCCTGCGGCATGATTGACGGAGCGCTGCCGTATACTTCAAAAAAACCGAACGAAAAAGAAATATACACTACTTTTCATTACGAATGGGAAATCCCGCGCGGCAGAAAAGGGCAATGGGTTTCTTCGGCTTCTTCCACAGGCTGGCATATGCTGGCGTCTTCCGCTTTCGATCCTCTTGGCTTTGACAAGAGAAACGTAAACTACAAGCTGTTCAAACAAACAAGCAAATAAACCGCAGTTTTCAAAATTTTTACATTTTCCATTTGACAAATTCTGACAAAAGGTTATAATTACCTATAAACGTTTGATTAAGTTTGCGTAAACGTTTAGCGAAGATTCCGGTTTAAAACCGTAAAAAAGAGAGGGAAGTATGCGTAAAATCTTAGGTCTTGTTTTGGTTGCGGCTTTTGTTGTTACGGCTGCATCATCCGCATTCGCTTTAAGTGTGGGCAAGTCAACTTTCACAGCGGGAGTAACTATTACCGCAGGTGGTTCGTTTGAATGGACAGCTGCAATGAATACCGGTGAGGGTATTACTTGGGGAGAAAATGCTCAGGCAGGGGCAGGATGGGTAAATGCAAGCAATTGGATTGTAATAAATGCAACCTGCACATTGGGCAGCATAAGGCTTTATACCGATAACAAGAATGTTAATGCGGGCGATTATCAGTACACAGGCACCTTAACTGAAAACCTCGGCGGACTTATTTCATCCAATAACCAGAGCATTGCTCCTTTGCCTATGGCATGGCGTATGCAGACTGCGGCTGCAGGAGATGCCAATATTCCTACTAATCCTACGGTTACTACAGGCGGAGCGGCTGCCGGAGCTTATGCAAGTTCCTATATCCTTGATGCACAAAACAGCGATTTTAATACTATTACCCCTAATGCTGATCCTGCGCTAGCTAAAGATAATCCAGAGTATTCTACCATAATCAATCCTAATGGGTTTAAACATTCTTCCGGTCCTGGTCAGAGAGGCGAAAATATGGGAACATTTAATCTGTATTTTTCAGCTGATTTCTCCAAAGCTGGCAGGGCTACGTACGGTACCACGATTACACTTGAAGGAATTGCCACAGAATAAAATTATAAATTTTATCCGGCATATCATTGATATGCCGGATAAAAGAAGTTTTTAATGAATAATAAAATAGCGACTTCTTTTTTCTTAATGTTTTTTTGTGTTGTGCCGCTTCTTGCCGACGGATTAAATATAACACCGGCAAAGACTGAAATTGTCATTAAGAAAGAAATGTCTCAAAAGGGTTCTTACAGCGTTATCAATACTTATTCTGTTCCGGTTGATGTGGCAATAAGCGCAAGAACCTGGAATAATTCGCCGGAAAATAAAGATGTAAAAGTAGAAGACTGGTTTAAGTTTTTTAGAAAAAGTTTGAGGTTGCAGGCAGGCGAAAAAGGCGAATTAAGGTATGAAGTAAGTTCTAAAAATTTTACGGGTTCTTTGTCTGCAATGGTATCTTTTACCGTATCAGCCCCCGGAACTTCCGGTTTAAGCCTTATGTCGAGCGTACCTATTTATATGACAATTGACGGAACGCAAACCATCGGCTTTATGGTTTCCGGTATGAGCGTGCAAGATCAGCGTCAGTATAATAGTGAAGACAAAAGAATAAACGTGAGTTATACCGTAAAAAATGACGGAAATATTCCTTTAAGGTTTAGCGGGACATTAAAAGTTTTAAAAGGCAAAAAGACAATTGTAGAACAAGGCATAGGAGAACAGCCTCCGGTATATGCCGGTTTAGAAAGAACTTTCTATGAAAGACTCGCCCCTTTGCCGAAAGGCAAATATGTATTGAATGTTTCTTTGAACGCTTTTGACAAGACCGCTGAAAAAAGCATTCAGTTTCGGGTAAATAAGTACGGCGACGTGAGTTTTTGACAAATGGCGTTTAGTAAATAAAAAAATGGTTTATCATACCGATGAAAATCGGTATCCGGTTTTACAATTAGTAAAAAAATGAAAAAAATACTGATTACCCTATCATTGCTAATAGTTTCCTCAACAATATCTTTCGCCGCAGACAATATCGGCAGAAATGTCTATTCGATATATTCCGAAAACTTTAATGGTGTGAAAATTAATTGGCTAATTAGCCCTTATTATGACCAGGCATCGCTTGATAATTGTATGATATGGGTAGGCTGGGGGGCGGCTGCTGCGGCTGTTCCGGCTTTCGTCAGTACTGATGCATTGCCGGGAGCATTTGAAGGAAGTTATTATTGGAGGCTTACTTCGACAGCTGGGAACGGATCATATTGGGGAAACGGTGTTCAATTTGTTTCCGGAGTAGGAGGAGGTAGTCCCGGTAATGTTAATATGAGCGATTATTATGGCGGTACAATAGAATTTTATTTTAGGCCTGATAATCTCACAATATGCAATAATCTGTCGGTTGGCATTACTGATGTGGCTGCATCCAACGATAGGCTGTATACTTTGAGTTCATTGGCTACCTCAACAATTCAATTGAATGAGTGGAATAAAGCGGTTATAAAATTAGATGGAAGCCGTTCTATAACAAGCACATACTTATCAAGTATATTGTATTGTTTTATGTATTCGGCTTCATTGACTACCGTAGGTACTGTTGATTTTGACCAGATTGTCTGGAAAAAAGCTTCGGGGAACATGACAAATAATTCTTTTAGCGTAACCGCCAAAAATATTTCAAATGATGCTGTTGCTTCGTCCATCACTTGGAATTCTTCCGAGATTACCGCAGGAGACAGATGGTTTGCGGCAGAACAATATTTGCAAATAGATTTGGACTATCTTGAGAGTGATAATTGGAAAGTGCTTGTTTACACCAATGACAGCGCCGTATATACCGGCTCTGAGACAGGCTATTCCGGGCTTATCAATATGGCTGATACTTCTAAAAAAATTCCTATGTCATGGCGCGCAACAAACAAAGTTTTGACAAGTACGGGAGATCCGTCGTATATAATAGGCATTGAAGATAACGAGCCGGCAGATTTTTACGCTGTCGGGCCCGATGGAAAAAAATGGAAGTGTTGGTTTTTTATGAGAGACCTGTCTCATTTTCAGTTGTTGGATGAGGAAAACATTAGAGTGCAGGATAACGATAGCGTTGTTGTGTGGGATAAAAGAGGTTTTCACGGCGCTCCGGGGCAGACATGGTATGCAAACGCCGCGGCGGATTGGCCTAACGGCTTTATTTCTCCCAGAATTTACCTCGCTGCGGATTTCGGCACTGCAACTGCCGGAGAATATAAAACCGAAAATTTGGTCGTAGAGTTGATATTGGATGAATAAAAATATTTTAAAATCATCAACTGTGTTTGTTTTTGCATTTCTGCTGATAAGTTTTTTATCCGCAAAGGCGTTTTGCTTTTCCGGCGGGGATAGAGTTACGGTGCGGGCCAGAGCGTCTTTGTCGCAGGTACATATAGTGCATGAACAGCATTCTTACGTTTTGCAGCATGCGCATTATTTTCCTGTTCCCGTAACGGGAAGCGTAAAATTCGGCGACGGGGTGGTCATAAATTCCGTATGGGTAGAACATAAGCATGACGGCGACGTTCATAACGGTAACGTTATTGAGTTGTCTTCCGTTACGGCGACTATTGAAAATATTACAAGCAACAGCGTTGATTTTTCAACTTTTTTAGAAGATGACCACGGGCTTGACCATTCAAATTCCTTTGACTGCAGTTATCGTATTGTAGTCTATTATACTATTGGCGGTCAAGTTTATGCGCAGCAGGATGAATGGCACGTTATTCATAATCCCGCGACAGCCCACGAAGATTTGACGAGAATTTCGCCTTATCAGATGAATATGGTTTTGGTAGGCAATCATTTCGGGGCAGAGGCTTCGAAAATAGAGGTAGAATATAAATTCAACAATGAAACGGAAATAAATACGCAAATTGTGGATATTGAAAATAATTCTACTGGTTTTGTAAGCGTCCCTTTGAGAATCAGCAGCGGTACGCTAAAACTGCACTACAGGCTGAAGGCGACGGTTGCAAATTCCAACGATATCGGAGTCATTCCTGAAAAGTTTGTCAAATATTATCCTTACCATGCAAACCCCGACAACCCTAGCGAAACAGCCTGGATAACCGTGCCTATAGAGGTGAGCACGACCGTTTATGTATCCGGCGATGTGCGCGAAGTGATATTGGATAATGAAGACCAGAGATACGGCGAAACAAGCGTAAGTTTTTTACATGCCGGAGCCATTGACGATAAGCCCATAACAATAAAAGAAGGGGCATGGAGCGACGGTACTCCGTATCCGTTCTCCGAAAACCCTGAAATAGCCAAGTTTTACAGTATATATTCGGTTGATCCGTCGGTTACTGAAGTTTTAGCTTCATCGGTATCTGCGAAAGTTACATTATATTACGGCGGCGTTGAAAGCGACAATCTTGCTAAAGCCGCCAGCAACGACGCGTATGTGGCGTTTTGGTGGGATGGAAGCAGCTGGATTGAGCTTTCGACATCGAAGAATAATGCCGCGGCCAGGACGGTAGAAGCGACAGTCGGAAATCTGGGATATTTTGCCGTGTTTGCAAACCCCGTGAGAGCGGACAGCGAGCACAGGCCGTTAGACAGAGCGTTCAGGCCGGGAGAACTTGTAGAATTCAGAAATTTAGCGGCAGGCGACACGATTACAATATATAATTTAAGAGGCCAGCAAATTACAAGGATAGATTCGGGTTCGCAGTTTAAATGGGACGGAAAGAGAGACGGCTCATACGTAGAAACGGGCTCGTATATATATCAGATAAAAGTAAAAGGAAAAGTAATAAGCGGCTCGCTGGTGTTTTACAGATAGAAGATTGGAAGCTCGGAAGTTCAGAAGTTCGGCAACAACAAAAGACAAAGTATTGCCGTCATTCTGCGCGAAGCCGCAGAATCTATGGATATTAACGCTTTGCGGCGAATATTGGAAGCTCGGAAGTTCAGTAGTTCGGCAGCTTGGCAACGGCAAAAGACAAAGCAATCCAAGTTTCGGCAGAGGGGCTTGCCAAGCAAGAGGGTGAGGGGTATAATACTTTCGGGTTTGTGTAAAGACACACAAGGCAAAAAAA
>JAISVT010000022.1 GCA_031271405.1 Candidatus Endomicrobium macrotermitis | reverse complement strand
CCTTTTGTAGGAGATGCATTGCCTTTATCCGCCGGATGGCTCAGGCTGCCTGTATGTAAATCCGTAATATTTATTACGGCAGGCAAGTTTGCGCGGTATTGTTTTATCGTATATGCCTTTTTCAATTTGGGATATTTGGCGGCAAGATAATAGCTTTAAGTATTTTGATATAACCATTTTTAAAAGAATGATGGTATTTGAGGTAAGGAATTTAGGCCAGTTACTGCGTCCCTTCGGCATTTGGCACTTTGGCATATTTTTCAGGCTGTTTTTTTAGTATAATATCAACGTTTTAAAATATAAAAGAACAAGTAAAGGAAGTTCCGTAAGGCTTTTGGCCGATTCGGACGCTGCCCCGCAACGGTAATCAGATTTTTTCTGTAGTCCGGTCTATTGCTTGTTTATAATCTTTCGAGGGAAAGGAATAAATAATATTTTTTATTTATGCTGCTTCCTTGCTGCGCAAGCGGAGCAGTTTTTTTATTTTGTGGAGACAACATGGTTATTACATCTTTGCCGCTGAAAATTATAAGGCTGACGATTGCGTTATCCGTTTTTGTGTCTTTTGTCTGCGGGGATTTTGCTTATGCAAAAATGTCTGGTGTTGAAGGTGTTGAGCGCCATATTCCGAAAGATCTTGCCGTTCCGGTGGAAGCCGACCTGAAAAAAGGCAGCCCTTTGTTGGTCAACATTTTAGATATACACGGAGACGGCGGGGTACAGCGTAAGATTGCAGATATCATAAAGTTTTACGATGAAGGCAAAGACGTAAAAAAGATTTTTGTTGAAGGCGGAACGGATGGAAAGATAGAAGACGGGATTTTTTATAAATTTGACGAAGAAACAAGGCAGACAGTCATTGAAAATATGCTTGAAAACGCAAAGCTGCCTGCCGGGCAGTATTATGCCTTGGCTGCCGGGCGCGACATCCTTTACGGAATAGAAAACCGGCATATTTACGGTTTAAATTTAAAACTTATACCTGAAATGCTTTCAGCAGGCGAAAAATATGCTTCTTTTTTCAAAGAAATTCTGGAGATTACGGAGAAAATAAAGAAAATACGTATAAAAAAAGATATTTTGGCGGTTTTTAACGCGATTGAAAAATATGACCGCGTTTCATATAAAACCATAACCGGTTATTTTGAAAAAGATTTGTCATATGACCGTTCCGAATATGCCGATTTTTTAGAATTGCAGCGCATAATCTCAATAACGGATTATTTGGCATTAGGGAAGTCGGCGGAGTTTTTTGAATATTTAAAGAAAAATGCCTCTTACGGGGATTATATCCATGCGGTCAATTTGGCAAGCGGAGCGCCTGAAACCGATAATTTGGCGGCATTGTACCTGTTTATAAGTCAAAAGTTTCCCGAAACGGAAAAAATGTTTCCATCAATCGCCTGTTTTTTGAAAACGAGGTTTCTTTTGAGCAAAGCAGACGTTTACAAAGCCGAACTGCAAAGAAATTTACTTAAAAACTATCTTCTTGGCACACTTCCTCATAATGAAAGAGAGCTTTTATTGCTTGAAAAAAGTATTGCAGAAGCGGCTTCTGTTTATTCTTTGAATATAAAAAGAGAAGATTTTGAAGATTTTTTATTGAAAAAAGAAAAAAATCTTGAAACGGCCTCAAAATACTTTCCCGAAAAATACTTCAATACTTTAAAGCTCTTATACAACGATAGAATGCCGGAAGTTGTCTATTCTAACAATCTCAAAAGAGACAGTATCTTTTTTGAAAATATTGAAAAACAGATAAGAGCCGGTGAAAAAAATGAAATACCCGGCCGGAAAGGGGTTTATATAGTTATTACGGGCGGTTTTCACAGCGAACTCGCAAGGATGATTAAAGATGCAGGGTTTTCATATGCCGTTATTATGCCGAAAACGGCAAAACTTACGGAAAGAGGGAGTTATCTGAAAAATCTTTCGGCTTTTTATAAAAGAAACTCTTTTGCCGCGCCGGCTGTAAGTTTTTTAAACGGTGCGGAGCCGGAATTGAAGAAGGTTTTCTATAAAAATATCATATCTTCGTGGCTGAACGCGGAAATTGCATCCGGTAAAAAAAGAAAAGACATCATAGAAAAGATTTTGAAATGGTGCCGCTTGAATATTAAAGAAGACATAAACGTGCCGGAACTGCTTGAAAACGCCGAAAGTATCAAAAAACCGCCAAAACCGCGTAAAACGGTTGCGCAGTATCTGAAAGAAATATCAAAAAAGATAAGCTTTAAACGGACATGGTTTAACCTGCCCGAACTGTATGCGGATTTAAATGATATTAAATCCGAAAGCGGTTTAAAAAAAGCCTGCCGCGCTTTGCTTGCAAAGGGAGTTGACGGCTTTTCTTTACAGGCAGAAGAAGGCACGGAAGGTTTATATGCCGTTTTTGGCGCTGATTTCAGATTACCTTTGGAACAAGCCGTAAATCTTATAAACGATACCGGATACAAGAGTAATGTCATTTTCAAATGTAGCGGAAATATAAGCGGAAAACTTCCCGAAACGCTTAAAAACGCTCATCAAAATATTTCTTTTGTAAGCGCAAATTTAGATTTTATTAAAAACAATATAGATTTCGGTGCAGACAGATTTGTTTTTGATTTTGGAAATAAGGCTTTGGAACCGGAAAATGTCGTTGATGTGATGGGAGAATTGGCCTTTTACGGCATTGTGTCCGTATATGCCGGCAGCAAAGTTTTTGAATCTTTCGGGGCATATCTGCTTAGTTTTAAGGCAGCGGGAAAACTTAATATTTTTGTCGAAAGCGGCGAAGCGGTATATAACTCTTTTATAGCGGAGACCGAAAACAATGTGATTGTTGTGTCAAAAAACGCAGAAGTTGACATTGCCGGCAAGAAAAATGCCGTTGCCGCAGACAAAAATATTAAGGCTGTCCCTTTTATGCTTCTTGTAGGCGGGCTTGAACTGTTTACGGCGTTCAGTACAATATTTCTTCAAAATCAGGGTTACAGTTTAAGTTTTATTTCAATGATTTTTGCCGTTTGCGGGCCTTTTTATATATTAGGCTCGGCTGCGTCAAGCCTTGCAGGCAAATACCTCAATAAACGCAGCATCATAATAATAAATCTTGTTTTGCACTGTATCGGAGACGCTCTTTTATTGTTTAGCGGAGTTTCGCCGGTTTTTGTGGTTCTGGCGCTTGGAGTTCCTTCTTTTGCCGCTGCCGGCGTTTCAACGCTTTTGGTTCCTTATTTGCAGTCTTCTTTGAATAAAATAAATAAAACGGAATTTTTTGACAAAGTGTATGGGAAAACAAGAAGTATTTTTTGGCTTTGCCTTGCAATATCTGCCGTGTCAGGAAGTTTTATTGCGGGGATAATAGGTCAGGTTCCAGTCATAGCCTTGTCAGGCTTTATAATTTCAATATTTACTTTCCATATAATCAAAACAACAAAACCTTTTGCCGGCGGGAAAGAAACCAAAGGCGGCTCATATGTAAACAAAACTTTCTCAAAGCTCGCAGAGCGCGGCAAGATTATGGAAGGAATCAAAACAGTTTTTAAAACAAAAGGGCTGAATTCTATTGTTATATTGAATATGTTTGTAGATAACGCGATGTTTGGGGTATTGTCCGTAGGCATTCAAACCATGCTTATAAATTCCGGCATCGGGATATCGTTTCTCGGGGCGGTAATATTTGCTGCAAATTTAATACAGAGCCTTGCAAGCAAAATTGCTCCGAAAGCGGCGCGGATGGTGTCTTCGCCGGCTAGAAGAGTTTTGTATTTTTCGGGTCTTTTGGCGTTATCGGCAGGCATTATAATGTTTAACAATCCGGTAATCGTTATATCCGTGTTCCTTCTGGCAAATTTATGGCAGGGAATATCTTCCGTAATCGAGCCGTCTTACATAGCAAAACATTTGCCTGAAGACATAAGCGCTTATTGGTTTTCCTTTAAAATTATATCTACAACTGCCATAAGCACGGTTTTTCAGCTTGCTATAGCCGCGCTTTTGCAAATGTTTGGCGTAAATTATCTGCTTACGGGAAGCATTGCGGCGGTTCTGGCTGTTTCGATGATTTTGGGTTTACTGTTTAAAGATAATAAAACGGAACGGCTGAATTTAGAAGGTTTCAAAGTTAACTCTGAAGACACAAAGATGCTTTTGAGCGCGGCATAGCCGGAAGTTTGATTGTTATGTCGGATATGCGCTTGAAAAGAAAGCAGGTATGCAGGCGGTTAAGGCATCTTATCATAATATTCGCTTTTAAGCATGCTGTAAACCGCAAGGTCTGTAAAGCCGTCCGAAAGA
>JAISVT010000048.1 GCA_031271405.1 Candidatus Endomicrobium macrotermitis | reverse complement strand
TGTCATCCGCTGAATCGGGCGTAAATACAATTGAAACGTCCGCGCTTGCCAATATGATACTTTCGCTTGACCCTGCCGCCCGTGCCGCTTTTATCAGAGCATTGAATTATAATCAGGATGTGAATGAAATAAATTTTGAAAATTTGACGCCGGATACGATAGCCGGCATCAGAGAAATAGCTAGAAATGTGAGAGAAGCGAAATTACTTGAGAGCGATGAGAACGGGGATATAACCGAGTCGTTAATAAGAATAATCGATTTAAACCTTCCTGAAGACAGCGAATATAAAAACAAAGTTACGAAAGAGCTGTTGGAAAAAACCGACCTGTCGGCCTTGGCAAAAGCCATAGAAAACGGCGGTAATGCAGAGTCTTTGCTGCGCATAGCCGAAATAGATAACCCGTTATTACGCCAGTATAAGATTATTGCGGAAATGTTGACTGAGTATAAAAATAAATTTTTGAACTTGAGTTCGCAAAAAGAAAATATCGATAAATTGCGTAAATTGTACGGCAGCGGAAATTTAACGAGGATACTGGACGGAATTGACGAAAGATATAAGGACAGATATGCCGCTATAATGATTGCGTTGAAGACGGCTAACCCGAGTATCAGCGTGAAGGACGCGATGTCATGGGCTTTTGACAATGCCGAACATGAAGCTTTTGATAAAGTTTTGTCGGAGAAGTATTACGCGGTATGGGCAATGCTGCAGCAGTACGAAATTTATAGGCAGGAGAAGGAAAATGTAACGGATTATTTCGACAAAATAATAGTATGTATGGAAGAAGTAAAAGTTAGAGATAAAGCAACAGCGGGTACTTTAGATTGTATTGGCTTCAATAAAAAAATCAGCGCCGGTGAATTGGCACAATTGAAAGATATCGAAAAGTTAATTGCCGATATAACAAATGCAAAATTAAGTTTGAACATAGCAAGCGCGGATATAGATGCTTTAAGACAATTGAATGCTATCAGGCACCAGGGGATTAAAATTACCAGAGAAATTTATATCGCGGTATTGCTTGGATTAGATTACGGACAAATAAGGCAAGAACTATATGCTTATCATGAAGATATTGACGCAATGATTTTAAAAAATGCATTGCCGGGAGACAGTTTTACGGGAGTGCTTGGCAGCATAAACGGCGATTATGCCGTTATTTCCGGAAAATTAGTCCCGATAGACACAGAAAGAAAATTGGAAGAAGTTTTTTCGGCTGCCGGAAATGAACAAATGACACGGAAGAATGCCGCCGATATAATAAGGGACAATGCGCTGGCAATAACCGATTTTTATTCCTTCTATAATATTGTTAAACAAAAAAATAACGAAGCAAGGGCTATAGACGGTAAAAACTTAAAGGAGCTGTTAGGCGAAAACGGCGAAGCGTTGGAAGACGCATTATTATTCGGACTTAACGCTTATGGCGGAGACGACAACTTTCTCAGGTTTTGGAGCGAAGTTTTCGGTATGCAGCATTGGACCCTGTTTCTCAAAGACGATATGCCCGATTCAAGCCAATGGAATATAGAGGGCTACAGGGCAATTTTGCCTAAACTGTTTGAAAGAGCGGCGAGTGAGAAAAAAAAGATAGTCTTTTTACTGCCTCCGAAATTGGATTATGAGGCAGAGGGATATACTTCCGAGGAAATAAAATATTTACTTGACCATCCCGAAGTTATGGAACATGTAGTTTTTGTCGTAGGCGCATATGATTTTTTTGACGTTGATATTTCGCCTAATGAAAGCAAATTGACAGCGCATGAGCTGATAGCAAAAATATTGGACAATAAAGAGAGATATATTACTCCGGAAACCGACGGACAGACGGAAGTAAAGAAAAAAAGATCTTTTGAGGAAATGGCTGAAGCATACAGAGAACGCGCGGCTTCCGCTGCGGAAGAGTCTGCCGAACCGCAAAGCAGAGAAGAAGTAAATAAAAATATCGATAAATCTGAAAAGTCCGGAACAAATATTGTCTCAAAAATATCCCGATGGATTCTCGGGTTACTTTTAGCCGTTACCTTGGTTTCGTCGATTTCTTTAGGCGCATTTGCCGTGTCCGACACCGGAAGCGGCAGCTCTCCGCGCAGCAGCATCACTGCAATGAGCGGAGTTTCCGACAGTACGGCATCGAGCGAAGAAAATCAAGCGTTATTTGAAAGTTTTGAAACGTTAAAGGAAAATACTTTTTTTCAGCCCGGGAGCGCCGGGGCTGAAAATATTTCCGATCCGGCTAAAAGGATAGAGTATTTAAAATCCAAGTTTAAAGAATCTCTCGAGCTTTCAAACAGCGAAGCGGTAAAAGCAAGAGTTAATGCCGTAATAGAAAGGCTTAGAGGCCTGGAAAGTCTTAAAGCTATGGGCTTTAATATCGGAGATCTTAAAGTCTTCATCACTGTTGGCAGTCTTGCCGGAACAGAATATCCCGCGGCAATTGATCTCGATTTAAACATTATTCTTATTTCTCTTGAGCATTTTTCACCTGATTCTGAATTTGCTAAATACGGTTTAAATATAAGCCTTGACGCGTTAATAGCCCATGAAGTGATGCATACGGTAGATAAACATAAAGTTGAAAGCGGCGAAATGTCACGGCTTGAATCGGAAAGAAGGGCAATGCTTGCAGGCGCTTTAGCCGTACCTAATCCTGCCGAAACAATAGAGATTGACGGACAAAAAGTAGATGCCGTCGAAGGCCGGAAGGCTATAGCTTTTGGAGCCGCGGTCGATAACCGCGAACAAGTAGAAAACGAGTTTAAAAAATTCGATAAAAATGCCGATTTTTTCAATATTTATTACCAAGGTGTTTTCCGCACACACATATCGCAGGAAGAATATGACAAATTGTCTCCTAAACTTAAAGAGTATTTTAATCCCGATTTAAAAGAAAATGAAATTGAGCTTACGCTCAAAACCGATAGCAACAGTACTGCGATTACGTACGCAGTAAATTATGAAACTTCCGCAATGGAGATAATAAGAATTACGGATAACGGCGTTGAACGGCAGGTACGTAGTTCGGCGCGCAGTCAAGAAAGCGCACCTGCCGCTGATGTAAGCGAGCGTTCTTTGCGCGGCGGCAGCGCTGTTGCCGATATGGAAACCGATCCTTTAACCGGAGCCGGGGCTTCAGCGGCAGACGATACTTCAACTGCTTCCGAAACCGGAAGCATGAAATCTGTTCCGGTAAGTGCCGGAATAATTCCGTTCGTAATTGCTTCTCTGGGCATTTTTTGGAAGAAAATACGTATGTCAATCGCTAAAAAAACTAAATCTTCCATGAAGGATGCTCCTTTTATATTTGAAACAATAAAAAATAATAATTCCGGAAATATCGCAGGTTTGCTCGGAGAGGAGAAAATAAAAGGAATTATAGATGCCGTTTTGAGTTCATTCGCGAATGATAATTGGAGCATTCATGCTTCGAATCCGCCTGTTTATACGGTATATGACAATCTTATCCGCGCGGAAGATGTTTTAAAGGTAATATCAGAAAGCGTCCGCGACGGAAAAATAGATGTCGGGTTATTGATAAAAAGTTTTAGTTCGGATAAATATACTCATAAAAAGGCAAATAATTTGCTGGACGGAATATTTACGGCTTTATTCGGGTTTGAAACGCAGGTTTTTGAATTTGGGGAAGAAATATCCCTGCACATTAACATCGATGTTCAAAAAGAAAGTTTTCCCGATACGATTGAAATCAACGAGAATGATTATGTTGCCGTTGACAGACCAGCCGGAGTTTTAAAGCCGGATTATTTTCACGGTACTTCAAACAAAAACGCGGCTGAGATTGTTAACGGGAAAAAACTAAAAGTAACGGGACGAATTGCTCCTAATGTCAAAAATGAGCTTGGCGTTTTCTTTGCCAATAATGTTAATTTGTCCATAGGCTATTCTCGCGACGGGAGCGGCGTTGTTTTTGGTTTTACGGGCAATATTGATCCGGGAACAGCGGGAGATGTTTCCAAATTGGATATGCACGGTTTTTATAATGTCGGCAGCGTAGTGTATAGGAATACCGCTTCCGGCGTGCGTTCGGATTCCTTAATAGATCATCAATATTTTTTGTCCGGAAATTCCTCCGGAAATTTAGGCGAAATAATATTTTTCTCCCGTGAAGCTATGGATTTATTTCTGGAAAATCTGACAGAGGGAGATATTAATTTTTTAAAGGCGCAGGGCGTCGCTTTAAGATTTGTTTCCGGTAATGAAGATACCTATTATTCCGGTGAAAAACTTAACGGTAAGATAAAAGAAATACAGGATGCCGCTGCCGTACAAGACAGCGCGCAATCTTCCGAATATAAAGGAATTACGCAGCTGCGCGCAAACAGGGATTTGCTTATAAACGAAATGCCGGACTTTGAAGACGGAATAAGAGACCGTTTGATAATTAACAGTTACAAAGAAGCATTTGACGCCATAGACAGGGAAGTAGCTGAAAATTGGGATAAGATACCCGAAGAAGATCTCAAATCTATGTATAGCGCCGAAGAAATAGAATATCTCGAAATTTTGAGAAAGCCGGCTGAAGATTTGTCTGATATGGTAAAAAATGAATCTCTAAGCATATTGCACAGGCTGTATGCCGCTATGTTATTGAAAGCTGACGGCGAGTCAATTGACGAAAGAACCTCCGAAGCGTTAAAAAATGAATTTTTAACATATATAAAAGACAAATATGATCGGGACAAAGAAGTGTCGAACAGGTATGAATTACAGGCGCTTTTGACAGGCGTTCATTTGACTATTTTGTTTAATGCCGGCGAAGAGGCCGGAGTTTTTGATTCCGTTAACGTGTATAAAGAAATCTCAAGAGCTTTGATTGTAAGAGGCAATAATGCCGACTCGTCTTTTGTTTTCTCAAGAAGCAATGCCGAACTTTCCGTTATGGCTCATGAACTCGGGCATGTGTATCTCATGGAAACGGGCGTGATTCCCAAGAGAGAAGGAGACAAAAGCATCAAGACAATCCATGAATTGTTTGCCGACAGTATCAGCGGTTTTTTCTTACAAACCGCAGGCCTTGGCAGTAAGATATCCTTGCTGCACAATCAAGGCATTGGTTTTAGATTGAATAAGTCGGATTATGGCAGAGTGCAGGAGGAACATACAGCCGCAAGAGGATTTGAGAATATAATAAAGGCTGTTTTTAAACTTTTCGGCAATACTGAACCTGAATGGGGCAATGTTGCGGTTTTGGTTTGGGATTTTATAGTTAATTCAGGTTTTAATTTTTCGGGTTCCCAGGCGGAAATGTTTGAATCCTTTATCGAGCGTTATGCCGATAAATTTCTTAAAGATGTTTCGGCGGAAAGAATTAAAACGGCTTTCGACGCTTTGCAGGAAGCAAAAGACGTTGATAATGACTATATACAAATAGGGGATGAAATCTTTTTCAGCGTCAGCGAATTTCGCGATAGATTTAAACAGATAAAGCTTGAGCTCGATTTTAGCGCAAAGTTGGCGGATAAACTCGGGTTAAGAGCCGACGGGAATTTACTGCAAAAAGTTTTACGGGGCGCGTTTGTCGGAATAGTCGAATCGCCGCTTTCAATTCTGCCGTTTTTTGTAAAAATGCATTACGGCAGAGCCGGACCGACACAGGAAGACAAGCAGAGCGGCGCTTACAAATCAAGAGCGGCAGGCAATGTATTAATAAAAGCATTTACCGCAGCAGGAATAGCAATATCTGTAGCATTGTCGCTCTCTTCCCCTTTAGCATTTCTCTTGCCTTTAGCGTTAAACGTAATAACCCATGCAATTTATAATCTTTCGGTATCTGAAGAAAAACGGCTGGAATTCGGCAGCGCCCAAAACTTATCCTGGAATGAAAAAGCAAGACAAGTTTTAAGTCAGTTGGATAATGTCATTGCTTCCTTTAACACAAGCCGTTATTACGACGACTCAAATAATCCGTTTAAGAAAGCCGGCTGGCATAAATGGGATAAGATCAGAGGTGATTTCCAAAGGGCAGCCGATGAAAAATCTTTCAGGGAGGCTTTGAATAATTTTCTGGCGTTTGAAAGCGAAGCCGTTTCAAATATGGATTATTCGAACGCTCTTGATTTTATTAATCTGGTATACGCGGTAACGGGAATACTTCCTTTGAATTTGCCTTTAAGCGCCGGCAGCGGAACCGTATCTTTAACGAAAGTGTCTGACAGAAAGCAAGACGCGCAAAGCGCCGATGCATTTTCTTTATTTGAAAGATTTATAGATTTTAACAAGATAGCGTTGTCGGAGCTCGGCAGCGGGAACGAGATCGCCGTTTCCAATTCGCAAAAAGCGCTGGTTGAAATGATTAATATATTGAAAGAACTTGGCGACGATAAAATATCGTCCGAGGCTGAAAAGAGGCTTGCAAACGTTACGGGAGCCGCTGATTTAAACGGAATTATAAATTACGTTCATCAGGGCGGAATAGGGATTATAAAACGGAAAGGCGCCGCCGGAAGCGCCGAGAAGTTTAAATTCGATACCGTCAGAATTGACAGAAGCCTTGAAAGCAGTCCCGGCGAATACGATTTTGACATCGAAGTATATAATTATTCCGAAAAACCTTTGAATGAAGATATGATTGAATTTTTGTCTAACCTGCGCTTGAAATCATTGCCCAGATGGGGAAGAGGACGTACGGGTTTTAGCTTATTCGTCAAGGATAACGCTGTTATTTTTGATATGCATATGGGCGAGCATTCTTCTTATTCCGTAATACATTTGGACGATTTGAATCAGGGAATGTACGGCGTTTATAATGAAAGTTCAAGAAGATTCGGCAATACCATGAGAACGGCTATGTTCGCGCGGGCGGCGGCGTCTGTGGGAATGGATATAACGAGATTCGATGTTTTAAAAAATAATATATATATAGACGGATACAGGTCGAAAAGTTTAATATCCGCCCTGTATAAATATATGAAAGAGTCGGAAAGAGAAAATCCGGATGAAAATTTGCTGGAACAACATCTCACCGGAATTCAAAGGCTTAGCGGCAAAGACGGATATATTGCCGATAAAATTTTAAATATTCTGTCGTCAAAAACATTAAAAGCGTTAAACTCGCGCGACATCAATGCAATAATATCTTCGATGGGCATTAAAATTTACAGTTCCGGATATTTGTTTGCGGAAAAAATTTCCGCTCAGATCAACGGAAAGGAGCAACAGAGAGACATGATGAAAAGTGTTGCTCAGCAAGAGCCGTTATTTTCGCCGGAAAATAATATGGTAGAAGACTTCATCCGTAAAATGAAAACATACGCGGACGCGGTAAAAAGAAACAGTCCGAAAGGAATTGAGAGCGCAAAGAAAGATCTTAAAGCTTATTCGGATATTGTAAACAATAGGGCTGAGCAAATAATGGCTCAATTTCCGGACGGATGGCAGGACGAGTTGCAAAAAAATCAAATTATGAGCGCGAGAAACGGTATTATAAATGCTATTGAGCATATATTGTCTCAAGGCGAAGGTGCGGCGGATTCTGCCGTCGCAGAGTCGTATAAAAAACGTTTGGAAAAGGGATATTTAAAAAGGCAATTGGGGATAATAGACGGTATTTTAAGAAAAAAATACGGAAAGGGAATAGAAAGTATCGATGAAATTTCCGATGCGAATATATCGCTTAAAGTTGCGGGCGTAGGCGGTTTTAATATGGCATACAGAGCAGGCGACAGATTGAGCGCTCCGAGATATTATGCCGATATGCTGAGTAAACTGATTCTGATACTTGCCGAATCGGGAGGTTTAGACAGAACTCTTGAAGGATATACTGATAATCCGGCGATAGATCCTAACGAAGGTGCCGGCGATTTTGATTTGTCCGACGCTTTAAGATTGGGTTTTATAGAACAAGACGAATTAAAACCGCAGCAATTGCAGGATTTGCGGCAGCGGAGAGGCAACTACGATTTTTCCGAAGATCCGAGCGGGTGGTTTAAAGAACGGTTTAGAGGCGTGTCGGACATTAATCCCGTAATGAATTCCATTGAAAGAAAATTTGCCGAAGGCAGCATTACGGCAGACGGAGGCAGTTTTACCGAAAACGCGCAATACGAACCGATAGAGACGATTACAAAAGCTTTAGCCGATAATCCCGAACTTGTTTTTGAGCAGGGAAACGTCATATCGTATTTGTTGGACACGCAGCTTTCTCTTTCCGATTTCAGTTTCACGGAGGAAGGAAATATAGGGCGGATGACAGCATTGAGCGGCGTATTAAGGCTTAAGGGCGGATATTTGTCGGTAAAAGCGGTTCAGGATCCGGCTACAAACAAAATATATTGCGTATATAGCGAATTTGCAGATATATCCGGCAAGAGAAACGCATTGACTGTTTCAGGTTTAACGGAGTTATTAAAAAACAACGGATTTCAATTGAACGAAAGGGAATTCCCGGCCGTTTCCGAAAAAGAGAAAAAATATGTTTTTAAACAACTGCGCAGAAGCCCTCTGGAATTTAAATTTCAATTGCAGTCTTCGGGGCAATTTGTCTATAGGGGGCAAAAAGCCGGAGTTGTGACCTATGACGAAAGCAAACTCGATAAAGATAAAATTTGGGTTGTAAGCCAGATAGCGCCCGACGACAGGACTGCCATGTCAAAAGCCGGCGGGGTGGTTACCAACGGCGGAAACAAATATTCGCATATAGGCGTTTTGACGAGAGAAGCCAAAGTTCCGTCGGTATTTTTGCCCCGCGGCATGATGCGGGACGGAAAAATGTCAATTCCGCTTATTACCTCCGTAAGAACGCAAACCTCTAACGGTTTTCCGTCCGTCATTGTAAGCCGGACAAGCAGAGAGATTCAGGAAGGGGATTTTGTCGTCATAGACGGCGACAAGGTTTATGTTTTGAATGAAGAAGAAAGGCTGCAATTCGAAACTGCCGGAATGCCTGTTGATTTGAAGGAAATGGAGTATATGCTTGAAGATGCTATTGAAGCGGCGGACATATTATTTGCGCGTAATAATGCCGTTGATGCTTTGAAAGCTTTCACGGTCATTATAGGCGCCGAGGAAATAATAAGAGACTCAAAGGTAAAGATTAACGGGAAATTGAAGAGAGAAAGTTTGAAAACAAAAAGAAAAGCGTTTTCTTCGATACAAGATTACGCAAAGGAAATTACGGAAGATATTGAGACTATTTTGGGAAAAGAATCTTTGAGCGCGCAAGAAGCGGAAAAACTGTTTAAATACCACGAAATGTTTTCCGTTTGGCAAAATTTTTACGGCATGCCCGAAATAGCGGAATTGTCGCGGAAAATAAGCGTGAAAATTAATGCTCTGAAAAAAACGACGGGTTCTTTGCAATCAGTAGGCGATTTGGGCATAGAGTATGCCGACGACATAGGCTCAAAGGCGGCAAATGTTGCACGATTAATCAAGATGTTTGACGGTAAGAAATATAACGGAATCGGCGTCAGGGTTCCGGGCGGATCTACAATGGGTTATTCCGTTATAAAAGACATTTTAGGGCAGGATTTTTTAAAATTGATTTTAGATTTAAAGTCGGCTGTTGAGCCTGAAAACCAAAATCCGGATGCTGCCTACGAGCTGACAACGCTCAAAAACGGCATGCCCGGCAAAATACCTAACCTTATTAACGGTAAAAATATCGGAAATAAACTGAAATCTCTCGGCATAGAAGAATTGAGAGATCTTGTTTACGCCGTACGTTCCACGGGTGTCGGCGAAGACAGCGTTTTAAACGCTTTTGCCGGAATGGGCGAAACGGAGTTAAATGTCCGCAGAGACGAAGCGGAAGACGCGATAATTAAGGTTTTGACTTCATTTTTTGCAAAAAGAAGCGTCGATTATATGCTTGAAACGCATAAAGTAGTTCTGCCCGCGGTTTTTATACAGGAAATGGTTCAAGACGTTGCGCTGGCGGGACAAATATTCAGTTCCAACAATGAAGGAAATCTGGAAATGGAAGGCGTGTTCGGTCTGGGGGAAGGTTCCGTTTCAGGGCGCGTTGAGGCTGACAATATGACATTCAAAACCGCAGACGATATTGTCAGTTACAGAAAGGCCGGCGCAAGAATAATGAAGATAGTCCCTTCCGAAGACGGCGGGACAAAAGCTGTTCCGTCTATAGGCGATGAAAAATATAAAGAGGTTTTTACCGCAGATATTATTAAAGCATTAATGGAAATGGCCCGGGAAATAGAACAAGAGTTCGGTTACTCGGCTGATGTTGAATTTGCCGTAGGAGAAAACGGAGTAATATCGCTTTTGCAGACAAGGCCCATAACTATGTTTGTAAAAGAAGGATACATAGCGTCGCAAGATGAAGATTTGACTGATTTGGTAAAAGCGGCTCAGTCTGAACGCGGACAACAAATCAGGCAAACCGCTAATGTTCAGCCTTCAACCGTTTCCGCGGCTGCCGACGGCGTAAACAGAGCGGCAAACCCGGCGCAAAGCGCAAAAACTGCACAAAAGATAGCAGTAAGGCTGGTAAGTTCAAAAGAAAGAGAGGCGTTGAAATCGGAAGAAATAAATCTTGAAGAAAATCTTGTAATAGCGGAAAGCATAGAACAGGCAATGGCGTTAAAGTCGCAGGGGTTTAACGTTGCGGTTATAGACGGCATAGAAAGGTCTGCTATAACTTTCGGAGGGATTGTGCTGACGGACGCGGATGACAGAAAAATAGGCAAAGCGAAAGTGTCGGAAGACGAAAGCGGTATAATCCATTTTGAAATCCGTTCAAGAAACGGGAACGTTTCACCGGAAGAAGTAAAGGCTTCAATAGAAAAAATGGTATCCGAAGGAATGGCGCATGATATGCTGAAATCGAAAGGAATAGTGCAGGTAGTTGCGGCTGAAAATGCCGAAACTCTGCAGGAAGTGCTCGGCAGAATGAGGAACATAGAACGTGACAGGAGAAACCGTAAAACTAAAGAGGCGGTATTGTATATAAACGGAAGAGTTATTTCCGGAGAATTCGAAAGGTTTTGCACAGAGAACTATAAGAACAATAACATAGGAGTATACGTAATAGATTCGCAGCAGCAGATGGAAAATAAGGAAGCGATAAACAGGCTTACGGAAAGCGGGATACGCTTTGTATTGTTAAAGACAGCGGACGAAGTCAGCGAAAATATGGAATTCGAGCTTGACGGAGTAATGGTAGAAGCGCAGAGAGTGAATAGCTATGAAGAAGCATCGGAGCTTATGAGAAAACTGCAGGCGGCGAAGAACAAAGCGAAAAACGGAATGGATTTAAGGATAACGATAAAATTTGACGCTGAAAAAATACTGAAAGAGCTTATGGAAAGAGATGATTTTGACAAAAGCAAATACGAAGGAATAATGATAGTAGGCGAAAGAGGTTTATTGGGCGGCGAAAGAGTGAAAAAGTTAGGTAAACTGGAAATAGACGTAAACGGAGGAATATCGGACGAAGTATTAGAAAACAGCAGAGTTGCCGCAATAGGGTCAAACAATGAAGAAGTATTTCAAAATGCTAATACGAAAGAGAGAAGAGAAAAAGCGAAAAGCGTAAAAGAGAAGTTTGAACAGGGCGAAAAAGCGGCGTGGGGAAACAAGTTTGACGATACTGCGGATATATTTGCGTTAGAGGAAATAATAACAACATTGACGCCGGAAGATGAAAACCTTAAAGCAAAGATAGATGAATTTGCGGGAAGGGCAAACAACGGCTTGAGTACGGAAGCGCAAAGCTATTTGAGACATCTGACAGACAGAGACAGACATATCGAGGCATTGGGCTTTATAAGAGGGACGGCATTAAATACTGTAGGCAAAGAGTTGGAGCCAATATTGAGGGCAATGGGAATAGACACGGACAAACTTAAAGGGAACGATAACCTTTACAGAGGGCTGTTGATAAAAGGTTTGCAGATAAAGCTGGAAATAATGAGAGAAGGAATAAGTCTGGAAGAAGCGCTGAAGGAAAAGGACGGGCAATGGATAAATGAAACCGCGCAGACGTATCTTGACAGGATAATATCGGCTGTAAACGCAGACATAGAAAAAACGCTGTCGGAAAACGAGTACAAGATAGAAAAACTGAAAGGAAAGGAAGCCGTAGCAAAAGCGATAGAAGGATTAAAAGACTTGAACGTATTGCTGCAGGATAAGTTCAGGTTAAGGGAAGTGCCGAAAGAGATAAAGATATCAACCCTCGCTGTAAGAAATATACTGGCCGCAGCATAATCCGGCTTAACCGTGTAAAACAAAAACAGATATGCAAATCTCCCTATTTTTGGTATAATTCTGCACTATGAAACAGGAACTTTCATTCGAATCCATAAGAAATAACAAGGAAATTCAGACTTATCTCGAATTTACGGACGCGGCTTTTGCGCAGATGGGGTATAAAGAGCACGGGCAAAGCCATGCCTTATATTCTGCTGAAATAGCGGAGCAGATTTTAAAATATCTCGGCTATACGAAACGCGAGCAGGAACTCGCCAAAATCGCCGCTTACCTTCACGATATAGGAAATATCATTTCAAAACACGAGCATGACCAAAGCAGCGCGGTCATGTTTTTGAATTTTGTGGACAACCGCGACTTTGACGAAGAAGTTTACGCCGTTACAAGCGCGATAGGCTGCCATGAAGATAAAGACACCGATCCGGTTTCCCCGATAGCAGCGGCTTTGGTTCTCGGAGACAAAACGGACGTGCGCCACGAAAGGCTCAGGACGGAAAGCAAAATCAACCTGGACAAACATTCAAGGGTCATTGCCGCCTGCCAGAAAGTGGACGTTGTCGTAGATAGAGAGGAAAAAACCATAGCGCTGCGGCTTAAAATAGACACTTCGATATGTTCGGTAATGGATTATTTCGAAATATTTATGGCAAGAACAAACTACTGCCGCAGGGCAAGCCGCGTTTTAGGCTGCAATTTCGAACTCTATATAAACAAAGATAAATTTTTATGAGCAATTATAACGGCAGAGTGAATAGCAGAAAGCTGAATCTCTTCACTTTTCACTCTCCGCTCTTCACTCTTTCTTTAAGGAAAACGGCGTATGAAATGCGGTTCTTACCGTCTGATAAAAAAATCGTTTCAATGTAAAGCAAGGCTCGGCCGGGTTTATACCGCAAGGGGCGTTATAGATACGCCCGTATTTATGCCTGTCGGCACGCAGGGGACGGTAAAGGGCGTCGCTACGGAATATCTTAAAAGTTCGGGAGCGCAGATAATACTTGCAAATTCGTATCATTTGTATCTGCGTCCGGGAACCGAAATAATCAAAAAAGCGGGCGGAATACAGAAGTTCAATTCGTGGAATAAGCCTATGCTTACCGATTCGGGCGGTTTTCAGATTTTCAGTTTAAACGACATAAGAAAACTTTCCGAAGAAGGCGCCGAATTTCGGTCGCATATAGACGGCTCGGCGCATTTTTTTTCTCCCGAAAGTTCCATGCGCATTCAAAAAGACATAGGCGCGGACATTATAATGTGTTTTGACGAATGCACTCCTTATCCCGCCGAATATAAATACGCGAAAGAGTCTATGGAATTAAGCCTTCGCTGGGCGAAACGGTGCAAAACGGAATTTTATAAAGATAACGCTTTCGAAACGCAGGCGCTTTTCGGAATAATACAGGGTTCGGTTTATGACGATTTAAGAAAGCAAAGCGCGCTTGAAATGACGGACATGGATTTTACCGGCTATGCGATAGGCGGCGTATCGGTAGGAGAGCCTAAAGAAGAAAAAGAGAAAGTTATAGAAATTGTGGAGCCTTTGCTGCCGGAAAATAAAGCCAGATATTTGATGGGAGTCGGTATGCCCGAAGATTTATGGGAAGGTGTTGAGCGCGGAATAGATATGTTCGATTGCGTTATTCCCACGCGAAACGGAAGAAACGGGCAGGTTTTCACAAGCCGCGGAAAATTAAATATAAGAAACGCCGAATTCAGGGAAGATTTCAGTCCGCTTGACCCCGAATGCAATTGCCCTGCCTGCAAAGGTTATTCAAAAGCCTATTTGAACCATTTGGTAAGAGCGCAGGAGAGTTTGTATTTAAGCCTTTTATCTTTACATAACATTTATTTTATGGTAAACTTGATGTCAAAAATACGAAAATCATTGGAAAACGATACGTTTCTTGAAGCAAAAAAAGAGTTTTTCGATAAATACTATAAAAGACAAAGTTAAGATTGAAGAGTTTAGAGTGAAGATGCCGCGTTTTCACTTTGTGAAAAATTAAACCGGTTTCGGTTTTACCGAAACGCAATATCCGCACTTTTCACTCTCCTCTCTTCACTTTTTTATTAAAGGGAGCCGTGATGTCTAAAATTTTAAAGTTATTTTATTTTGCAGCGCTTTTTGTTCTTACCGTTCCGTCTTCGGCGTTCGCGGCGGGCGAAGCCGGCGGGCTCGGCAGCCTTGTGCCTTTTATTTTTATTTTTGTTTTTTTCTATATATTTTTGATAATGCCGCAGAGAAAAAAAGCCAAAGAGCATCAGCTGAAACTGAAATCTTTAAAAGAAAACGATAAAGTGATTACCGCCGGAGGCATTTACGGCACTATCTCAAGAGTCAGCGAAAACGATAAAATCGTAGGGTTAAGGGTAGCCGACGGAGTTATCATAAAAGTCGAAAAGGAAGCCATTGCCACCGTAATCGCGGACGATTCGGTAAAAGTTCCCGAAGTTGTAAAAAAATAATCCGCTGCCGGCGTCCGGCTTTTCGTATAAAAAATGAACGATAAAAACTATAACTATTCCGCCATAAGCATAGAAAACGTAAAAAGCAATCCGGTAGTCAATACGTTTATAAAAGCCGCAAACGAATATCTCGGGACGATCGGCTATACCGAGCACGGCGTAAGGCATGTAGGCCTCGTCGCTTCAATAGCCGAAAATGTCCTTCTTCATCTCGATTACCCGAAGAGGCTTCAGGAATTGGCCGGCATTGCCGGTTATCTTCACGATATCGGAAACGTGGTCAACAGGCAGTCGCACGGCCAGTCCGCCGCTTTGATATCCATGAGAATTTTGAAAGATATGGGAATGACTCCCGATGAAGTCGCCCTCATTACTTCGGCAATCGGAAATCATGAAGAAGAGATAGGCGATCCGGTAAATCCGGTTGCCGCGGCTTTGATACTTGCCGACAAGTCCGACGTGCATAAAACAAGGGTGAGAAACCCCGACGTTGCCGCAAACGATATTCACGACAGGGTAAACTTGGCGGCGGAACGCTCTTTTTTAAAAGTGTTAAAAGACAAAAAAATAATATCGCTGCAGCTTACCATCGACACTCAAAAATCAAAAGTTATGGAGTATTTTGAAATTTTTATGTCGAGAATGTTGATGTGCAGGCGCGCGGCAAATTTTCTCGGATGCAATTTTGAGTTAATTATAAACGAAAGGAAGCTACTCTAATGAGCAAAATCAACTGGAAGTTATGTATTACCGCCGCATTGCTGTTTTTTTCGGTTTGGGCGTTATGGCCGTCTTTTGAGTGGGCGGGTATGCCGCAGGAAAGAAGGGAAAAAGCGGAAAGAGAGAAAGAGCCGATTCTCGGCAGAATTTTAAAGCTGGGGCTGGATTTGAAAGGCGGAACTCA
>JAISVT010000046.1 GCA_031271405.1 Candidatus Endomicrobium macrotermitis | reverse complement strand
AAAGAGATTTCAAAAATAGCCAAGGTCTATGTCGTTGTCCCGAAACGCCAAATGTCCGGCACGGGACACGGCATAACGCTTTCAAAATATAAAAAAGCCGTAAAAATAGAAGACAATTTCTACGCGGTCGAAGGCGGAACTCCGGCGGACTGCGTGAAATACGGTTTGGCCGCTATCGGCAAAGATAAAATAGATTTGGTTATTTCCGGCATAAACACCTGCCCGAATATGGGACAGGACGTTATTTACTCGGGTACGGTAGGCGCGGCAAGAGAAGGCGCTATGAAAGGAATTGCTTCGATCGCCGTTTCGGCCGCGGAAATGCATGCCGAAGAATACGGCCGTTCGGCGATCGCCGCAAGGGAAATCGCCGAAAAAATACTGAAAAATAAGAAAAAATATAAATCAGTCTGCCTCAATGTAAACGTTCCGAAAAATTATAAAGGGATAAAAGTCGTCCCGCTAGGTTTAAACGATTATAACGAAAACGTCGCGATAACTGCCGATAAAAAAGGAAATTTCGGATATAAACTGACCGGAAGATATTTTTCCGGCGGCAAGAACAAAGGAAGCGACATAGACGTTGTGGAGAGAGGCTATATTTCCGTAACGCCGCTGCAAATCGACCAGACTGCCGTTAAACTCCTGAAGAAAATAAAGCTGTAATACGGTATTTGTCTTTGTTGCCGCACCGGCTTTCGCCGGTATGATAGACTTTTTTGCCGTTGCAGTTGAATAAAAAAACAAAAAAGAATATGGAAAAATTTAAATTAGTTTCAAAATTTGATCCTTCGGGCGATCAGCCGGCGGCCATAGACGAATTGGTCCGCAATTATGAAAGCGGGATCAATTCCCAGGTTTTGCTCGGTGTTACGGGTTCGGGCAAAACGTTTGTAATGGCAAACGCCATAGAGCGGCTTCAAAAGCCGACTTTGATAATTTCTCCCAATAAAATTTTGGCCGCGCAGACTTACGCGGAATTCAAATCTTTTTTTCCGCATAACGCCGTCGAATATTTCATTTCTTATTACGATTACTACCAGCCCGAAGCGTATATCCCTTCAAGCGACACTTACATAGAAAAAGACGCCTCTATCAACGACCACATAGACAGGCTGCGTTTAAAGGCTACAACGTCGCTGCTTGAACGCAAAGACGTTATAGTTGTGGCTTCGGTTTCGTGCATTTATAATCTGGGTTCTCCGAAAGACTATCAAAATATGTGCGTTGAAATTATCGCCGGCAGGGAAAAATCAAGGGCGAAACTTTTGCAGGAGCTTGTAGCCATACATTACGAAAGAAACGAAGTCGAATTTATAAGAGGGCGTTTCCGCGTCAAAGGCGATACGGTCGAAATATTTCCCGCTTATCTCGAAACCGCCGTAAGAATCGAATTTTACGGAGATACTGTGGAAAGCATAAAAGAGTTTAAGCCTCTGACCGGAGAAGTTGTCTCCAAAAAAGAAAAATCGTACATATATCCGGCAAAACACTTTGTTACCACCGCGCCGAAACTGGAACACGCTTTGCAGACCATAAAAACCGAACTTGACGAAAGGCTTGAAGTTTTAAAATCGCAGAAAAGGCTTTTGGAGGCGCAAAGGCTTGAGCAGAGAACGAGATACGATATGGAAATGCTCCGCGAGACCGGTTTTTGCAACGGCGTGGAAAATTATTCAAGGCATTTGTCCGGAAATCCGCCCGGAACAAGGCCTACCACTTTGATAGATTATTTTTTGCAGGATAACGAAGACTTTTTGATGATAGCGGACGAATCTCACATATCGCTTCCGCAAATACGCGGAATGTACGAAGGCGACAGAAGCAGAAAGCAGACTCTTGTGGATTTCGGATTCAGGCTTCCTTCCGCTTTGGACAACAGGCCTTTAAAATTTCCCGAATTCGAAAGCCTTATAAAAAAGTTTATGATGGTTTCGGCGACTCCGGGCGTTTACGAGCTTGAGCGCAGCCGCAAGCATATCGTAGATTTGATAATAAGGCCTACCGGGCTTGTTGATCCGGAAGTCATAATACGCCCTATTGACGGGCAGATTCAGGATTTGATGGGCGAAATTCAAAAAACCGCCGATAAAAAACAAAGAACGCTTGTAACAACCCTTACAAAAAAAATGTCGGAAGATTTGGCGGGATACCTGAAAGAAAAAGGTTTTAAAGTCGAATATTTGCATTCGGAAATAGATACGCTTACCAGAATCGAAATACTCAAAAATTTAAGGCTCGGAAAATTCGACGTTCTTGTCGGAATAAATTTGTTAAGGGAAGGCTTGGATTTGCCGGAAGTTTCTTTGGTCGCGGTTTTAGACGCGGATAAAGAGGGGTTTTTACGTTCAGAACCTACCCTTATACAGATATGCGGAAGAGCCGCAAGAAACGTTGACGGCAGGGTAATATTTTACGCCGATACCATGACGGGTTCGATGCAGAGGGCGCTGAAAGAAATGAGCCGGCGCCGCAATAAACAGATCGAATACAATGAAAAGAACAAAATAACTCCCAAATCCATCGTGAAAGCCGTGCACGAACTTGACGAATTTCAAAATTTATCAAGAGCGGAATCGGTTACGCATCTTGTTGCCGAAAGTCAGGCGGATTATGAAATCACTCCTAAAAACATCGACGGCATTATAAAGGAAATGGAAGATCAGATGAAAGAAGCCGCGGATAACCTGGATTTTGAATCCGCCGCCGTTTTAAGAGACAAAATGCTTGAGCTTAAAGCCATGAAGGCGCGCAAAAGACGTTGAAGTCCGGAAGTTCAGTAAGAGGCTTGGCCGTTGCCGAACTTCCGAACCTCCGGGCTGCCGGGCTTCTGCGGTTGTTGTTTGCCTTTTTTTATAAAATCTTGTATAATTTTCAATATCTTTTGCAAAAGGCAGGAATGTGGCGGATAATTGTCTTTTCTGTAAAATAGCCGGCGGGGAAATTCCTTCTCAGAAAGTTTACGAAGATGAGAAGGTTTTTGCATTTAGGGACATAAATCCCCAGGCTCCGCTTCATGTCGTAATTATTCCTAAAAAGCACATAAATTCTTTGAGGGAAATTTCCGGGCAGGATAGCGGTATTCTCGGGCATATTCAATTTGCCGCCGCGGAAATAGCAAAACAATTTCCGGAAGCGAAAAACGGTTTCAGGGTAGTAAATAATTGCGGGCAGGACGCGGGACAGACGGTATTTCACATCCACTATCATCTGCTTGCCGGAAGAACTTTCGGCTGGCCTCCGGGATGAAAACTTAAAAATATTGCGGTAAATCCGATTATAACCTATTAATTTAATCCCTTAATATTGCAGCGATGCGCAGTCAAAATTTCTTTATGAAGAAAGGCGGTGTTTAAATTGGTTAACGTAAAAGTTCGTGAAGGCGAATCGATCGAAGAAGCTATAAGGCGTTTTAAAAGAGAATGCGAAAGAAACGGAATTATGCAGGAAATAAAGAAACGCGAATTCTACAAAGCTCCCAGCGTTTTGAAAAAAGAAAAACTTGCCGAAGCTAAAAGAAAAATCCGCCGTAAAATGCTTAAAGATAACAGGTACGGAAAGTAAAATAAAGGCAAAACAGCGCGGGAGCCGCCCTTTTTTGCGGCTCCCCGTTGTTTTCCCTTTACCGCGGAGGCATTGTGAAACTTAAGCAAATACAGGATTTATTCGTCAAAGAAGGCATGAAAGAAGACCCAAGAGGCATAGACGAAGTAGAACTCAGCCTTTTGAAGCGTAAACAGGATTATGATGCCCTTTCCGAAGATAAAAAAGAAAAATTCGACTTGGAAAGCCTTGGAAACCCGTATTACGATTCCAGGATTTTAAACGGCAGGAAAGAAACCGAAGTAAAAACGGTTATGGTCGGAATAGATATCGAGACTCCGGAAATCCTGCTTGCCAAACAGCTTATAAATTCCGGAAAAAAAATCGATTTGCTCATAGCCCATCACCCCGAAGGCTATGCTTATTCCACATTTCACAACGTTATATCCATGCAGTCCGATATTCTGCATAAAATGGGAGTTCCGATCAATATAGGGGAGAAACTCGTTTCTCCGCGCGTAAGGGAAGTTCACAGAAGCATAATGCCCCAAAACAACGAAAGGGTTTCCGACGCGGCAAAACTTTTAGACGTAAACCTTATGACCGCGCATACCGTTGCGGACAATCATGTAGCTTCGTTTTTACAGAGAGAAATAGACGCGATGAGCCCAAGATACTTAAAGGACATAATCGCGTTTTTAAATAAGCAGCCCGAATATAACCATTCGGCGGATTTCGCGCAGCCTCCGGTAATTCTGCTGGGAAGCGACGATTCCAGATGCGGTAAAATTTTTGTCGATATGACGGGCGGCACCGAAGGTCCGGTAGAAATTTTCGAAAAACTTTCCGCCGCCGGAATAGGCACGATAGTAGGCATGCATTTAAGCCCGAAAGGCGTAAAAGAAGCGGAAAAACATAACATCAACGTGATTTTGGCGGGACATATTTCGTCGGATAATCTCGGCATGAACCTTTTGCTCGATAAACTGGAAAAAGAACACGGAAAGCTGGATTTTATAGAAGCCTCGGGATTTAGAAGATTTTACAGAAACAATTAGGAATGAGGAGTGAGGAGTCAGGAATTTAGGAAAGAGAATCGTTTTTAGCCGTCGCAGTTAATTCCTAATTCCCCATTCCTGACTACTGACTTGAATTTATGGCAATACCTGACGATATAATTGAAAGGGTTAGGCTCTCAAGCGACATAATATCCGTTGTCAGAGAGTATTTGCCCGGCTTAAAAAGGGCCGGCAGAAATTGGACGGCCTGCTGCCCCTTTCATAACGAAAAAACGCCGTCTTTTATGGTAAACCCGGAAAAAGGGATATTTAAGTGTTTCGGATGCAGCGCGGCGGGAGACGTTTTTAAGTTCGTTATGATGATGGACAATCTTTCGTGGATAGAATCCGTAAAAAAACTTGCTAAAAAATCCGGTATCGAAATAAAGGAAACGAGAGAAGACGCCGTAAAAGTTTCCGAGAAAACAAAGTTATTTGAAATTTTAGAAAGCGCCGCAAGGTTTTACCACAGGCATCTTTTGGAAAGCGAATCCGCCAAAAAGGCGAGAGAATATCTTGCAAAACGCGGGATTACGGCGGAAACCGTTAAAAAGTTTCAGCTGGGATATGCTCCAAAAGGGCAGCTTTTGCAATCCGCTTTGAAAAAAGGCTATACTACGGAAATGCTTTCCAAGGCCGGGGTTATAACCAAGACGGAAAGGGGAAGTTTTTACGAGTATATGTCGGAAAGGCTGGTGTTTCCGATTTTTGACGTTCAGGGAAGGGTGACGGCTTTCGGAGGGAGAACTTTAACGGATCAGAATCCGAAATATTTAAATACTCCCGAAACCGCGGTTTATTCGAAATCTTTTAACCTTTACGGATTGTTTCAGACGCTTGCGGAACTCCGGAAAGAGAGAAAAATTATAGTTCTTGAAGGATATGTTGACGTCGTTATTCCGCAGCAGTTCGGGATAACCGGAGCGGTGGCTTCGCTTGGGACGGCTTTTACTCATAACCACGCGAAACTTATATCGAGATACGCCGATTCGGTAAAACTTCTTTTTGACGCGGACGAAGCCGGCAGGACTGCTACGCAGAGAGCTTTGGAAATTTTGGTTGAAGATTCGATTGAGTGTTCCGTGTCGTCTTTGCCCGAGAATACGGATGCGGACGAATATCTTAACGGGCACGGCAGAGAAAAATTTCTTAAACTCTTGGACGATACTTCCGAAACGGCTATAAGTTTTATGATCAACAGGGTTTCGGCTCTGGTCAAAGGCAGTACGGCGGAAGCTAAAGCGAAAAAAGTTTCTCTGCTTTTGGATTTTGTTTTGAAAAGCTCTAATGCCGTAGTGCGCGGAGAGTGGATAAAGAAAATATCGCAGACTCTCAACGTCGGGGAAGAGGACGTTTGGAGAGAGTTTAAAAAGAAACAGCGGACGGGTTTGAAAAGTTACGGCGGCAGCGGTAAAATTCCCGCGGAAAATGCCGTTAATAAAAGCGGACAAAGCCCGTCGCTCGAAGAAAATCTGCTGAATTTGATGCTGACGGACAGAAATTACGTTTCCAAAGTTCCGTCCGATTGCTTTAAAGATTTGAAATGTTCCAAAGTTTACGGGCTTATGGCGTCGGGGGTCAGCGAGGCCGACATTTTGAATTCTCTTTCCAAAGAAGACGCCGAGTGGTTTTCGTCTTTGGTTATGAAACAGATCGAGTATAAAAATGCGGACGAAGCGTTTAAGACGGTTCTTAAGGATATGGAGAGAAGAAGGCTTGAATCGAGGCGAAAAGAACTGTCGGGACTTATAAAAGCCGGAAATGCAAAACAAGAAGAAATTTCAGAATTCAATAAGTTAAATAAGCAGTTGAAGGGTTCGGAGAAATAAAATGGTAAAAAAAGATTTGTTTCAAGGGTTAATCGACATAGGAAAAGAGCAGGGTTATTTGACTTATGACGAAATAAGCAAAAGCCTTCCGCAGCAGTCTATGGTCGCGGAAAAAATCGACAGTTTTTTTGTTACTTTGGAAGATTTGGGCATTAAAGTGGTGGATAATAAAACTCAAAAAACGTCAAAACACAGCGGCGAAGCCGTTGAGCAGTCCGTAAAAGTCGCAAGCGACGACGAAGAAATAAATCCCGTGAGAATGTACCTGAGCGAAATGGCGAAAGTGCCTCTTCTTGAGCGCGCGGTTGAAGTTGAGCTTGCCAAAAATATCAGGGAGAACGAGAAAAAATTAAAGTTTATAGTTTTGGAATCTCCGCTGATAATCAAGGAAATCAGAAATTGGGAAACCCTTATAAGCCAGCAGGAGATGACTCCGAAAGAACTTATGCCCAGAGGCCGCAAATCCGACGCTCAGCTTAGAGGCATGGGCGTGAGAATAAAAAAAGCCGTGCAGAAAATAAACCATGTTGAAAAAAGCATAACGTCTTACGAAGAAAAATTAAAGCTGAAATCGGTTTCTCAAAAAAACAAAGAAAAATATCAGCAGAAAATCAAAGAACTCCGCACGGAGATAATAAATCTTATAACAAGCCTCAATTTGAATCAGGACAAAATAAAAAGGCTTATAAATAAAATTAAGACCACGGCGCAGAAGTTTAACGAAATTAAAGACGATTTGAGACGGTTTGAGAGAAAATACAAAAATCCGCTGAATAAAGTCCAGACGCTTTTCAGAAATTACCAGTCCGGAAAAGTCAGCGCGGCGGAATTCAAAAAACACACGGGGTGCCCCGTAAAAGAAGCCGAAGAGCAGCTCGAAAACGTAAAAACCCTTCTTACAAAGCAGGCGAATTTAAAAGAAGGATTTGTCATAACTCCCGAAGAAATGATAGAGACCGACAGGAAAATAAGGGAACTCGAAGAAGTGATTCACAGGGATAAAATGAAACTTATAGAGGCTAATTTCCGCCTTGTCGTTTCGATAGCGAAAAAGCACGTAGGCGTAAGCAATCTTGAACTTTCAGACCTGATACAGGAAGGAAATCTTGGTCTTTCCAAAGCCGTTGAGAAGTTCGAGTGGAAACGCGGATTCAAGTTTTCCACTTATGCGACCTGGTGGATAAGGCAGTCGATAAACCGCGCCATTGCGGATCAGGCCAGAACAATAAGAATTCCCGTCCATATGAAAGAGCTGATTTCAAAACTTACAAAAGTAAAAAAGAAATACCAGCAGGATATAGGCAGAGAGCCTACTATAGAGGAATACTCCAAAAGCCTGAAACTTTCTACGGACAGAATAAGAAAAATATTGAAAATGATGCAGGAGCCCGTGTCTTTGGCTACTCCGGTGGGGGAAGAAGAAGATTCTCATCTGGAGGATTTTATAGAAGACCAAAACAGCCCGAGCCCGGTTGCGAAAACCCAGCAGTACAGACTGCAGCTTGAACTTGAAAAGGTCTTAAATACTCTGACGCCGAGAGAAGCCGAAATTATAAGTTTGAGATACGGCATAGGCGTAGGCTATCCGAGCACTTTGGAAGAAGTAGGCAAAAAATTCGGCGTTACAAGAGAAAGAGTAAGGCAAATAGAAGCCAAAGCAATAAGAAAGCTAAGGCATCCTACCAGAAGCAAGCCTTTAAGAGAATATTTGGACTAAAACGGCAATTATAACAAACAGCAAATAAAACCCGCCGGAACTTTAACGAGTTCCGGCGGGTTTTATTTGTAAAGGTATTCGTCTTTCCCCCGCGAGGGGTTGCCGTTAATAAAGAAAAGGCAGCTTTACGCCGCGGCAAGTATTGCTCTCATTCCCAGTCTCATTTGACGCGCTTTTTCTTCTTCTTTTTTACGATCGGTTTTGAAATCGATTGCCGAGACAAAAGTATCGCTTACTACAGCCGCTATCGCTTCTTTGATCTGTTCGGGAGACGCGCCGTCTTTTAACGCCTGTGCTATTATCTCTCCGAACGTCAAGTCCGAGTTTATATCGAGAGTTATTGCCTGCAGATAATCCGCGCCGTTAAAATTATCGATTTTGTCTATTCCTTTTTGTACCAATTGAGTAAGCGTTCTTTGCATAGCGGCGTCTCTTTCTATTTTCATTTCTTTGCCGGTTTCGGATTTCTTACGCTCTATCATATTCAAAACTATAATTTCGGCAGTCATTGTTTGTTCGTACGCGGTTTTGGCATCACCCGTCAATTGTCCGAGCATTATCTGCGCTTCCGGAAGTTTTTCCATTGCGTCTTTTGCCGCAGTTTCAGTCAAATCGCCGTCTATCCTCAATGCTTCTCTGAATTCCGTCTGCCGCGCCATATTTGCGGCGTCTTGTTCCGTTATTTCTTTCAAACTGAACGTTTTTCCGAGCCATCCGAGCGCGGCCGATAAAATACTGTTGTTTAGTATAAGGTTTCTGGAATTGTTTATTTCTTCTTTTATAAGATTTAAGCCTATTATGTTGTAGCCCTGATAATTGTCGCTCAAAATATTGTTGAGTTTTTTACCGTTTAAATCTTCTTTTGTTAAGAACGTTCTCGCGTTCAGCGGCTTGCCCGTATTAAGGTCTGTCAAAACGCCGTTTACTAAAATTCCGCTGACTCTTTTTTCGGTATATTCCGCTGTTTTTTTGTCATCCGCGCTTTCAACGGATAAAAATACTTCTACGCCCAGCAGCTGTAAATCTTCTATTGTTTTTAACGCCGTTAAAGTTTCCATTTGAGCCTCGTTCAGCATAACCCTCGACTGCTGATAAATTGTCTGGCTTGAGAGAGTATTTATGACGGCTTCTATGGTTTTAGCGTCCGTACCGGCGTCGAGATGCGCAATATCAAGAATATTTTTATCCGCCTGCGCGCTGCGCCATTGCCTTTGAATTTTGGAAAGTTCCGCCATATATGCGTTAAGTTCTTCCGGCGTGCGGTTTTCTATCAAACGGATACCTGCTTTTATAATGCTGCCTTCAAAACTTATGCCTGTAGGATTTTCTTTGTCCGCAGCGACAAATGCCGATATATCCGCCAGCGTTCTGCTGCCTTGCAGGGATTTTAGTATTTCATCGTGGTTTGAGGCGTTTGACGAGAATATTTTAATTGTTTCTTTTTTTGCGTTTTGCCTCGTTTCCAAGTAAATATTGACGGTTTCGTTTTTGCCGTTTACAACCTTTCCGGCGTATTTGCCTTTTGCCGCGTCAGTTACGATAAACACGGCGCCGGGAATAGAAGAGTATTTTTCAATGTCGCTGTCCAGTTCTCCGCTTGAGGTGTATACGGCATACGCCGTGCCCGATACGCCGGGTACTACGGAAAAGAATCCCAAAGCAAAATTGATAACCGGGCGGAACGCATACAATATATTATTTTTTACCGCGTCAATAAATGCCGTTATAAAAGAACTTTTTATATCCATGTTGGCTCTGGTATATTGAAGCGCGTTAAGCAATGTCGTTACCGCTTCCTGTTCTCCGT
>JAISVT010000034.1 GCA_031271405.1 Candidatus Endomicrobium macrotermitis | reverse complement strand
TTTCTGACGTTCATTTCGTCTGCGCCGTTTACGGAATTTAAAAGCGCGGTCACTTCTTCGAAAGAAAGCATTCCGGGAAGGTTCTCCGGGATTTTCGGAGCGGCAAGATAAGACGTCGGGTTATTTTCGACAAGTTCTTCGGAATTTAAAAATTTATAAAATTGCCTTATCGATTCCATCATTCTGTAAATCGAACGCGGCTTAAGCCCCTTCATTTTTATTTCCCAGAGAAAATCGGTTATGTCGTGATGTTTGAATTCGTCGGCAGGAATGTTTTTCTCTTCGCAAAAAGCCGCAAATTTGTACAAATCCGTTCTGTACGCCAAAGCGGTATTTTTTGCCAACCCCTTTTCTACAATAATGTAAGATATGAAATCGCCGATAGTTTTTTTTAAATCAATCATTTTTAAACCGTAATTCGTAATTTATAATCCGCTATTGCCTTTTAAATACGGGTTATGCCGCAATTCGTTTGCCAAAGTAGTTTGGCTTCCGTGACCCGGATAAACTATAAGAGACTTTTTCAGTTTTTTTATCTTTTCAAGAGAGTTCATCATCTCTTCATAATCTCCGCCGGGAAAATCCGTCCTGCCTATGGTTCCGGCAAAAAGAGTATCGCCGGTTATTATAAAATCGTCAAACAAAAGGCAAATGCCGCCTTTGCTGTGCCCCGGAGTATGAATCGTTTTAAAAGACGTGAACGAAAGTTTAACTTCCTGATTGTCTTCAAGAGCAATTTCCGGAGCGGAAACTGACCGAGGCAAGCCGAACATCGCCGAAAAGTTGCGGCCGGGATCGGGAAACATCGGAAATTCGTCTTTATGCGCGGCAAGAGGTATATTGAATCTTTTTCTGATTTGTTCGTCGGACAATATATGGTCGTAATGTCCGTGGGTGTTTATGAGCATTTCGGGCTTAAAGCCGTTTTCTTCAACGGCTTGTATTATTTTATCGCCGTCTTCGCCGGGGTCTATTATCGCCGCGTTAAGAGTATCCGAATCATAAACGATATAACAATTGGAGCCGATGCGGCCTGAAATGATTTTTTTTACTTTTATCATTTTATGAAAATATGCAAAACCTGAAGAATTGCGTTTGCAAAAACGCCCGCGAGAATATCGTCCGCCGTTATCCCCAAACCGCCTTTGACGTTTTGGGCTTTGTTTATAATCCACGGTTTTTTTATGTCAAAAAACCTGAACAACACAAAACCAAGGCTTAAAAACAGAATCGTTTTTGGCAAAAACGCTACCGAAACCCACATACCGGCGATTTCGTCTATGACTATGCGCTGATCGTCTTTTCTGCCGTAAATTTTTTCGGCTTTTGACGAAAAGAAAACCGAAAGCGCGAATATGCATATTACCGAAGACAGATGATGCGGGAAACTTTCGGGAACAAAAAACGCCCAGAGCAAAATTCCGAAAAGAGTTCCGAAAGTACCCGGCGCGTATTTTATATAGCCCGTCCCGAATCCCGATGAAAACAACAATATTATTTTATTCACTTATTTAAAAAGACCTCTGTGTTTCCACATATAATTAAAGCCCGAGTAAACCGTAAGCGCCGTCGCCGCAAGAACCGCCCAAAAAGGCGTTTTCTGCATTATCAAAGCGAGTATCCTGTAAGAACCTTTATCGTACGCCGTAAGCATTTCGGGCGTTACGCCGTAAAATTTTACAAACATTTCGTTCGTTATGATTATCAGCAAAATGGCGATGATCACGACTATCTGCGAAGTCGTTTTAAATTTACCCGATTTATCCGCGGGAATTATGACGTTTTTTGCAGCCGCAATCGTGCGAAGCCCTGTGATAAGAAACTCGCGGGAAATAATCGCGATAACCATCCACGCGGGAACGTTCAGATAAGAAATGTCTATAAAACATATAAAAGCGGCGGAAATAAGAAGTTTGTCCGCAAGCGGATCCAAAAAAATACCGAGAGAAGTTACCATATTGTTTTTTCTGGCTATGATACCGTCGAGCAAATCGGTGACCGATGCCGCTACAAAAATCAATAAAGACGCCGCGGCAGGCCAGAAGCCGCCCATTTCTATAAATAAAATAAAAAACGGCACCATAAGTATTCTGGCTACTGTAAGTTTATTCGCAAGATTCATCGTTTTTCCTTTTTAACGTTGTCGGCACAGCTTTGCAGTTATGTCATATCCTTCGTTTCCGGTAATTTCGGCAAAATAAAATTTCCCCGGGCTTACGGGCTTTTTCGAGCGTATTACAATATTTCCGTCAATTTCCGGAGCCTGAAAAAAAGTTCTTCCGGATACAATATGCAGCGCGCCGGCTTTTTTGCAGTTTTCAGCCGTAAACTCTATTTTCTTATTTTTCAAAGCGGCGGCTTTTGTCTTGAAAACTCCGTACTGCGCGTTTTCTATCAGTATTTTTCTTTCTTTCGCTTTTTGCGGAGAAATACGATTTTTCAATTTAAAAGACGAGGCTTCTTTTTGTCCGGAATATTCAAAAACTCCGGCGTACTGAAAATATCCCGACTTTATAAAACGTTCAAGCTCTTTTATGTCAGCATCGGTTTCTCCCGGGAAACCCGTTATCAAAGACGTCCTTAAAACGATATCCGGAACGCGGCTGCTTATTTTCTCTATAATTTTTACCGTATTCAAAGGGCGCTTCATGCGGGCAAGAACGTTTTTACTCGCGTGCTGAACGGGAATGTCCATATATTTGCATATATTGCCGTATTCTTTTATTACGTCCAAGAGGCCGTCCGTAACGCTTGACGGATAAGCATACATAAGCCTTATAAATTTCAGCCCTTTAATTTTTGCAAGTTTCGCAAGAAGTTTATCCAAAGAAAAGCGGTTGTATAAATCTTTCCCGTAAGAAGTGGTATCCTGGGCGATTATTATAAGTTCTTTCACTCCGGAAACCGACAGCGTTTCCGCTTCGTCGGCAAGAGACGCAATCGTTCTGCTTGTATATTTTCCTCTTAACGACGGAATTATGCAAAAACTGCAGGAATGATTGCACCCTTCGGCGATTTTCAAATAAGCGGTCGGCAGCGGAGACGACAATATCCTGAACTTAGAATCGTTGAGCCCTCCGGGTTTAAGAAAAAGCCCGGACGGTTTATTTTTGCCGGACATAAGCCGCAAAACTTCGGGAAGTTCCCCGGTTCCGACAAAACCGTCAACTCCGGGAAAAGCGTCCGCAAAATTTTCTTTTAAAAGCTGCGGCAGGCAGCCGGAAACGTAAACTTTTAAATTTTTTTCGGATTTCAGTTCCAAAATTTTTTTAATACAGTTTTCGGACTCGGTCCTTGCGTCTTGAATAAAAGAACATGTGTGTATTACGGCAATATCCGCTTCGCGCGCATTATTCGTAAGAATATATCCTTTATCGTTCAAAATGCCTAAAAGATATTCGGCTTCGACGGTATTTTTCGGGCACCCCAAAGCGATTACCGCGACTTTTTGCATTTTACTGCCTTTTCAAAGCCAGCGTGTTCACGTCCTGAACGGAACCCGATATGACGTCAACTTCTTCGTCGTTAAAAAACACTTTAACGCCGGGGGTATAGCCTATTTTCAAGTTAAAACCGTTGTTCGTCTGCCACGTCCTTTCTTCGCCTTTGAGCAAAGTACCCTCGTAAAGGCCTCTGGTGTCGGAATCGACTTTTATCCATACGTTTTCAACGGCGCGTACAAGAAGTTTTTGCCTTGAAGGAACAGCCGGCGCTGAATTCTGTTTTTTCGGCGCGGCAGCCGGCTTAACTTCGGGTTCGGGTTCTGCCAAAACCTGCGGAACGCTTTGCGTTTCGTCTTTCGGTCCGGCTTCAGCCGCTGCGTTTTCATATTCATGCTCGTGAAAATCTTCCGAAACTATATTTGAAATATTTTTATTCAGATACAAAAACGCCGTAAGCAGGCATACGGCAACCAAAACCGTCGCCGTCGCCTTTTTTAAGTTTACATTGCCGCCGCTTTTGGAATTTCCGGACTTATTGCCGTCCGCGCCGTTTTCTTCGGAAACATTCTGCGGTATTTTCCTGACCTCGTACTGGTTTATAAGCGTATTCGCGTCAAGCCCGAGATATTTGGCGTAAGACTTTAAAAAACTTTTATAATAAACTTCGGCGGAAAAAGCCTTATCGTCGCCCTCTTCCATGGCCGTAAGATATTTTTCCTGCACTTTTATCGCTTTATGAACCTGTTCCAGACTCAAACCTTCTTCTTCGCGCTTCGTTTTCAATATGCTTCCGATGACTTTCATTTATTCCGCCTAATTGAGTTTTATTATTTCGACCCCTTCCGGAGCTTTGAATTTGAACAAATCTTTTTTGAAATCCAAATTGGTTTTATACTGCGTCAAGTCCACGTTTATCTCAAGCCCGTCGGCGCTGATTACGGCTTTCTGCGGATAAAGCGTTTCCTTTGAGACGTATATTTTCATATGCCATTCTTTTTTCGCTTTCGGCGAAACGCCGAGAACGTAATTGCCGCCTTCTTCGCCTTCAAGGATTATGTCGTTGTCTTTGCTTATATTTGCCCTGTTGCTTCCGAAACTGACCATTGCCGCGGGCGCAAAATCGCCGTTTACCGCGTTTTTCCAACTATCCGTGACAGCCTGTGAATTTTCCGGAGTATAAACGGTTATTTTTTTGCCGTCTATATATATTCTTTGCTCCTGCGGCGTTTTCTGGACTATAAAAATGTTCGAAGGCTTTTTATATTTCAGATTTCCGGTTATGGTCTGTTTTTCGTTCGTAGTCTTGTAAAAAACCTGCTGCGTATAATCGACTTCCAGGGTATTTATTTTCTTGTCGGACTCTTCCATACCTTTAAGAATATCTTCCAAATTTTTTCCGCCGTCCTGGGCAAAAGCCGAAGCGGCGCACACACATACCGCAAAAAATACGGCAAAAAACGATTTTTTCATCTTAAACTCCTTTTGCCTAATGCTATTCGTCCGGTTATTTACCGGCCGTTAAGTTCCTGTTCTATTTTATCATAATTAATCTGCCATTTGTTAGTGCCTTCGGGTTTAGATATAAAACCTTTGACGTTAAGCAGACTTAATATGTTTGTCGCTCTGGCGGAGCCTCCGAAATTTGCTTTGAGCAGATCCTGCGAAATGCTTCTGCGTTCTTTTATAAGTTTTAACGCGGGAATCAAATCTTTCACCGCTTTTTCGTCGGCGTTAAAGCCGGACTGAACTTCGACTTCGACAACGGGCGGTTCGTAAAGCCTCGGAAAATTCTGGCCGTTGATAAAAGATATTATCTTTTGCGCGTCTTTCAAAGAAACGTAAGCTCCCTGAAGGCGGGTCGGCCTGGACTCGCCTTTAGGCAAAAACAGCATATCTCCCTTGCCCATCAAATCTTCGGCGCCCAACATATCCAAAATAACCCTCGAATCTATTTTTGACGTGGTCTGAAACGACATCCTCGCCGGAAAATTCGCTTTTATTATGCCGGTAATAACATTTACCGACGGCCTCTGCGTGGCAAGTATCAAATGTATCCCGACGGCTCTCGCCATCTGGGCAAGCCTTTGTATGGAATCTTCGATTTCTTTCTGCACGACAAGCATCAAGTCGGCAAGTTCGTCTATTACGACGACTATATAAAATTCTTTCTCTCCGCCGGTTTCCGCCATTTTATTGTTGTAATCCTCGATATTTCTTACCATTTCTTTTGCGAATTTGGAATATCTGTCCTCCATAACGGTAACGAGTTTTTTAAGAGACGCCGCCGCCTCGCGCGGATTTGTGATTATGTCGGCGTCGGCAGCAGGAGCCGAAGGATTATACATATGCGGGATATCTTTGTATATCGGCATTTCGACGCGCTTCGGGTCTATAATCATAAACTTAACTTCGTCGGGACGCGCCTTATACAATATGGAAAGTATTATGGTATGAAGACCTACGCTTTTTCCGGAACCCGTCGCTCCGGCTATCAAAAGATGGGGCATATCCGCAAGATCGGAAACATAGCCCGCTCCGTCCGTAGTTTTTCCCAAAGCCAAAGAAAGAAGCGATTTTGATTTTTCAAAAGCGCGGCTTTCAAGTATTCCCCTTAATCCGACCGTCACGCTGTCGGGATTCGGGACTTCAACGCCGACAACGGCTTTTTCCGGTATCGGAACAACTCTTATCGACGACGTGCGCATCGCCAAAGACAGATTGTCTATAATATTGGAAACCGCCTGAATTTTCGTGCCGGGAGCCAAAACCAAATCGTAACGTGTTACGACGGGTCCCGGAATAATATCCTGCACTTCGGCAGCTATGCCGAAATCGGCCAAAGTGTTTTTTAAAAGTTCTGCGCGCTGCAAAAGTTCTTCTTTATCGGTCTCGAAACTTGCAGCGGCGTCTTTAGGAAGCAGATCCGCGGGAGGAAGTTTGTACGCAAAAGTTTTGCTGTCGACTTTTTCAGACTTTTCGGGCTCCGGTTTGGATTCGGCGGTTTTTTCTCCGGCTTGAGGCTTTTCTTCCGTTTCGCTTTTATTTACTATATTCGGCTTTATGGGCTCAAGTTTTTTCTGTTCCGGTTCCGTAAACGCAAACGGCTTATTATCGGGCTTTTTTTCGGCGATTTCCGGCTTTCTGAAAACCTCTTTAGCGGCTTTTGATTTTTGAATATCGTCCTTAATGCCTTTTAAAAAGTTATAAAGCGCCGAACTTACGGAAATCCGAAGCAGGCGCGCTGCGAAAAAAATAAACGTAACAGCGACAACGGAAAAAGCAAGCCACATCCCCAGAAGCCTGTCAAAAAAAGGATAAAGCTGCGCGCCTATCCAGCCGCCTGAAACGCTTAACTGAAACAGCAAAGCGCAAAAAGAGAACATAACGGCGCCAGAAACAAGAGACAGCGCCGACCATAAAAAATCGGTCTTTTCCCTCAATTCTACGGATTTTCTTATGTGAACGATAAAAAACCAGAATAAAATGACAGGCAGCATATAAGCCGCCGTGCCGAACATACTGAACATAACATTGAAAAACGCTTTTCCGGCGATTCCTGAATTTTCGGGAATAATGAGAGCGTACGCGCTTATGAACGCCGCCAAAGCAAAAAACAGGGATGCGACTTCCCTGTTTCTTTCCGGATTTTTTCTATTCTGTTTTTTGCTTTTAGCTTTCTTTTTTCCCACCGATAAGAACCTCTGAGAAATAAGTTGAAAGGAGTAAATATTACTTCAATGATATTTTGTAACTGTATTCGAACTGCGCGATGTTTACTTTATCTTCTCTTGAAAGCCAGCCCAAAGCGAGATAAAGCATCGTATTCGAGAGCCCCAAATTCGCTTTTATTTTTATCGGGGAAGATTCGCCGTTTTCCGACAAATATTTCCATATTTCCCCCGCGGCAATTCCTATTCTGTCAGTGAGTTCCGGCATAATGCACCTCTGTGAAAGACAAAGTACGAACAACGATTTTCAACCGATAACCGGCCGCAAAGGCTTTTCTTTTATTATTATTATCCGCACTTTGTCATTTGTTAATTGCCGTTTAGGCTTTTTCAACTTCAAACAAATCCTGATTGGCGTTTACGGGCTTTCCGTTTTCCGCCAAAACCTTTATTATTTTCGCTTTGAAAGTAGCCTTGATTTCGTTCATTACTTTCATCGCTTCGATTATGCACAAAGTTTTCCCGGTTTCAATTATATCGCCCTCTTTTACAAAGGCGGGAGCCGACGGCGACGGCGACTGATAAAAAACTCCGGTTATCGGAGACTTCACGGTTTCGCCCGAAATTTTGGTTTCGGGTTTCGGAGCTTCGGCCGCAGCTGCGGCGGCAGGCTTTACAGCGGCTTTTTGCTGTACTATAACCGCGCCTTCGTTCGGATCTTTACGTTTAATCGCGACGCTGTAATCTTTGGAATTGACTTCCATTTCCTGAATTTTTTCATCTTTCATTATTTCGTAAAGAGATTTTACCTTGCTTTTAATGTCATTATTTGGCATTTTTAAACCCTTTTGAAGACAATTCACAAACAATAATCGATAAATCCCGCATTAAATTCGTTATTTGTACTTTGTTATTTGTCAATTGCCGTTATTTTACCGCTTTCATGCTTAAGTTTACTCTGCCTTTCTCGTCTATTTTCAAAACTTTAACGGTAACGTCGTCTCCGACTTTAACGACGTCTTCGACTTTTTTAACGTGGATGTCTGCAAGCTGCGAAATGTGCACCATACCGTCTTTTCCGGGCAATATTTCGACAAACGCGCCGATTTCGATAATTCTTACAACTTTGCCTTTGTATATTTTGCCGACTTCGACTTCGGCGGTAAACGCCTCTACTATGTCTCTGGCTCTGTTGACCTTTTCGGTATCCATTCCCGAAATAGACACTTTACCGCTTTCTTCTATGTCTATTTTCACTTCGTTTTCTTCCTGGATTTTCTTTATGTTCTTTCCTCCGGGACCGATAAGCTCGCCTATTTTTTTCGGAGGAATCATAATGGTTGTCATTTTCGGGGCATAGTCCGAAAGCGCATTGCTCGGAGCAGAAACCGCCGCGTCCATTTTATCCAAAAGGAAAAATCTGCCGCGTTTCGCCTGCTCTAAAGCCTGCGCCATAATTTCGGTCGTAAGCCCCGAAATTTTTATATCCATCTGCAAGGCCGTTATGCCTTTTCTTGTTCCGGCGACTTTAAAATCCATATCGCCCAAATGGTCTTCCATTCCCATAATGTCGGTCAAAACCACGTAATTTCCGCCCTCTTTCATAAGTCCCATAGCAACGCCGGCGCAGCTGGCTTTTACAGGAACTCCCGCATTGAACAATGCCAGAGAACCGCCGCAAACCGAAGCCATCGAAGACGAGCCGTTAGACTCTAAAATATCGGAAACTATTCTTATGGTATATCCGAAATCTTCCTCGGAAGGAAGTATCGCCCTTAAGGCTCTTTTAGCCAAAGCGCCGTGTCCGATTTCTCTTCTGCTTGTGGAACGTTCGCCTTTAGGCTCGCCTGTGGCAAAACCGGGAAAGTTATAGTGGAGCATAAAACGCTCTTTATATTCGCCGGCAAGTTCGTCCATAATCTGCATATCGCCGGGCGTGCCGAGCGTCACAGTCGCCAAAGCCTGGGTCTGGCCTCTTGTAAACAACGCAGAACCGTGAACTCTGGGCAAAACAGCCGTTTCAATCGAAATAGGCCTGATTTCTTCCAAGCCTCTTCCGTCCGTACGGACTTTTTTATTCAAAACCAGTTCTCTTGCTTTGACGTAAAATATATTTTCAAGAATGGCGTCGATTACGCCTTTCGATTCTTCCGGGTATTTTTCAAGCATTCTTTTCGTGATGTCTTTTTTAAATCCCGCCCAAAACGCGTCTCTCTCGCATTTTTCTTTAATCGTCACGCCTTCTTCGGCTTTGCCTATTGCTTCGGCTTCTATATCCGCTTTCATAGCCGCATTATATTGAGGCTCGGAAACCTGAATTTTTGTTTTTGAAGGAAGTTCTTTTTGGAAAGCGCAAATTCCTCTTACCGCTTCTTTGGCAAGATTCAACGCCGCAAGCATTTCCTCTTCGGAAAGTTCCAGAGCGCCCGCTTCAACCATTGTCAAAGCCTCTTCGGTTCCGCTGACTACCAGTTCCAAATCGCTCTCGTCATGCTGGGCTATTGTCGGATTTACTATAAATTCGCCGTTTATTCTTCCGATTTTTACGGAAGCTATAGGCGTATAAAAAGGCAGGTCGGATATCATAAGAGCTACGGAAGTCCCTATAATGCTTGCGGTTTCCGCGTCATTTTCGCCGTCATGCGAAAGCACTATCGCCGAAATCTGGGTATCGTTTCTCCAGTATTCCGGAAAAAGAGGCCTTATGCTTCTGTCTATAAGCCTGCTGACAAGTATTTCGCTGTCCCTCGGCTTTGCTTCTCTTTTAAAAAATCCGCCGGGAATCCTTCCCGCGGCATACGTTCTTTCTCTGTAATCTACCGTCAAAGGCATAAAATCTATGCCTTCTTTAGGCTCTTTTGACGCTACTGCGTTGACCAAAACGGTAGTTTCGCCGATCCTTACGGTGCACGAACCGCTCGCCTGTTTTGCAAGCTTTCCCGATTCGATAATAAACTTCTTTCCCGCTACGTCAATTTCTTTTTTAAAATACTCCACTTTTACGCTCCGTTTTCCCGGTTCGCCGCGCAAAAGATCCAAACAAACACCCTTTTTGGAAAGCCCGGAGGTCCGGACGCACAGAGGCATAGCAACTGCTTTTTCCGTTGCCGTACATCCGCGCATCCGTCTTTGGTGTTTCTTTGCATCCTTTGAGCAGACCGGGACTTTTTATTTTTCCCAGATTACTTTCTGAGGTCTAAACTTTTAATAAGCGAAGAATAGCTTGATTTATTATGCTTTTTTAAATAATCAAGCAATCTTCTTCTCTGTCCTATCATTTTAAGGAAACCCACTCTCGAAGCAAAATCTTTGGGATATTTCTGAAAATGATCTGAAAGATATTTAATTCTCGACGTAAGCAACGCGACCTGAACTTCGGGAGAACCCGTGTCGGTAGAATGCGTTTTAAATTTTTCTACTACTTCTTTTTTTACGAATGCCATTGTTACTGCTCCTTGGTTTTAATAGTGCTTTTGACCGAATCAATCGGAAAATTGTATCAAATTACAATATAAATGTAAATAATAAGCAAAAGCCCGCCTGTTGTAAAGGCGGGCTTTTGCCGTAAAACGCATTTTTTACGCGGCCGCAAGCATTGAGGCAATGCTTTGCATATTATTCGGCTCTTTTTCACTTTCCGAACCTAATAACTGCCCTGCGCCCAAAGCGGGCGGCAGCAGTTCAAAGTTTACCCCTTTGCCGTAAGCGCCAAGTATAGCCGCAAGCATATTACTTCCGAGCTTTTCTCTTTCGAAAACGCCGTTATCGCCGTCCTTGCGTTCGGTAATAAGCGCGACATATTTCATAACGTTTTCATTTGCCGACGCAATCGTCCTTAACATTTCCGGATCGCCGGTCCTTACTATAACTTTCATTTTTGAAGGAATAAGGTAACGGTCATAAATAATTTTCGACAAAATCAACTCGGCGGTTTTTTGTTCGTAACGGGCTTGTAAAGATTTAATATTCGAGTTTTGAGTGAAATATATTTTTACGGTTTTGTAACCTTCGTTCGAATCGGCCTCAAAAACCGAGGCTTCAATCGACAATCCTTCTATAATGACTTCTACTTTTCTTTTTTTTGTATATACGACCGGGAAGTCATCGGGATTTTCAATTATTTCAAACACGTTTGACTTAATGTCACGCGTTGAAAAATTGCCGGCATTGGCATACCTTGAATTTATGTTATCGTTAATCATAATATCGATTATTTCGGCGTTACTTGTCGTAAAAACATCGCTTTTTCTCATCGTGATATTTGCAATGTGGCGCACTCTGTCAATGAAATTATTCGGTTTGACAAAATTGGTCGTTAAAAAGCGTTTTACTCCGTCAGCGCATACTTCAAATCCCCTCTTTACGATTCCCATTGCCGGGCTTAATAATAAAAATCCGCCTAGATCGCCGTATTTTACGGATATTCCGTAATCGGTTAAGACCAAAAGCTGTTCGCCGCGTCTGTTGCTTATTATGGATCCGAATTTTTGTTTCTGCATTTTATCGTTCGGGTTATGACCCATAAATAAAGCTACGATTTCAAGCGTGTCCATTACCTTGTACAAAGCTTCGGATATGTTCATTTCCCTGCGCTCAATGCCGGCATTGTTTCTTCCGCTTCCGATAATTTCCAAAATGCGGAGTATTTCCTGAGCGGCGACATTTTCGTTGCCGTATGTGTATCGGCGTATTTCGTCGATAATCTCTTTCCAGTCGGAAAGCTCCAAATTCTTCTTTTTCTGTTCTTGCGAAAATCCGTAAAAAGCATACCAGACATTATCCGTATGCTTAAGAAGATTGGCGACGATTTCAACCGATTCCGAAGACAATTTCTCCGCTTCCGTTATTCCGGAATATACGTCGTTAAGTATCCTGAAAGCCGAAAGTATTTCTTCCTCCGAAATCGTCTTTTCGGACAGCTGCGCGTGAATAAGCTTTGCGGCCTTTTCTTCATAAAGCCTCTTTCCGACCATCGCTATGGAAGACGCCATATCTTCAGGTTTCAGAGTGCTTGTTTCATCGGCATATAAGTAGTTTAAAAGTTTATACGCGGACATTCTGTCGGCAAGCTTCAAATCGTCGCTCTTTAAAACTTCGGATATTTTATCGAAAGCGATTTTTATCGCTTCCCCCTCATAATGCTGGTTGTCAAAATCAACTCCCCTTGCCCTTACAACCTTCCCGTCTTCTCCTATCCTGCCTATTGCTATATGGCCGTCCTCGTCAACGGGAGGAAGAACATGAGTGTAAAAATGGCCGTATTCGTCTATATCGTATATATTGGAATATTTTCTGAAAAACTCGCGTATTCTTACCATAAACGGATCCGATATGTAATTGACGTAATTGAGTTCTGCGGCATCTTCGGCTCCGTCGGCGCGCATCCGGGCTCTTGCGGCATTGACGCTCTTTAAAAGTCCGTCTTTTAAATCCCCCCAGCCTTTGTGGAAAATCCAGTCTGTCGCGTAATAATGCGGGCTTTCAAAATTTCTGTACATAATCGCGTCAACAACCATCCACGCCCAATTTCCTTTATCCATCTCTTCGGTTATTTTTTTCTGCTGGCTTTCGATTATTCTGTCCAATATCGAACACATATCCTCCCAGCGCTTGGAATGCCGTCCGTATTTCGCGGCTATTTTATCAAGAGTTTCCCTCTTTTCAATCCACCATTTTAACGACATCTTGTTGACATCTGTAAGCCCTCTGAATATGGTAGTACCTACGTTATGACCCAATATCGCCTTCCACCATTCCCTCAATTCGGCGTCTCTTAATATTTCATCGTTCTCCGGCTTGTATTCCGACGGATAATTTAAAACGTCTTTCCCTTTTTTCATATCGAGAGTCGTACCGTACATCTCCTGAAAAAGGCGTATGGCCGTTTCCTTGTCTTCTGCCCAGGCTTTCTCCTGCGACGCCGCATATTCCACGTACTGCGCGAATACGGAAAGCCAGAACTCCTGGGTAGTTACTCCGGCAAGTTTTGCTTTATATTCGTCTATTATTTCCTCGATATTTCTTCCGGTGGAAGAAGCATTGTCGATTGCGCGGTTCATTTCTTTAAGCTGCATATTTTCAAAGGTAACTTTTGCCTTAAGATAAGCGGCCACGTTTATAGTACCGTCTTTCTTGCCTCCGCGGATAATGTCTATAACATAGTCGTCGTCAATACCGTCAAAGCCTTCGTAAGAAGGAAGGTGTACCCCCTCAAGATTCATTCTTGCCCACAAATCGTGATTTCCCATAATATAAAAGCCCTTTCCGGATTCCATAACGGCTTCTATATACAAAAAGACTTCGTAAGCGTCGTCGCCTCTGTCGAAGATATCTCCGAGAACGTAAACCCTTTTAATGTCTTTGGTTTCGGCAAGCTTTTCTTTGATCATTTCAGGGGTTATTTCCACGGATTCGTCTATGCCGAGCATTTCTTTTAGGAAAACCTTTATTTTTGAAGACGCGTGAATATCGCTTATGACCGCAATTGCCGGTTCTCCTTCATTTTCAATCAATTTTTTTGCTTCAACCGGATCATACCTCTTACGGATTGTAGTGGTCAGCGAACTTTCGCTTTTCCTGAAGGCTTCCAAAGCTTTCCTGTCGTCACCGATGTCCTTTAAAGCCCGTATGACGTCGGTAACCGTATTTTTCATCAATCTTATGTCTTCGCCCGAGTACATAAGAGTAGAAATGCCTTCTTTTGATTTGATTTTCGTCTTTATCAATGAAGCCTGTTTGTCTATAAACCGCTTCAGTATGTTTTCGGCATTGAGAGATTCTCTCCTCATTATTTCAATGGCTCCGGCCGTCAAATAAAGTTTTCCCTGTTTTCTGCTGAAGCCCTGCCTTATTAAATCGTTCAGCGCGTCGGAGCCTTTAAACCTGTTGTTAAGAATAAATTCAACCCTGTCGGCAACGGAAATCCTGGAATTAAATATCGGTGTGCCTTCTTCAATCCATGTGCCGAGTATTCTTCCGAGATCAAAAACCGCCGAAAATCCGTCGCCGTCATGGAGAAGCTGCGCCTCGGAGTATTGATGGTATCGTTTGACCGGCACGTCAGGCTTAATTTTCTTGTGCCCGGCGCACACAGACTTTAATTTTTCAACGTCGATTTCCAGACTCCGGGAATCGAGTCCGGCGGCCGCGCCGGAATAAATATCGACAAAAGCGTTGCCTTTTTCATCTCTCGGAAATCCCTTAAAAATAGCCTCAATCATATATACCGAATTCCGTTCATGACTGTCGCGCGCTATTATGGTTGACAAATCGTGCATAAGCGCGCCGTAAACGAGAACCGGTATATTGATTTTACCGCTTTTCAATTCGGATAAAAGATCCCTGTCTTCTTTCATTATTCTTATAATTTGCGACAAAACCGCGATAGAATGGCTTAACGCGTGATTGGCTATCATTCCCCTGTCAACGTAATAACGCCTGAAAATATGCTCCGGAAGGGAATTGTAAAGAAGTTTTACGCCGGAATAAAAACTGTCGTCAAAAACCTCAACTGTTTTTTCAATCTGCGCGGCATCAAGGCCGGCAATCGCGCATAACTCTTTAAAATCGTTTTTCAGGGAATCGAACTGTTTGTTTATAAAATCCTGTTTCTCTTTATTGAGCGCGCCGCTTTTGTCTTCGGAACCGTGTTCCCCTCTCATATATTCTTCAAAAGGCTCTCTTTTTTCTCCGTAATTGACGATTCCGGAGTATAGCTTCTTTTGATTTTCATCAAAATCTCCCGCATTTTTTTCATACTCTTTTTTAAATCCTGCCAAAGCCCTTTTGTCCGACAAAAGGCCTCTTTTTACGTTTGCAAGCTCTTCATTTATGCTTTTTATATCCCTGGCAAGCGCTCCTCTTACTTCTTCGTTTGTGGAATACGCGCTCTCTTTGGTTTTGCTTTCTCTCTCCGCTTCCAAAGCGCGTATTTTATGCCCCTTCTTGGAAATTTCAAGCTCAAGCGTTTCAATTGCATCCATGAGTTCCGGCTGCTCAAGCTGCGACGAAGCCAGATGCCTGAAATCGGCGTCTTTTAAGTCTTTGGCTTTGACCATTTCAACGGCCTGCTCGATGCTGAAGACATATTTTTCGATTTTTCTTAAAAACTTATCATCGTACGGCTTTCTGCCCGTTTTGGCGGTCTCGACTGAACTCAAAACCCGCCCGAGCTGGGTTATGATATGATTTTTAGCTTCGCCGAGCGTCATTTCCGGGTTCGAAGCATTCGTCAGTTCAATAATGCCGTTAACATCCTCGAGGTTTGTTTCCTCTTCAAAATCGTCGAGCGGTTTTCCTGTAAGGTCTCCGACGAATTCGTGCTTTAATTCGTGCATAAGGCCTATTTTCAGCATATTGCCGGCAAGATTTTGATCTTCAATACCGAGCAGAGCTTCGTTAAAGCCTATTATTCCTTTCCCCAAAGCAGGATTTAAAAATAATGTTCTTGATTGTTTGTATGCGGCAAGCGCGATTATTCCGGGAAGGGCATTTATGCTTTTGCCGCTGCTCACCAGCGTTTTTCGAACTATTTCACTCAATTGCGTTTTGTCTATTTTATACTTTTTAAGAATCCCGTAAGGGGCTATAAAAGTTATTTTTCTGCCCTCTATGACTATTTCAAATTTTTCCGCAAGTTTAAGTTTTTCCGAAGCCAGCGCCTCCATGTAAGTGCTTAAGTCAACAGACAGGCTGCCGTCCTTAAGATAACCCAGAAAGTTCACGTAAGTTTCGTCCATCGAATCGGAATATGTATCCGCGCCGAAAAAATCCTTGTGCATCTGCATGAAAAGCGCGTGATTGCGCGGAAAAATGTAATCTATCATAGCCGGATAGGATTGCAGAAATATTTCTTTAATCCTGTTTACAGACGCGTTAAACGAAAGCATAAAGAAGTTTTCGGGGCTCGACTCCGAAGTCAGGCGGCTGAAAACTATCATTCCGTCTTTGACGCGGTAAGAAAGTTCAACGTCCTGAAGCGTTATGTTAAACATATTTCCGCTGAAAGAAATTTCATAGCCTTCTTCCGATACTCCGGCAAGCCACGCGTCAAGCACTTTTTTAAACGATTCCGGAGATACTGACACGGTATTTTGTTCCGGATTTATCAGAACGTCGGCATTGATTTGCGGGTCAAGAATCATCTCTACCAGCTTTTGCAGATAAGCTTCCCTGTTTACGGCCGGAATTCTTCCGTCCGCCATAAGCATTAAAGGAATGGGATTTAGAGCATTTGCCTTAAGCCTCCCCGAAAGAGAGGCATTGTTCAGGTTATTTATCGATATAAGCCTGTCGTATACGCCGTTATCGGCGGAAGACTTGACAACCGGGGTTATTACGGCATAGGATATGCCGTTTTCGGCGAGTTCCTCAACCAGCGACGAATGAAATCCGCCGGAAACCAATACGTTTACTTTATTGTCTTCGGAGTATTTGTTTATATTCCTGTTAAAGTACGTATTCCTTTCGATATTGGAAGCGTAGTAAAGAAAGTATTCGGCGTTTTCTATAAAAGAAAATAACTGCTCCGAAAACTGCGGAAAAAGCCGTCCGGCCGCTTCTTTGTAAGCGCCGATGTTTTCGAAAAAAAACAAAAATTCACTTTCCGTCATCTCGGTCGAGAAAAACGGAGACAAAAGACCGGTCATCTTGGAAACGAGAATGGTGTCGGCGATATCATTGTCTTTCAAAGCTTCGTCCAAAATACCTTTAACGTAAGCCTCTTCGCTTTCGTACAGAGTAAGAGGCATTATTTTATCGGATTGATACGAATAGGCCAGAAATAAATACAGGTTCGGGTATTTTGATATAAAACTTATAAAATCCCCGCCGACAGCCGCTTTGTACAGGGCAATAAAATATTCGTTTTGATTATCGTGTTTTTTTGACAGTTCCTGATATTCTTTATAAGGAAGAGTATTTTTAAGTTCCGCGATATACTTTTCAAGCTCGGACATTACGCTCTTGATATTTATCTTTTTTGACGCGTTCTTCAAATCGAGGTATTTTCCGAGTTCCGGATATTCGTAAAAAGGTTTTCGGTAATCAACGGAAGCCCTGCCCAAATCCGAATACCATTTATCGCCCCTTTCGCCTGAAGAAAGCCTTGACAAATAACCGGCTTTCGACTTCGAACTTTTCTTTACCGCTTTACGGAAAGGAGCTGTTTCTTCTATTATGTAATTTTTTCTCTGCAGCAAACCCGATGCCCTGTAAAGGTTTTCAAGGTAAAGCTGCCAGTTTTCAACGCCGTAAACGTTATCCTTATTGTTTTCTACTGAATAAAGTTCGACTCCGGTCAAAAAACCTTCGTTCAAGAGATTTTCGACAACCGGATATTTTAAATTATCGGGCAGGGAGAGGAAGACGTTGTTTTTGACTTTTCCGTCAGGCACGCCTTCGAGAATGACCTTGTCCAGCCCTATTTTTTCATCCAAAGACGAAATAATCTGAGAGATATTTTTTTGCACTTCGGGGTTGCAGTGCAGATCCTGGATAAAAACCAAAAATTTATTGCCGTCGGATATTTTATAATCGGTAACGTATCCGGCGCGCTTGGGTACGGCATCCCTTATCGAATTTAAGATTTTTATGCCGTTTGAAGGATTGATTTCCGGAGCGGAAAAAGCGTTTTGGGGAAATACGGACGGCAACAAAAAGGCAGCCGCCGTAAATGCCGACAAAATACGCCTTATTATAATATTGCTTTTCATACAAATCTCCATACAAATTATAATAGTCTGCGGGTACCAATAATTATACCAAAACCGTTAATTTTTCAATAATTTTCTTATGAAAATTTTGTGAAATTTATATAAGCCTTTATTCCTGTAATTGACCGGCTCGGTTTTTTGCATACTTTTTGAAGCATGAAGGGGATTGGCGGGCGCAGCGCTCACTGATGTTTGACAGACCGTCTCGTAAATCATATAATCTTTGCCGATATGCCCGTATTTTATATACGGGTTTATATTATATTTGGGGAGTTTCCCCTAAAAAATAAAGGAGAAAGAAGTATGTTTGGCAAAATTCTGTCATTGAAAAAGTTTGCCGCTGTTTTCGCGTTGGTTCTTGCGGCGGTAAAAAGTTCTTTTGCAAGCGAGGCCGATTTGATTCTTCCGGATTTATCATCGGTAAGTTTTTTCGGAGGAGCGGTCAACGGTCACACACTTTTAGTTTTCGGCTTTATCATATGTGTTTTCGGCTTATTGTTCGGGCTTTATCATTATCTCGGCATTAAAAATCTGCCGGTGCATAAATCTATGAAAGACATTTCCGAACTTATATATGAAACCTGCAAAACCTACCTTATAACGCAGGGAAAATTCATAATAATCCTTGAAATTTTGCTTGCGCTCATTATAGTTGTCTATTTCGGTTTCCTTCAGCACTTTGCGGCCGTTAAAGTCATCACTATAGTCCTTTGCAGCATAGTAGGCATTTTGGGAAGTTACGCCGTGGCATGGTTCGGAATGAGAATAAACACTTTCGCAAATTCAAGAACCGCGTTTGCGAGCCTCAAAGGAAAACCTTTCCCGTGTTACGCAATTCCGCTTCGCGCGGGAATGAGCATCGGAATGCTTTTGATAAGCATAGAGCTTTTCATAATGCTTATAATCCTTTTGTTTATCCCCAGCGATTTCGCAGGCCCATGCTTTATAGGCTTTGCCATAGGAGAATCTCTCGGAGCTTCGGTTTTGAGAATTGCCGGCGGAATATTTACAAAAATAGCAGACATAGGCTCCGACCTTATGAAAATCGTTTTCAATATTAAGGAAGACGACGCGAGAAACCCCGGAGTTATCGCAGACTGCACCGGCGACAATGCCGGCGACTCGGTAGGGCCTACCGCGGACGGTTTCGAAACTTACGGAGTTACGGGCGTAGCTTTGGTAACGTTTATAGTTTTGGCAATAAAAGATCCCGTCATTCAGGTCAAACTTTTGGTATGGATTTTCGTAATGCGTTTGATAATGCTTATAGCAAGCGCGCTTTCTTACGCTATAAACGGAGCTTTTGCGAAAATGAAATACGAAGCTGCCGACAAAATGAACTATGAAACGCCTTTGACGTCTCTCGTATGGATAACTTCTGTAGTTTCCATAGCTTTTACGTTTTTGGTATCGAAACTTATAATAGGCGATTTGGGAGACGGCTCGCTTTGGTGGAAACTTTCGGTAATCATAAGCTGCGGAACCATAGCCGGCGCGATTATCCCGGAAGTCGTAAAAATATTTACTTCCGTAAAAAGCGCGTTTGTGCAAAACATAGTGGCTTCTTCCAAACACGGGGGAGCGTCGCTTAACGTTCTTGCCGGGCTCACGGCCGGAAATTTCAGCGCGTACTGGATGGGTCTTGCAATCATAATCCTTATGGCTGTCGCTTATGCGATAAGCTCTTTGGGAGTCGGAGCAATTATGATAGCCCCTGCGGTTTTTGCTTTCGGCCTTGTGGCCTTCGGATTTTTGGGAATGGGCCCCGTTACCATAGCGGTAGATTCTTACGGCCCGGTTACCGACAACGCGCAAAGCGTATACGAACTTTCTCTTATCGAATCATTGCCGGAAATAGATAAAGAAATAGAAAAAGATTTCGGTTTTAAAGCC
>JAISVT010000011.1 GCA_031271405.1 Candidatus Endomicrobium macrotermitis | reverse complement strand
TTTTTGCAAACAGGCTTCAGCTTCAGGAAAGGCTTACGAAACAAGTTGCCGATACCGTAATGAAATCCATTATGCCCCGCGGCGTTATGGTCGTAATGGAAGCCGAACATCTTTGCATGACGATGCGGGGAGTCAAAAAGCCCGGATCAAAAATGATAACTTCCGCAATGCGCGGCATATTTTTGAAAGATATGCGCACGAGATCCGAGGCAACGGCGCTCTTAAAGTAAGAAGATTAAGAAGGCAGACAAAGACAAGGATTTTAAATGCTTGTAAGAAAAGCCGTTGTTGACAATTTTAGCGACGCGTTAAATCTCGTAAAAAAAACGGGCTGCGATCCGCGCGTTATGAAACCGCTTGCGAAAAAAGCGCTTTTAAAGCCGGTGATGATCGAAAAGCTCGATAACAGAGCGGCAAATATTTTAAAACAGGAAGCTCTTGCCTGCGGAGCGGAAGCGGCGGTAAGCGAAAACGTCAGCAGGTTTAAAAAAGGTTTTTCCGGCATTGTCCTGTCAGCCACGGTAAGGCAGCTGGAGATTTTAAAAGACAAACTTTGTTTGCAGCCGTTCGGGCTGAAAGAAGTTTCCGAAAAGCTGAAATCCGTAATTGCGGATATTTCAGGCGGCGAAAGAGTTTTCAGATTTAAAAAATCAAGGATTATTTTCGGAAAGCCCGCGGTAATGGGGATAATAAATACGGATCCGGAATCTTTTTCCGGGGACGGGCTTACAAATCCCGATGACGCTTTAAAACGGGCTTTGGAATTTGAAAAAGACGGGGCGCAAATAATAGACATGGGCGCGGAGTCCACAAGGCCGGGCGTTAAGCCCGTTGACGCGAAAACCGAGATAAAAAGGCTTATTCCGGCATTAAAAAAAATAAAAAAATCCGTAAAAATCCCGGTTTCAATAGATACTTACAAATATGAGACAGCAAAAGCCGCTCTTTCTGAGGGCGCGGACATAATAAACGATATTTACGCTTTAAGATACGCGAAAGACAAACTTGCAAAACTTATAGCGGACGAAAAAGCCGGAGTTATTCTTATGCATATGAAGGGGACTCCGGGAAATATGCAAAAAAATCCGCAATATAAAAACTGTGTTTCGGAAGTTTTTGAATTTTTGGAAAAACAAAAAGAGTACGCGGAAAGTTTCGGCATAGAAAGCGGTTTTATAGCCGTCGATCCCGGAAACGGTTTCGGAAAAACCGCCGCGCACAATATGGAACTCGTAAAAAATATGAATGTTTTTTCTTCTCTGGGCGCGGTCGTTGCCGGAGTGTCGCGTAAAAGGTTTGTGCAGGGTTTTTCCGGTGAAAGGAAAACATCGTTTGAAAAGCGGCCTTTGTTTGTAGCCGCTAATGTTTTTGCGGCTTTTTCGGGAGCCGACATAGTAAGAGTTCACGACGTAAAAGAAACTGCCGAGGCTTTAAATTTGATAAATAACATAAGGGGAGTATAGCGGTATGGAAGCGTTGAAGAACGTTTACGATTCTTATATAGTCAATATTTTAGACATACTCATCCTTACGTTTTTGTTTTACAAGGCTATCCTTATTATCAAAGGCACTAAAGCCATACAGATAATTCTCGGGATTTTGGTCATACTCGCTTTGACCGTTATCGCAAGGGACGTATTGCACTTAAAAGCGCTCACCCTGATTTTAAATAATTTCTGGCTTGCCGCCGTAATTATTTTTACGGTTGTTTTTCAGACGGAAATAAGGAATTTCCTCGCGCAGATCGGCGGGCAGATTTGGGGCACCGGAACCGGAATAAAAAACAGATACATCCAGGAAATAACGGAAGCCGGCGAAAGTTTGAGCCTTTCTATGACCGGAGCGCTCATAGCTATCGAAAACGACATGGGCTTAAGAAATTTTGCCGATACCGGAGTGGCTCTTAACGCGAACATTTCGAAAGAGCTGCTTCTTTCCATTTTTAAGAATAAGTCGGCCCCTCTTCACGACGGGGCGGTAATAATAAACCGCGATAAGATAGTCGCCGCGGGCTGCCTTTTGCCTTTAAGCAACGATATGAACGTTAAAATATTCGGCACAAGGCACAGGGCTGCGCTGGGGCTCAGCGAAATAACCGACGCGATAATAATAGTGGTTTCCGAGGAAACCGGCCAAATTTCAGTCGCTTACAAGGGAAGGCTCAGAGGCAACATAACCCCGCAGAAACTTGCGGAAATTATAGATACTAACGGCAAGGTATTGAGTTCAAAATGAAAAACTTGTTTAACAAAATCAAAAAGAACCTGCATCTTAAACTTCTGGCTTTCGGGCTTGCGGTGGTCGTATGGATGCTTGCCTTATACAGGTAATAACGGATAAATAAATGAAACTCTTCGGCACAGACGGAATAAGAGGGGATTCTTCAAAATTTCCTTTCGACGATAAAACTCTTTTTGTGATAGGAAAATCGGCTGCGGAAACGTTAAAAAATTCCGCTTCGAAAATCCTTATAATACGCGACACCAGGCAGTCCGGCAAAAGAATACAAAAATGCCTGGCCGAAGGCATTTTGTCAGCCGGCGTAAAAACCGTTTTCGGCGGCGTCATGCCTACGCCCGCGGCTTCGTGCCTTGTCAGAAAAGGAAATTACTGCGCGGCGATAGTGATATCCGCTTCGCATAATCCGTATAACGACAACGGAATAAAAATATTCGATTCGAGAGGCTCAAAACTTGCCGACGCCGTTGAAGCGGAAATCGAAAGCGGAATACAAAAACACCTTGCAAACTGTTGCGCCGCGCCGCGCCCGGACAAATCGAAAACGAAAATTAAAGAAAACGCTTCCCTTTTAAAAGATTATGAAAAATTCATAATAAAAGCCGCCGGCGCCGGCTGCAAAAATTCTCTGAAAGGCAGAACCGTCGTAATCGACTGCGCAAACGGCGCGTCTTACAAATGCGCTCCGGAAATACTGGAAAAACTCGGCGTAAAGGTCATAGTTTTAAACGCAAAACCGGACGGGAAAAATATAAATTTGAATTGCGGGGCATTGCATCCGCAGCACGCCGCGGAAACCGTAAAAAAGAAAAAAGCGTTCTGCGGTTTTGCTTTTGACGGAGACGCGGACAGGCTTATATGCATAGACGAAAACGGCGAAATAAGAGACGGCGATTTTTTCCTTTCTTCTATGGCAAAATATCTGAAAAAGAACAAAAAATTGAAAAACAACATATTGGTCGCTACTGTTATGGCAAATACCGGGTTTTTCAAAGCCATGAAAGAAGCGGGTATAAAAACCGTCGCTTCAAAAGTCGGAGACAGATACGTTCTGGAAGATATGAGAAAATATAAAGCGTCTTTGGGCGGGGAACAGTCCGGGCATTTTATTTTCGGCGATATTTTGCAGACCGGCGACGGCATTTTAAGCGCGGTTCAGCTCCTTGAGGCTTTGAACGCCGAGAATAAAACTTTGTCCGAGTTCGTTTCGGGCGTCGAAAAATATCCGCAGATTTTGATAAACAAAAAAGTTTCCGAAAAAGTCCCGCTTGAAAAGCTGCCCGGATCGCGAAAACTTATAGAAAGTTTCAAAAAAGAACTTTCGGGCGACGGCCAGATGCTTGTAAGGTATTCGGGCACCGAGAACCTGCTTCGCGTTATGGTTGAAGGAAAAGATAAAAACAGAATACGTGAAATCGCGGAAAAAACCGCGGATTTTATATACGGGGAAATAAATGATAAAACTGGGCGTTAATATAGACCATATAGCGACTTTAAGGGAAGCCAGAAAAGAAGGTTTTCCGAGCGTAACGGACGCTGCCGCCGTTTGCGAAAAGGCCGGGGCGGACGGCATAACCGTTCACCTCAGGGAAGACAGGCGGCATATACAGGATACCGACGTTTTCGGCTTGAAAGAGACGCTTAGGACAAAACTCAATCTTGAAATGTCGGCAAACGATGAAATAGTAAAAATCGCTTTGGAAGTAAAACCTCATTTCGTTTGCCTCGTGCCGGAGAAAAGAGAAGAACTTACTACGGAGGGCGGGCTTGACGTAGCGCGCCAAAAAGACAGGCTTGCCGGCATAACCGCAAGGCTGAAAAAAGCCGGAATAAAAGTCAGCATGTTTATCGAGGCCGACATTGACCAGGTAAACGCGTGTTCTCAGATCTTTGCGGACGCGGTAGAAATACATACGGGAAAGTACGCCCGTTTTTTCAAAGAGCGCGGGAAAATTTCGCCGGAATTCAAAGACGAGATTAAAAAAATCGCCGATGCATCCTCTTTTGCGGTTTCCAAAGGGCTTACGGTAAACGCCGGGCACGGTCTTGATTATGCCAATATCGAAAAGATATGTTCAATAAAGGAAATGAACGAGTTTAACATAGGTTTTTCGATAATATCGAAATCAGTGTTTACAGGCCTTGAGAAAGCCGTAAGCGATATGAAAAGTTTGATGAGGAAGTATACGTTTGAGTAACGGGGGATATGAATTTATGGAACGGATTATCTGTAAGAATTATGACGAAGCGTCGCTTTTGGGAGCGGCAATTTTGGCAAAACAAATCAGTAAAAATCCGAAAAGCGTGCTCGGACTGGCTACGGGTTCGACCCCCGTGGGAATGTACAGAAGGCTTGTGGAGATGCACAAAAAAACCGGGCTGGATTTTTCCGGAGTCAAAACGTTTAACCTGGACGAATATTATCCTATAAAAAAGAGCAATGACCAGAGCTATGATTTTTTTATGCGGGACAATCTGTTTTCGCATATAAACATTAAACCGGAAAACATACATTTGCCTGACGGCGAAAGCGCAAATCCCGAAGAAGAATGCCTTTCTTACGAGCGTAAGATTTCTGAAGCCGGAGGCATAGATATACAGGTGCTCGGGATTGGCGTAAACGGACATATAGGTTTCAACGAGCCTGAAAACGAGCTTAAACTCGCCACGCATCTGACGGGGCTTACCCGAAGCACAATAGAAACCAATTCCCGTTTCTTTAAAAATATAGAAGACGTGCCCGAAAGAGCGCTTACCATGGGTATGGGAACGATAATGAAAGCAAGAGCCGTTCTTCTTTTGATCACGGGAGAGAGCAAAGCTATCATTGTCAAAAAACTTTTTGCGGGATCCGTTACAGCCGGCGTGCCGGCCACTTTCCTCCATCTCCATCCGGACGTTACCGTGATTTTGGACGAAGCTTCTGCAAGCTTGCTGTAAAAATAAAGTTAAAAGCGGAAAGTGAAAATGCCGTATTTCGGCAGAGCCGGAATTTGTTTTAGGTTTCTGCTTTGCGGAAACACGATTGTTTTATTTTTAACTTTATACTTTCAATTTTTTACTTTGCCGTTAAAAAGGGATTTATGAACATAGGCGTAGATATCGAAGAAGTGAAACGGTTTGAAAAATACGTAAAAGACAAAGATTATCTTGAACGCGTCTTTGCCGGCGACGAAATATCTTATTGTATGCCTAAAAAGCGGCCTGCCCTGCATTTGGCGGCGCGGTTTGCGGCCAAAGAAGCCGTCTGGAAAGCTTTGAGCGCGAAAAATAAAAAACTGGTCATAACCGACATATCCATAAAAAATACGCGGTCCGGAAAGCCGGAAGTATATATAAAAAATAAACGGTATAAAAAAATAGACGTGTCGCTTTCGCACACGGAGAAATATGCGGTTGCCGCCGCAATAGTCTTTTAAAGGCAGAACAAGCTGTCATTCTGCGATGACAAAGTCCTTTGCAGAATCCATAAATTATAGACCCTTCGGCTTTGCGCAGGGTGACATATACAGAGGCTCTGAAGATGCCTGACTTTTCCGGATTTTATTCTAAGCTGAACAGAAACCCCGAAAGCAACAAATACGATTACGGGCATGTCCTGGTTATAGCAGGTTCAAAATATATGCCGGGCGCCGGAGTTTTGTGCTGCAATGCCGCTTTGCGTTCGGGCGCGGGGCTTGTAACTTATGCCGTCAAAAGCGGTTTTTTAAGCGCGGTTTACGCTCTGTCAAAGCCCGAGACTATGTACTTCGTTTACGAAACGGCGGACGATATTTTAAAGTTCATTTCCGAAAGGAGAGTTTCTTCCGTTATAATAGGCCCCGGTCTTGAAAACGGAAAATATTTGTATGATTTTATACAAAAAATCACTTCTTTTGCGGAAATGCCGGTAATTTTAGACGCGTGCGCGATTTCGGCTTTAAACGAAAATTTTGAAGTTTTAAAAAAAGCAAAGGCGAATATTGTCATTACCCCGCATGAGGGAGAGTTTGCGAAACTTACCGGCAAACCCGTTTCTTGCGTAAAAGAAAACAGGGAAAAGTCGGCAAAAGATTTTGCAAAAGATAATTCTCTTGTCTGCGTTTTGAAAGGCAATAAAACTCTGGTTTCGGACGGCAAAAATTTATACGAAAATAATTCCGGGACCCCCGCGATGGCTTCCGCAGGAAGCGGAGACGTTTTAAGCGGTATGATAGCGGCTTTTTCCGCAGTTTGCGCAGATTTGTTCAAAACCGCAGAATTTGCGGTATATATTCACGGTTTGGCGGGAGAAATATCGGAAAGGGACAAAGGCATAAGCGTTGTCGCCGGAGATATAATTGAAAATATTCCTTATGCGTTAACGGAGGGAAAAAATGGCGGCTGAAAACGAAATAATACGGATAAGAAGGCATATACACAAATATCCGGAACTTAGCGGATGCGAATTCGATACCGCGAAATTCATAGAGTCGAAACTGAAAGAATTTAAGATTCCCTTTAAACGCATAGGAAAAACCGGCGTTTTGGGAATTATTAAGGGCGCTAAACCGGGTAAGACCATAGCGTTTAGGGCCGATACGGACGCTTTGCCGGTCCAGGAAGACAATAAAGTAGGATATAAATCGAAAAAATCAGGCGTTATGCACGCTTGCGGGCATGACGCCCATATGGCCGTTGTTTTGGGAGCGGCAAAACTTTTAAGCCGCAAAAAAGACTCTTTGAACGGAAACGTAAAATTTATTTTTCAGCCGAGCGAAGAAACTTCCGCCGGCGCAAAAGGCATGGTTGACGGAAAAGTTTTGGAAGACCCGAAAGTTGACGTTATTTTGGGGATTCACGTCTGCCCGTGGATAGAATCCGGAAAAATAGGCTTGAAGTTCGGCGCCATGATGGCCGCCGTAGATAAGCTGAACATAGAAATCGAAGGCGAAATAGCGCACGGGGCCTATCCGCATTTGGGAAAAGACGCTTTAGTCGCGGCCTGCGCGTTTATAAATGCAGCCCAAACCGTAATATCAAGGGAAGTAAATCCGGTAGAGCCCGCGGTTATAACGTTCGGCAAAATTTCCGGCGGCGACGGATACAATATAATATGCGAGAAAGTAACTCTTGACGGCACAGTCAGAAGTTTGAACTCCAAAACCAGAAAACTTATAAAAGAAAGCATTTTAAGGAAACTGAAAGCTGTTGAAACGGCTTTCGGCGTAAAATCCAAAATTCATTATCAGGCCGTCGGCAACGCTTTGATAAACTCCAAAGAGGTTACCGAAATGTGCCGGAAAACGGCGAAAGAGTTTTACGGCAGCGAAAATACGGTGATTTTGGAAAAACCTTCCATGGGCGGGGAGGATTTTGCGGAATATCTGGAAAAAGTTCCCGGTAATTTCTTATACATAGGCACGTACGGCGGCAAGGCCTCGTCTTATCCGTGGCATCACAGCAATTTCAATATAGACGAATCCGTTTTGCCGAAAGCCGCGGAATATCTTGCGTTTTGCGCCCAAAAGTTTCTTTCCGAAGTTTAAGATGATTTGCAGGCTTAAAAAATGGTATAATCTGCGATTAGGATAATTAAAATTTACATACAGGAACGGGTTATGAAAAACGGCGAAAAAGTTTTGTTAAAGAAGTACAAGAAAGCTTATCTCGAACTTTCAAACGGGATAACTCTCGAAGGAAGCGCTATCGGAGCGGACGCGACGGTCAGCGGCGAAATGGTGTTTAATACGGGAATGCTCGGATACAGCGAAGCGATGACCGATCCGTCATATTTGGGTCAAATTCTCGTATTCAGTTTTTGTCTTATAGGCAACTACGGTATCCCTGCCCCCAAAGGCGGGGATTTTTTTATGGCCAAAGGGCACGAGAGCGGGTCGATAAAGACCCAGGGCATAGTGGTGTCCGATATTTACGACGGCTGCCATCATCACGAAGGCGGGATATCTTTGGAGCAGTGGATGATAGAAAATAACGTTCCGGGAATTGCGGGCGTCGACACAAGATATTTGGTGCAGATGATAAGGGAAAACGGGAATCTTTTCGGCAGAATCGTTCCGGAAGGCGCGAAAAAAGAAAAGATCGACAGATTTGAATTTTTGAAAAATTTTAAAGACAGCGAATACGTCGATCCTTCCAAATACAACCTTATGCCGTCGGTTTCCACAAAAGAAATACAAAGATTCGGGACAGGCGCGAAAAAAGTCGCGGTCATAGACTGCGGCGCGAAACTGACCATTTCAAGAATGCTTGTCGAAAGAGGCTGCGAAGTTTTGCTTCTTCCGTGGGATTCGGACTTTTCCAAAACTGACGTTGACGGGTGGATTATATCGAACGGCCCCGGCGACCCTCAAAACACGGGCGATCTGGTCGAAAGGGTCAGAAAGGACGTTCTCGGTTCCGGCAAACCGGTTTTCGGATTATGTATGGGTCATCAGATACTGGCTTTGGCGTCGGGCGCGAAAACAAAAAGGCTTGCCCGCGGGCACAGAAGCCATAACCAGCCGGTTTTCTCTCTTCCCGAAAAACACGCGTATATGACAAGCCAAAACCACAGATATGCCGTTGACAAGAAAAGCATACAGGAAGGCTGGGAGCTCTGGTTTGAAAACGCCAACGACGAATCCGTAGAAGGCTTAAAACATAAAACAAAACCTTATATGTCCGTACAATTCCACGCGGAAAACGACACGGCGTGGATCATGGATGAATTTGTAAAGAAGTTGTAAGCGGCAATTCGCCCTGAATTTTTAGATTTAGAAAAAATAAGTAACGGGAGCGGCGGTTTGAGTTTATTGTCGTTTGAAATATTCTGCATAGAATTTTATGCGGAGCATACGGGTTCAACAGGACCGCAAGTTTATAAAAAGTTTGCGGATAGCGGGTTGCTTGCCGCGCTGAAAACCGAGTATGAAGATTTACACGGAATGTCTTTTGAATACCTTATGCGGTTTTTTGATGATTATTTGCAGGGGAAATAATATGAAATTGTTTCATGGTTCGACCGTGTCGATAGAAAATCCGAAAATTATAATTGCCGAATACGGAAGGGATTTCGGAAGCGGTTTTTATACTACCGATATAAAAGAACAGGCTGTCCGCTGGGCGAAACGAAAAGCCGCTATAGAAATAAATCAAGGCAGAAACTCAAAGGCTATAATTTCAATTTATGATTTTGATGAAGCGAATTATGACAAATTGAACGTCAAGGTTTTTTCAGAACCGTCGCTTGATTGGCTAAATATGGTGTGCGCTTGCAGAAGCGGCATAGGCTATAAGCACGGTTATGATATTGTCGAAGGGAAAATAGCGAATGATAATGTAGGGGAAACCGTTTCGTTCGTAGTTGCCGGAATTATGCGAAAAGAAGACGCTTTGGAAAGGCTGAAATTTGAAAAAATTAACAATCAAATTTGTTTCAATACCGATAAAGCTTTGTCATTTTTAAACTATGCCGGTTTTGAGGAAGCCTGAAATGTCTCATAAGCTGATAAAAGCCACTCTTGCGGTCGAAACTGTAAAGTTAATAGCCAAAAAATACGGCGTAAGCCCGGAAGAAGCTCTGGATATGTTTTATAAATCAAGCACTGCGGTTTCTCTTGACGACGAATCAACAGGCCTTTACGGACGAAGCGCATTGTATATATTTTCTTTGTTTGAAAATGAGAAAAGTTTCAGCTGACGAAAGAAAAATAAATAAAAATTTAATAAAGTATTTGGTTGTTCTGCGCTTATAATTAAATTCATATATGTCTTTGTGGTTGCCGGCTTCGGGGCAGTTTTAAGACGCCATAAAGAGAAGAAGAGGAAAAGGAAATGCCGATTTTAGATTTTTTGCTCCCCAAAAACGGGAAAAAACAGAAAGTGATTTTGCTTGGTTCCGGCGCGTTGTCCATAGGGCAGGCCGGGGAGTTCGATTATTCGGGCTCGCAGGCGGTCAAAGCTTTGGCCGAAGAAAATCTGGAAGTGATCATTATCAATCCAAATATCGCTTCCGTCCAGACAAACAGCGGCCCGGATAAAAGGGTTTATTTGTATCCGATAACTCCGTTTTGGGTAGAAAAAGTCATAAAAACGGAAAAACCCGCGGCAATAATTTCTTCGTTCGGCGGGCAGACGTCTTTAAACTGCGTCATAGAACTTGAAAAGACAGGCGTTTTGAAAAAGTACGGCGTTAAAGTTTTGGGCACTCAGGTTGACGCTTTGGAAATGTCGGAAGACAGGGATTTATTTTCGAAACTAATGCAGTCGATAAATATGCCTATAGCCCAAAGCCATTCGGCAAATACCGTAGAAGAGGCTTTGCAGGTTGCCGAACAAATCGGTTATCCCGTAATTACTCGTTCGGCTTTTGCTTTAGGCGGGCTCGGCTCGGGTCTTGCGAGAACCCCGTCGGAACTCAAAAAACTTACACAGGCGGCGTTAATGTCTTCTCCGCAGGTTTTGGTTGAAAAATCGCTGCACGGATGGAAAGAAATAGAATACGAAGTAATGAGGGATAAAAGCGGCAACTGCATAACCATCTGCAATATGGAAAATATGGATCCTATGGGCATTCATACCGGCGATTCCATAGTTATCGCTCCGTGCCAGTCGATAAACGGCACGGAAGTCGGAATGCTTCGCGAAGCCGCGATAAAGATAGCAAGAAGCGCCGGCATTGTCGGGGAATGCAACGTTCAGTACGCGTTAAACCCCGAAGGGTACGATTTTTACGTCATAGAAATCAACGCGAGGCTTTCGCGTTCTTCGGCGCTTGCAAGCAAGGCTACGGGATATCCGATAGCTTACATAGCGGCAAAAGTCGTCATAGGATTCGATTTGCTTGAACTTAAAAATCCGGTTACGGGCACGACTTCGGCGTTTTACGAGCCGTCTTTGGACTACGTTTCGCTTAAAGTCCCGCGCTGGGATTTAAGCAAGTTCAGCGGCGTTTCCAAGCAGCTCGGAACGCAGATGAAGTCCGTCGGCGAAGTTATGGCGATAGGCAGAAACTTCTGCGAAGTGATGCAGAAAGCGCTGAGAATGGTAAACGAAAACGAAGAAGGCATTACAGCCGGCGTTTTTAAAAACGCCCAGGACGAAGAACTTGAAAAAGAGCTTTTAAATCCGACAAATTTAAGGGTGTTTGCCGTTTACGAAAGTTTCAAACGCGGCAAGACTTTGGAATACGTTTACGATAAAACGAAAATAGATTACTGGTTTCTGTCGCATATCCGCTATCTTGCCGCGGCAGAAGGCGAGATTTCGGATTTTTTTACCCCTAAAACGAAACGCGACGCGGTAACAAAAGAGGAAATCTACAAAGATTTTTCGAAAATAGAAAAACATCACATACTCCGCCTTAAATCGAGGGGGTTTTCGGATTTTCAGCTCACGAAAATATATTTGTCGGCGGTTTCTACCGGAAAAATCAAACTTACCATAAGAGAAGTCAGAAACCTGTCGCTGGGGATAAGAAAGCTGAGAAAGAAACTCAAAATTCAGCCCGTAGTAAAACAAATAGACACTACTTCTTCGGAATATCCGACAAAATCGAATTATCTTTACCTCACTTACGACGGCACGCACAGCGACGTGTCCATGAAAAAGAATAAAAACAGCATAATTACGCTGGGAAGCGGAAGCTATCGCATAGGTTCAAGCCTTGAGTTCGACTGGTGTTCGGTTATGACCAGCAACTATTTTAAGCAAAAGAAAAACGACAGCGTGATAATAAACTGCAATCCCGAAACGGTTTCGACGGATTTCAGCGCGTCCGACAGGCTGTACTTCGAAGAGCTTTCTTTTGAAAGAGTTTTGGACGTCATAGACATAGAAAACCCGAAAGGCGTGATAGCCTGCATGGGCGGGCAAAACCCGAACAATTTGATACAGCCTTTGAGCGACGTAAAAGTAAATATTTTGGGACACAGCCAGAAAAGCGTCGACTGCGCCGAAGACAGGGTAAAATTCTCCGCCTTGCTTGACAAGTTCGGCATAGATCAGCCCGAATGGACATCGGCCACTTCGATAGAGGAAATAGAAAAGTTTATAGAGAAAAACGGTTTTCCCGTTCTTATACGCCCGAGTTTCGTATTGTCCGGCACGCTTATGAACGTGGCTAATGACAAGCAGAGTTTGGATTATTATTTGTCGCTCACAAAAGACATTTCCGCGGATTTTCCCGTAGTAATATCCAGATTTATCCTTGACGCGAAAGAAATAGAGTGCGACGGGATAGCCAAAAACGGCGAAGTTATGCTGTCGCTTGTCAGCGAGCACGTTGAAAACGCGGGAGTTCATTCGGGCGACGCCACGATGGTATTTCCCGCGCAAAAGCTGTACGTGCATACCGTAAACGTAATAAAGGACATAACCAGAAAAATAGTCAAAGGCCTTAACCTTAACGGTCCTTTCAACATACAGTTTATCGCAAAAGACAATGACGTAAAAGTTATCGAATGCAATGCCAGGGCGTCGCGTTCGTTTCCGTTTATTTCGAAAGTTTCCGGAGTAAACCTTGCCGAAACCGCCTGCAAAATCATGAATAACGAGAAAGTCAAAGAAATTCTTATAGACGAAAGCAAAATCCCTTATATAGGAGTGAAAGCGTCCATGTTCAGTTTCCAAAGGCTTGACGGCGCGGACCCGGTAACCGGCGTGGAGATGGCTTCGACCGGCGAAGTCGGGTGTCTGGGGAAAAAATTTGACGAAGCCATGCTTTTGTCCATGGAAGCCACAAAAGTCGTAAAGCCTAAAAAAGGCATACTTTTAAGCACCGGCAGGGAAAAAGACAAAGTTAAATTTATGGAAGTGGTAGACAGCCTTTATAAACTCGGCGTTCCGGTTTACGCCACCAAAGGCACGGGCGAATACCTGCAAAAGCACGGATATGAAGTAAATATAGTTCACTGGAACAGGACCCCGCGCGCAGTAAACACGATTATTGACGGCAAAGTGGATTTTGTAATAAACATAAACAAAAATTTAACGGTTGACGAACTTAAAAATAATTCCGAAATAAGAAAAACCGCGGTAAAATGCGGCTGTTCGATTTTAACCAATCTCGAAAAAACAATGGCGTATTTGAGGGCGTTCGATTCGTACGAATCGCTTCAAAAGATAGAAGATATGATAAGCCTTTAAAAGGCGGAAGAATAGAAGTTCGGCAGTTCGGTAAAAGGCTTGGCGGTTGCCGGACATCGGCTGCCGAGTTTGCGCAGAGAAGGGTATATGTGGTTGATTTATGCGCTTTTGTCGGCTGTTTTATTTTAAAGCGCTGCAAATCGGCGAAGCCTCAAAAGTTATTCCGGTTGACAAAGTGAGCGTGGTTTTCGGCATACTTTTTGCGTTTATGTTTTTAAATGAGGCTATAACCGTAAAAACGGTTCTCGGCGGCTGTTTAATAGTTTTGGGAACAATCGTTTTGGCAATATGATATTTTCTTAAGAAAGGATGCGCGATGGAAAAGATAAGAAAAATTACCGGTTGGCTGTTAATAGTATATGCTTCATTATACTTACTGACATTTTTTACGGTTTTATTTTTAGTTGCTTCGGCATTGCAAAAATACGGGTTTCAGGAAGGTTTAGATTACATATCCGCTTGGTTTAAATCTTATCCGGTTTGCAGTTTGACCGCTGCGTTTGCCTTGTTTTATGTTTTTTTACTGTTGTCCGGCATATCGCTGGCCAGAAAGAAATTTAACAAAACGATAGCCGTAATTATTTTTGCCGCATGTATAATTGCCGGTTTGCAATCGGATTTTTTACGCAGGAATAATGCCGGTTTTATCAATCAAATGAAATTTTGGGCGGCAATAGAACGCAATAGTCCGGATGACGCAATAAAACTGATTAAGGACGGAGTAAATTTAAACGGAGTATTATTCGATTTTACGGATAAACCTTACATGCAGTTTTTGCCGATTGCCATAACCCGCAATAAATACGATATGGCGAAAATTTTAATAGAAAACGGAGCCGACGTAAATGCCGTTGTGCCGGTGTTTGAAGGCCTTGGTATAGGCGGTTACACCGTTTTATCAAGCGCTTTAACGGCTTATCCGGAGCCTGACGCGGATATTATAAAATTTCTTTTGGAAAAAGGGGCTGACGTAAATAAAAGCGATATAAACGATTACGGTTTTGTTCCTTTAATTCATTCCGTCATATCTTTTGGCGGCAATGAACAGACCGGTCTTGAAATAGTAAAACTATTGACAGATCACGGCGCAGATGTAAATAAAACGGATAAAAAATCCGGCACGCCGCCCCTTGTTTGGGCGATTGCGGCGCACCGCGGTAACGCGCTTGATATAATTAAAATACTTGTCGATAACGGCGCAGATATTAACTTTAAAGATAAAAACGGCATGACTCCGCTTCTCTACGCGGCAAAAAGTTCAAGTTTTGAAATATGCAAATACCTTATCGGCAAAGGCGCAGATACGGCGGCAAAAGACAGTGAAGGAAAATCTTTTTCGGATTATTTAAAAGAAAACGGCGGTATTTCCGAAGCGGATAAAGCAGAACTTGAAAAATTGCCGGCGCCTGAAACTCAAAAACGGAAATAATATAACGGGGTCTTTATGGATAAAACCGAAAAAGACATAAAAATATTGATATCCGCCAAGTATCCTATTATATATATCGTTTCATGGGAAGAAGAACGCGTTGAGGAATCGTTAATAAAAATTGCCGAAAATTTCCAAAAAAATCTTTTGTTTTGGGACAGTTCCAACGGATTTGTAAACGCTTTTACAAATGAGAAAAACGCGATTCAAGATCCGGAAGCGGCCGTAAATTACGCTTTAAGAGACGATGAAGACAACACTGTTTTTGCATTTAAAGACTTGCATCATTTTATGGACAGCCCTAGACTCATAAGAAAGCTGCGCGATCTTTCAAAAGAAGTTATTCAAAGCGCAAAGTCCTGCGTTATATTGTCTCCGGTTTTGAAAATTCCTGCGGCGGCGTGAAAATCGGAGTCAGAAAGGCTAAAAGAAAAATAGAGTTCATATAGTAATTTTATAAATGTTTGAAAAGAGGTTGATATGTCAGGAATAATAGGGGTTGAAAATACGGAAAACGCGGCTACTCTTGTTGCCGCGGGACTTATGACTTTGCAGCACAGAGGGGAAGAATCCGCCGGCATAAGCATAAGCGGAAACGGAAATATGAAAAGTTTCCGTTCGATGGGGTTTGTCTCAAGGCTTGTGAACGCCGACGCTTTGAATATGCATTCCGGGACTGCCGCCATAGGGCATGTCCGCTATACCACCGCCGCAAAAAGTTCTCTTACAAACGCCCAGCCTTTTCAAATAGAATGCATACACGGGCAGGTGTCGGTGGCCCATAACGGCAGCATAACGAATTTCCCGAAGCTCAGAAACGAGCTTTTAAAAAAAGGCGCGATTTTCAACCATACGTCGGATACCGAGATTTTTCTGCATTTTATAGCAATGTCGAAAGGAAATTTTCCGGACGTCGTGGCTAAATCTTTAAGTTATGCCGACGGATCGTTTTCGCTGGCGGTTTTGAGGGATAAAACGCTTATAGGCGCCAGAGACGTCAACGGTTTGATGCCGCTTGTTTTGGGAAAAATAGACAATTCTTACATAATCGCTTCCGAGACGGCTGCCATAGAAGTGATCGGCGGCAAATACATAAGGGACATAGAGCCGGGTGAAATAGTCGTCATAGAAAAAGGAAAAATAAAAAAATCGTTTTTTTATAAAAAACCGTCAAAACAATCGACCTGCATATTCGAACAGGTATATATTTCGAGGCCGGACAGCATAATGTTCGGGCAAAGCGTTAAGGAAGCCAGGGTAAAAATGGGCGCTTATCTGGCCGAACAGATGAAAGGCGTCAAAGCCGACATCGTTATGCCTGTTCCCGATACCGGATATTTTGCGGCTTTGGGTTTTTCGAGAGCGTCGGGAATACTATTTGAAGCCGGATTTGTCAGAAACCATTATCTGGGGCGTTCCTTTATAAAGCCTTCCCAGAATTTAAGAGATTTGACCGCGAAATTGAAACTCCGGCCGATAAAAGAAGTTGTCAGCGGCAAAGACATAGTCCTTATAGACGATTCCGTAGTCAGAGGAACTACGTCAAGAAGGATTATCAAGATGCTTAAAGACGCGGGAGTAAAGAAAATTCATTTTGCTTTATCAAGCCCGCCGGTGATAAGCTCGTGTTATTACGGCATAGATACGCCTTCGAAAGAGCATTTAATCGCGGCGAATCAGTCCATAGAAAAAATAAAAGAATATCTTGAGGTCGAAAGCCTGACTTTTTTAAGCATAGATAATCTTAAAAAATCGTGCTGTCCTTCCGGCAAGTGCAAAAACGTTTTCTGTTCGGCTTGTTTTACGGGCAAATATCCGACGAAAATTTCAAAAGATACGTATAAAGAAGCCTAAACGCGGAGAATATCGGGAAATAATCGAGTATATGCGGCAGGAGAGAAAATGAAAATCGGTTTTGACAATTCGTCTTATATGGAAAAACAGACGGAACAAATACTTAAAAGAGCTGAACAATTCAATCATAAATTGTATCTGGAGTTCGGCGGAAAGCTTTTTGACGATTACCACGCGGCAAGAGTTTTGCCCGGGTTTAACTTAAACGGCAAAGTTTTGCTTTTGGAAAAATTAAAAGAAAAAACGGAAATCATCATATGCATAAACGCGGCCGATATCGAGAGAAACAAAATAAGGGCGGATTTGGGAATCACTTACGATATGGACGTTTTGCTTCTTATCGATAATGTCAGAAAGATGGGCCTTTACATAAGCAGTATTGTCATTACCCAGTATAAAGACCAGCCCTCGGCCGATATGTTTAAAAATAAACTTGAGTTAAGGGGCGAGAAGGTATATCTTCATAAGCCGATAGTAGGTTATCCGACCAATATCGAGTTTATCGTAAGCGACAAGGGGTACGGCGCTAACCCGTACATAGAAACTACAAGGCCGCTTGTCGTTGTCGCAGGCCCCGGGTCCGGAAGCGGAAAAATGGCGACCTGCCTTTCGCAGATATATCATGAGAATAAAAAAAATATAAAAGCGGGCTATGCCAAGTTCGAAACGTTTCCGATATGGAACCTGCCTTTAAACCATCCGGTAAATCTTGCCTATGAAGCCGCTACGGCGGATTTGAACGACATTAACGCCATAGACCCTTTCTATTTGGAAGCATACGGCAAAACGGCTGTAAATTATAACCGCGACATCGAAATATTTCCGATAGTAAAAAACATACTTACGAAAATTATGGGAACCGATAAAGTTTACCGGTCTCCGACAGACATGGGCGTAAATATGGCCGGCTATTGCATTACCGACGACGCATTGGTGCGGGAAGCCGCCAAACAGGAGATCGTAAGAAGATATTTCAGAGCGTCCTGTTATTACAAAGAAGGGCGCGCGGAAATCAACGCGGTAAAGAAACTGGAAATCATAATGGAGCAGGTCGGTGTGACCCCGGAATACGGATCGGCTGTAGTTCCGGCGCTTGAAAAGTCCGGAGAAAGCAAAAGCCCGGCCATGGCGCTGATTACGAACGGCGGAAGCGTTATAACGGGAAGGACGACGGACATTTTATCCGCGGCTTCGAGCCTTGTTTTAAACTGCGTCAAACAATTGGCGGGAATCCCCAACGACATACATCTTATTTCGCCCGCCGTTTTAGAGCCTATGCTGATGCTTAAAGAAAAAATACTGTGCGATAAAAATCCGCTGCTCAGCCTTAACGAAGTTTTAAACGCTTTAAGCATATGCGCGGCGACCGATCCGTCTGCGGAAAAATGCCTCGGGAAACTTTACGATTTGAAGGGATGCACGGCGCATTCCTCTCACATACTGTCAAAGGCGGATGAAGACGCTCTTAAAAAATTAGGGATAGACGTTACGTGTACTCCCGAATTTCCGACCAGCGATTTGTATTACGTTTAACGGAGTTATAATTACAGCTGCCCGCCGCGGCTAAAAAGGAGACGAAATGAAAACATTTGTTCTTGACACCAACGTTCTGCTTCACGATCCCGACGCGGTTTTTTCGTTTAAAGACAATAAAGTCGTTATTCCGATGACAGTAATAGAAGAATTGGACTCGTTTAAGAAACTGAACGATGAAAGGGGCAGAAGCGCCAGGCTTATTACAAGAACTCTCGACGAATTGAGGTCTAAAGGCAAACTTTCCGAAGGCGTAAAGATTAAAAACGGCGGAATACTCAAAATAGAGATGAACCATAACGGCATAGATCTGCCGAGCGATTTTTCAGGGCAGAAATCGGACAATCAGATACTTTCGATCGCCGCGAGCCTGAAAGCGAAAAAAGAAAAAGTAATTTTCATAACCAAAGACATAAATTTGAGGATAAAGGCCGAGATACTCGACATTCAGACCCAGGATTACGAAAAGTCCAAAGTAAAAATAGACGAGCTTTATTCCGGCTGGAAAGAAGTGAAAGTGCCGGGCGAAAAAATAGACAAATTTTATAAAGACGGCAAAGTTTCTTTAAAACAGGAATTTTATCCGAACGAGTGCGTTTCTTTAAAAGACGAAGCGGGAAGCTCTAAAAGCGCTTTGGCAAAATTTTCAAAAAAAGACAATGCCTTAACGCCGATATTTCACCAGAATTCCCTGCCGTGGGGCATCAAGCCTCTCAATATCGAGCAGAAATTCGCCGTGGAACTGCTGCTTTGCAACGATATAAATCTTGTAACTCTCGTAGGCCTTCCGGGCGCCGGGAAAACAATAATCGCTTTGGCTTGCGGCCTGCAAAAAACCGTAGAGGAAAGATATTTCAGAAAACTTTACATAGCAAGGCCTATTATCCCGATGGGAAGGGATATCGGGTTTTTGCCGGGCACAAAAGAAGAAAAGCTCGGCGCGTGGATGGGCGCGATAAACGACAATCTCGAATTTTTAATGGATAAAGGCCATCCTGATTCAAAAACCGACGAGAAAATAGATTATCTGTTTTCTTCGGGACAAATAGAAGTCGATTCCCTTACTTACATAAGAGGGCGTTCTTTGCCCCAGCAGTATATCATTATAGACGACGCGCAGAATCTGACGCCTCACGAAGTGAAAACCATTATTTCAAGGGCCGGAAACGGCACGAAAATAGTTTTGACGGGCGATCCGTACCAGATAGACAATCCTTATTTGGACGCTTCGTCAAACGGGCTTACTTATCTTGTGGAAAGATTCAAAGGACAGGATCTTTTCGGACATATTACTTTTTCAAAGAGCGAGAGAAGCAATTTGGCGGCTTTGTCGTCAGAACTGCTTTAACGGCAGAAGACCGGAAGTTCGGCAAAAGATTTGTCCGCTGCCGGGCTTCCGTTTTTTAGGTTTTTTATGAATGATAAATACGTAGATTTACATATACATACCAGCTGTTCCGACGGGATGTTTTCGCCTGCGGAAGCCGTAAAATATGCGAAAAAGATGAATCTTGCCGCGGTCAGCATTACCGATCATGATTCGGTTGACGGCATTGACGAAGCTTTAAAAGCCGCCGAAGGCTTGGGCGTCGAGATAATTCCGGGGATCGAGCTTTCTTCAAGCACGCGGGATTCTGACGGGCAGATAACCGAAATGCATATTTTGGGCTACTTCATAGATTACAAATCGGAAAAACTCAAAGAAATTTTATCCGTTTTCAGAAAAACCCGCCTTGAAAGGGCTTATGAAATACTTTCAAAATTAAAAGAAAACGGCGTCGTATTAAAAGACGAAAGTTTTTTGGAAAACGCCGGTAAAAAATCCATAGGCAGGCTGCATTTCGCCAAAGCAATGATAAACGAAGGTTTCGTAAAAAGCGTTCAGGACGCTTTTCAAAGGTACCTTGCGGTAAATAAGCCGGCTTATGTCCCGAAACATTCAATGAGCGCTCAGGAAGCCGTAAATCTTATATCGGATGCGCAAGGGGTCGCGGTCATGGCGCATCCTTATTATGTCCACTATACGGATAAAACAATGTTTAAATCGCTTGTTGACGGCGGGCTTAAAGGCATTGAAGCGTGGCATTCGAAGCATCCGGAAAGCGCGGTGAAAAAATTTCTGGCTTTGGCCGAGGAATACAATTTAATCGCCACGGGCGGTTCCGACTGTCACGGCGAATATAAAAACGAACCTCCGATTATGGGCAGGATAAAAGTCCCGTATTCCGCGGTGGAAAAATTAAAGGCAGTTAGGAATTGGGAGTGAGGAATTATCGTGCGTTTGACACGGAATCCGATTTTGCCGTTGCCGTTAATTCCTAATTCTGATTAAAAAAATGGGTTATATAAATAAAACTGTTTTCCTTAACTATATGAGCTGTCCCGCTTTGGGCTGGATGTCCAAAAGGGGGATGCTGCCGCGGCTTGAAGGGTTAAACAACGAGCTTCTTACCCTTGAGGGAAACAACGTGCACAAAATATCTTGGCAGCTTTTTCCTGACGCGGTCAACGCGCAAAAAAGGTATTTGTCCGACAGCGCGGCTTATACGCGGGAATTGCTGCAAAACCCGGCCAATAAAACCTTTGCCGAAGCATCATTCATATCGGACGGGTTTTCCGTGCGCACGGACATAATACAAAAACTTGACGACGGCACATGGCATCTTTTCGAAGTTAAATCCGGAAGCAAATACAAGGTAAAATACGTTCAGGATATGACTTTCAGCGCGATGGTTCTCAAAAAAAGCGGGATAAACGTCAGTAAAGCGTCTTTGATGCATCTTGCCAACGGTTACCGTCTGGGTATGGACGCGTCCGCGCTGTTTAAAACTTTGGACTGCAGCGAAAAGGTTGAACTCAGGCTTCAGGAATTTACGGATATTTCGGGAAAGGCTTTTGAAGAAACGGAATCCGATAAAATGCCCGAGCCTTCCTTGAAAAGAGCCTGCAAAAACTGCCCGGTTTTTGACGTATGCATCGGCAAAGGCGTTAAAAATCACATTTTCGATTTGCCGAGGCTTTCAATTCCGGCAATGGAAGAACTTATAACTTCCGGATTCGACACGATAGATAAAATCCCGGAAAGTTTTGAACTTACCGAACAGCAGAAAATCGTCAAAGACTGCGTTCTCACAGGAAAAACCTACGTGTCGCCGAACCTGAAAACCGAACTCGGCAATTTAAAAGCGCCGTTTTATTATCTTGATTTCGAATCGGTTACTACCATAATGCCTTTATATCCGGACGTTGCCCCGCACACGCAGCTTGTAACGCAGTTTTCCATAGACAAAAGCGATGAAATCGGAAAAGTTTCGGGGCATCGCGAATATATAGCCGATCACAAAAAAGACTGCCGCAGGGAAATAGCGGAAAAACTTATAGAGTATTTGGGAAACGAAGGAAGCATAATAACCTATGCGAATTTCGAGAGGATAGCAATATCAAGGCTTGCGGGACTCTTTCCCGATTTGTGCGAAGATTTAAGCAAAATAGCCGAAAGAGTTGTAGATTTTGAAATTTTGGTCAGAAAAAATTATTACGACATAAATTTTCACGGACGTTCGTCAATAAAAAAAGTGCTTCCGGTAATGGTGCCCGAAATGAATTACGACTGCCTTGAAATAGGCGAAGGCGGCGACGCTGCCGCTGCGTTTGCCTTTATGGCAATGGGTTTATATGACGATGAAAAAATATCGGAAACCAAAAAGAACCTTTTAAAATATTGCGCGCAGGACACTTTGGCTATGGTAAAAATTCACGCTTTTCTTGCCGAGACGGTCAACGGATAATGGAAATAAAAAACTTTCCCGCATACGATAAAAGAAAAAAAAGGCTTTTCAAAAACTGGTATTATCTTACCCTTTTGCAGGCGGCGCAATATATAATACCGTTTATCCCGATACCTTACCTTGTAAGAGTTTTGTCTCCCGACAAGTTCGGACTTGTGGCTTTTGCTATCGCGGTTTCGCAGTTTTTCGCGGTTTTTGTGGAGTACGGTTTTTCTTATTCCGCCGTAAAACGCATAGCGATAAACAAAAGCGACAATAATAAAATTACGGAAATTTATTCTACGACAATTATCATCAAAGCGCTGATTTTTCTGGCGATGGCGGCCGTTTTTGTGCCCGTGCTTTTGTTTGTGCCGAAAATCAGCGGCGAAAAACTTGTGTTCGGTTTTGCTTTTCTGACGGTTTTTTCCGACATCTTTTTTACCGCGTGGTTTTTCCAGGGGCTGGAAAAAATGCGCTATATCGCTTATTTGAATCTGATAATGGGGACTTTATACGTAGTGTCGGTTTTTGTTTTTATCAGAACGGCGGACGATTACTATCTTGTGCCGCTTCTCGAATCGCTGAGTTCCCTTATAATAGGAGTGGTAAGCGTATGGATAATTTATAAAGTTTTCGGCGTAAAATTTAAGTTTCAGCCTTTTGAAAGGATTGTTTACTATTTCAAAAGGGGCTGGCATTATTTCGTTTCGGATTTTGCCTCAAACGCGTATATGTCCGCCAGCGTTTTCATTTTGGGTTTTATCGCAAACAATGCCGCAGTAGGCTATTACAGGGCGGCTTTGAGCATTCTTATTCCGGTAAAATCCCTGTTTGAGCCGGTGGTGCACGCGGCATACCCTTATATGAGCAAAGTCGCCAAAGAATCCAAAGAAAAGGCCGTGGCTTTTTTGAGGACTTACAGTTTGTCCGTTGCCGCTGTTTCGCTGCTGCTTTCCGCCAAACTTTTTTTCGGAGCCGAGCTTATAGTAAAAGTTTTTTTAGGGCCGGAATACGCGGCGTCGGCGGTACTTGTTAAAATAATCTCCGCTGTGCCGTTTTTATACACTTTAAATATGATTTTTTCCATGCATGTTATGTATCCTTTCGAAATGAAAGCGAATTTCGCAAAAATCACCGCGTTTTCCGCAATTATAAGTTTTGCGCTCATACCCGTTTTGGCTTTGCCTTTTAAAGATACCGGAATGTCCGTAATAATGGTAATAGGCGAGCTTTATATTTCCGTAATGGCCTTCCGCCATATAAAAGCCAAAGGTTTTATATTTTCAAAAAATGTATAATTACCCGTATGAAACAAACCGTAACGGTATTGGACAAAGCCGTAAATACCCATTCTTTGGATAAAGCCGAAATACTCGGGCTTTTAAAAGCCGGAAACGGCAGCGCGCTTTTTGCCGCGGCGGACGCGGTTCGTAAAAAGTATGCGGGCGATGAAGTTCACCTGCGGGCTTTGATAGAAATTTCCAATTACTGCAAACAAAACTGCCTTTACTGCGGTTTAAGAAGAGATAATGCCGAACTTGCGCGCCGCCGTTTGGAACCTGAAGAAATAATCGATCTTGCGTATAAAGCCAAAGAATACGGCTATAAAACTATAGTTTTACAGTCCGGCGAAGACCCGTACTATACGGCCGGGAAAATGCGGGAAATCATATCCGCAATAAAGAATCTTGACCTTGCTTTGACTTTAAGCATAGGCGAAAAAACTTATGACGAGTACAAAGCGTACAAAGAAGCGGGCGCCGACAGGTATCTTTTAAGAATAGAAACCACGGACGAAACCCTTTATAATAAACTCGACCCGGGCATGAGCCTTAAAAACAGAATGGAATGCCTTAAAAATTTAAAAAAGCTGGGGTATGAAACGGGTTCGGGCATAATAGCGGGGCTTCCGGGACAAACTTTGGAAAGCATAGCCGAAGATATTCTTTTTTTGAAATCTATCCCGGTGGACATGGCGGGAATAGGGCCTTTTATTTATAATCCGGACACGCCTGTTTTTAACGGCAGCGAAGAGTCGGCAGCGGGGAGTGAGGAGTTAACGGTTTTAGACGGTAAAGGCAACTACTTTGATTTGTCGCTTAGGGTTATGGCGATTTTGCGTTTGATAATGCCGGATATCAACATACCCGCGACAACGGCTATGGAAACTTTAAACCCTGACGGGCGTATAATAGCTTTGCAAAGCGGCGCGAATGTCGTAATGCCGAATGCGACCGAGGGCGATTTAAGAAAGTTTTATGAAATATACCCGGGAAAAGCGCGCGTTTCGGAAAGCCCGGCAGAGAGCAGGCTGAATATAGAAAACAAGATAAAAGCAATAGGCAGAACCGTTTCGGAGGGTAAGGGATTCCGGATAAAGACAGTTAGGAATTAGGAGTGAGGAGTTAGGAATGAGCGGCTTTTTGCCGTCATTGCAAGGCATGAAAGGGCGCGGAAATCCAAGTCAGATAAAATCGATTGATTCGAATGAGAGGAAAACTTTAATGAAAATATTGGTCGGCTTAAGCGGAGGCGTTGATTCTGCCGTGTCCGCTTATTTATTAAAAAAACAGGGGCACGAAGTAACCGGCGCGATGATGTCGATATGGGACGATTCTTTGCCCGTGCCTAAAATTGCGGGCGGAAACGGGTGCATAGCCCCTAAAGACGGGGATATTAAAACCGTAAAGAAAATCGCGGAATTTTTAGACATACCTTTTACAGTAATAGACTGCAGCAGTGAATATAAAAAAACCGTTTTGGAAAACTTTAAAAGCGAATATAAATCGGGACGCACCCCGAACCCCTGCGTTTGGTGCAACGCATATATTAAGTTCGGCGTTTTGCCCGAGGCGGCCAAACGCGGCGGGATACGGTTTGATAAGTTTGCCACCGGCCATTACGCAAATATCGTTTATAATGACGAAATAAAAAAGTATCAGCTCAAAAAAGCAAAAGATTTAAACAAAGACCAGACGTATTTTTTATACCGCCTTTCGCAAAAAACTTTATCGGAAACGCTTTTCCCTTTGGGTAACCTTATAAAAAGCGAAGTCCGTTCCATTGCCAAAGAAATAGGGCTTCCCGTAGCCGAAAAACCCGACAGCCAGGATTTTTACTGCGGGGATTATAACGATATACTCGGGTTTCAGGCAAACCCGGGAGACATTGTAGATAAAAACGGTAAAGTTTTGGGAAAACACAGCGGAATTTGGAATTATACCATAGGTAAACGCAAGGGTTTGGGGCTTCCCGGAGGAACAAAAGAGCCTTTATACGTTATCGATATTTCGGCAAAGCAAAATGTCATCGTTTTGGGTTCAAAAGAAGATTTATACTCTAAATCGCTTACGGCTGAAAAAGTTTCGTGGGGTTCTGTTCCCGTTCCGAAAGAACCTTTTAACGCAACGGTAAAAATCCGCAGGCAAAACGCCCCTTCAAAAGCCGCGGTTATCCCTATGGGAGAAAGTACGGCTGAAGTTGTTTTTGAAACTCCCCAAATGTCGGTAACATCCGGGCAAAGCGCCGTATTTTATAAAGACGATGTCGTTTTTGGCGGAGGAATAATAAAGCGGAGGGCGGGATGACGGGAGGGTAAGAAGTTTGGCAGCGGCTTTGTCTTCGCTTATCTTCTTTTGGCTGTTATAATTTTATATAATTTCCGAAATCTGTTTTAAAGGGAAAAATATGTCTATTTTAGTGACCGGCGCGGCCGGGTTTATCGGCGCAAAAACGTGCGAATTGCTTGCAAAATCCGGCAAAGACGTGATAGCCGTTGACAATATGAACGATTATTACGATGTCCGCGTTAAAAATTACCGTTTAAAAGAACTTAAAAAGCTAAAAAACTTTGTTTTTTACAAAGCGGACATAGAAAACAAAAAATCCGTTGATAATATAATCAAAAAACATAAAATTACCGCAATAATAAATCTGGCCGCAAGGGCCGGCGTGCGGTACAGTATGGAAAACCCGTTTGTTTACGTTTCGACAAATATGACCGGAACGCTGAACCTTTTGGAATGCGCAAGAGAAAATAAAATAAACAAGTTTATTTTGGCTTCCACCTCGTCTTTATACGCGGGGCAGAAAATGCCTTTTTCCGAAACTCTTGCGGTAAACACGCCGATATCTCCTTATGCCGCGTCAAAAAAAGGCGCGGAAGCTATGTGTTATTCGTATCATTATCTTTACGCAATAGACATAACCGTTTTAAGGTTTTTTACGGTTTACGGCCCCGCCGGCAGGCCGGATATGAGCATAATACGTTTTATAAAATGGATCGACGAAGGAAAGCCCATAGAGCTTTTCGGCGACGGCTCGCAAAGCAGGGATTTTACTTATGTGGAAGACATATCGAGAGGCGTTATCAGGGCATTGAAGAAAACGGGATACAAAACCATAAATCTCGGCGGAAATAAGCCGTATAAATTAAATTATATGATAGGCCTTATAGAAAAAAATCTCGGCAAAAAAGCGAAATACGATTATAAGCCGTTTCATAAAGCCGATATTGACGCAACCTGGGCAAATATCTCGGAAGCAAAAAAAGTTTTGGGCTGGTCTCCTAAAATTTCTTTGGAGCAGGGGATAAAAAAGACTGTTGACTGGTACCTGAAGAATAAATCTTGGTTTAAAGATATAAAACTTTAGAAATCATAGTGAAGAGTTGAAAGTGAAAAGTGAAGGTGAAAACACAAAATGACGGCAAAAGTTGAGTCATACTGTTAAAAAGGCGGAAAAATGTTTAAAGAATTACTGCAAAAAATCAATGAGCGTAAGGCAAAAATCGGGGTTATAGGGCAGGGGTATGTCGGGCTTCCTTTGTCGGTGGAACTTGCAAAGCAGGGTTTTTCCGCCACGGGCTTTGAAGTTGACGAGTTTAAAGTTAAGTACATAAACGGCGGAAAATCTTATATAGGCGACGTGGATACCGGCCTTTTAAAAGAGCTTGTGAAAGCAAAAAAAATAGACGCCACGTCCGATTTTAACAAACTTTCAAAAGAAGACGTTATCATAATATGCGTTCCCACTCCTTTGAGAAAATCGAAAGATCCGGACGTTTCCTATATATTGTCCGCGGCAAAAAACATAAAGAAAACTTTGAAAAAAGGGCAGCTTATAATTTTGGAATCCACTACTTATCCGGGGACTACAAAAGAATTGATGCTCCCGATTCTTGAAGAAACGGGGTTTAAAGCCGGCAAAGATTTCTTTTTGGCTTTCAGCCCGGAAAGAATAGACCCGGCAAATAAAAAGTTCGGCATAAAAGACACTACGAAAGTTGTCGGCGGGCACTGCGAAAAATGCACAGACCTTGCCGCGGCAGTATATTCGTCTTTCACGAAAGTCCACAAAGTTTCGTCGACAGAAGCCGCCGAAATGGTAAAACTTTTGGAAAACACTTTCAGAGCGGTAAATATAGCGCTTGTAAACGAAGTGGCTTTGATGTGCGATAAACTTAAACTTAACGTTTGGGAAGTTATAGAAGCCGCAGCCACAAAACCTTTCGGTTTTATGCCTTTTTATCCGGGTCCCGGAATAGGCGGGCACTGCATTCCTTTAGATCCTCATTATCTGTCGTGGAAACTTAAAACTTTAAATTTCTATTCAAGGTTTATAGAGCTTGCCGGAGAAATGAACTCCAAAATGCCGGAATACGTAGTATCAAAAGTTACGGACGCTTTAAATTCCAAAGCCAAGGCTTTAAAAAATTCCAAAATCCTTGCTTTGGGCGCGGCTTATAAAAAAGACGTGTCCGACGTAAGGGAATCTCCCGCGCTTGACGTTATAAATATTCTTCTCGAAAAAGGCGCGAAAGTTTCTTATTACGATCCGTATATACCGGAGATAAAAAATTGTTCCTGCGGAAGCGTTTTGAAATCCGAAAAAAATCTGAACGGTTTGAAAAAATACGACGCCGTAGTAATAGTGACAGACCACACGAATGTCGATTATAAAAAAGTTTTAAAAGACTCGCAAATAATAGTCGATTCAAGAAACGTCTTCAAAAACGGCAAATCGAATAAAATAGTAAGAATTTAAATAAAGAAAAATCTGAGTTTATTGATAATTTTCGTTTTTACATTGTCAAGCTGCTCTACATTGACGGACTTGGCTTCAGACGGAATAGACAAAGCTGCAGGTTCTCTTGGCGTAAGCCGGGCTTCCGGCGTTATAAAAAAAGCCGTTATACCCAAAGAAGAAGAATGGGACAGCGGAGACAATTTTGCATCCTTGGATATTAGTTACAATGCTTCATCTTCTCAAAAATATTTAAATAATCTTTTCGATAAACTGCAAAAAACGGCAAATATGCCGGGTGTAAGCGTTAAAGAAAAATATTTAAACGATTGTAAATGGTTGCCGTTTTCAAGAGTAGACGAAGTTCACGGGATGTTTTTTAACGGTTATTTCGGGAGTTTTTAAAAATAATAAATCGAATAAAATAATAAAAATATATAAAAGCAATTCGTAATTGCCGTTAAGGTACTTGACAAGGGATACGCTTGTATGCTAATGTATTGAAAAATATCGGGAGGAGTCATTTTATGGCAAAAGACGAAAAACTTAAAGCATTGGATTTGGCGCTTTCGCAGATAGAGAAAGATTTCGGCAAAGAAGCGATTATGAGGCTGGGCGAAAAGCATTCGAAAGAAAAAGTCGATATTATACCTACCGGCGCTTTGCCTTTGGATATAGCAATCGGCATAGGCGGCATTCCGCGCGGCAGGATAATTGAAATTTACGGGCCTGAATCTTCCGGAAAAACAACGCTTGCTTTGTGCATGGTTGCCGAAACACAAAAAATGGGCGGGATAGCGGCTTATATAGACGCGGAACACGCTATGGACCCGGATTACGCTTCCAAACTTGGCGTAGACATAGACAATCTTTTGATTTCGCAGCCCGATTCCGGCGAGCAGGCGCTTGAAATTGCCGATAAATTGGTGCGTTCGGGAGCGGTTGACATAATTGTGGTGGATTCCGTTGCGGCTCTTGTCCCGAAAGCGGAAATCGAAGGCGAAATGGGCGACTCTTTTGTCGGGCTTCAGGCAAGGCTTATGAGCCAGGCTTTGAGAAAACTCACTTCAAACATATCCAAATCGAAAACTTCCATAGTTTTTATAAATCAGTTAAGACAGAAAATCGGCGTTATGTGGGGAAGCCCCGAAACGACTCCCGGAGGGCTTGCGCTGAAATTTTATTCTTCGGTAAGGCTTGACATAAGAAGGATAGAATCCGTGAAAAAAGGCGATGAAGTGACCGGCAACAGAGTAAGGGTAAAAGTAGTAAAAAATAAAGTCGCGGCTCCGTTTAAGCAGGCGGAATTCGAAATAATGTTCGGAGTGGGCGTTGACAAGCCGGGATATCTTGTAGATATGGGAGTAAGCGATAATATCATTGAAAAAGCGGGCGCTTTTTTCAGTTATAACGGCGAAAGGCTCGGGCAGGGCAGGGACAATGCAAAAGCGTTTTTGCTCGCAAATCCCGCTATAGCTTCGGAAATAGAAAACAAAATCCGCGCAAAAGCGTTCGGAACGGAAGAAGAAGCGGCAGAAAATAAAAAAGAAGAGCCGGCTAAAGAAAAGCCCGCAAAACCGGCTAAAAAATAATTGTTGAATGTGTAATGGGTTTAAGTTGCTTATAAAGTTGTAAGTAACTTAAAGATTGAGGAAGTGAAACCATTTGTAAATTGTTACGGTTTGAAAATGTTAGTACGAGATAAGATTTTTAAGGAACAAAATGAGGTTGTTGTGGATAAAATTAAAGAATTCATATCCAAAATAGATACGTTATCTTTTACTTCTAATACTCATACTAAACAAACAAGAATTTTTGGCTATATTACAACAAATATAAGAAGTCCGTACACAATTGCCGGTTATATAAAAGAACTTGCACCGGAATATATAAAGCGTAGAAAGAGACCTTCTGATTGGAAAGATTGGTGTTATAACTCAGCACAGCAAGGTAAACATAAGCAAAAATTTAAAAGGATGGAACTTGCATCGTTATTATTTAGAAATGTTGAAAACAACACATCATTAAACCTGATATCAGAAAAATTATATGGTGTTATTCAAAATTACGGAACTAAATATGTCTGCGCTTTTTTATATTTATACCTTTTACTGGGTAGATATTTTGGAATAGATAAACAGCCGCTAATATATATTGATAAGATTATAAATTCTTTCGATGGGAATTTATTATCGGAAGCAAAGGATTTGATTGTAAATAAAAATTTCAATAACAGACTTTTTATATCTTCTGTGTTATACAATCCAAGCTGCGATATCGCTTATGAAATGGCATATAAAATATTATCTAACAAAACAAAAAGTTCTGATATGGTTGAATTGTGTAAGTATATTGATAAGGACAATAATCCGTTAAAAACCAAAATAGTTAATGGTGGCGGCAAAAATAGTTTCGTGTCTGATGTTTTTGCAATAGCAAATTATTATATTTTTAAAGAAGCCTGTTTGGAAAACATGGAAGTTGACAATTTAAGAGATAAAAAGGAATATATAATTAATAAATATATTGATTTACTTTTTGATTATGAATTTAATAAGTTTCTTAAAATCAATAATGATGGTAAGGGGAATTTGAAGCGAATTTTTAAAGAATTATCAAAATATATCCTCGAAGTGATTTTTTATGCTTCCGGAATAAAAGATGAAGATAGAGAAGTTATTTTTGATAAAAATATAAAGCGTAAATTTCCAATAGATCAAAAGCAAAGTATTATTAAAAGATATCAAAGCAAGTGTTTTTTTGATTATTTAGGGGTTCAGTCGGACTGGCACAAAGAGGGGTACTTTTTGAATAAAAAACAACTCCGTTATCTCGAAATTCACCATATTATAAAATTAGAGCATTCTCATTTATTTAAAAATGACATAGATATAAAAGAAAATATGATTCCTATATGTCCTAATTGCCATCGCAAATTGCATAATGCACAAGACGAAATAGTAAAAGACTTGTTAATGAAGATATATGATGGAATAGATAAAAAAGCGTGGATTAAAAACGGTATTTTTGTTGATATGAATACACTTGGCAGTTTTTATGGATTAGAAGAAGATTTGGAGAAAAGAAAATGATAAAATCCCCATTAAACTACACTGGAAACAAGTCAAGGCTTTTGAGTCAATTATTTTCATTATTTCCCCAAAGGATAGATAAGTTTGTAGATATGTGTTGCGGTGGTGCAAGTGTCGGATTGAATGCTAATGCCAAATATGTTGTTTGTTTTGATAACAATAAAAAAGTTGTAGAATTATTGCAAACTCTCCGTTTCCTTTCTGAAAAAAGAATTGTTGATAAAGTAGAAGAGTTTATAAAAGAGTTTAAATTGTCTGACTCTTTTAAAAACGGCTATGAAATATATAGAAAATATATACAGGGCAATAACGGCTTAAAGGAATTTAATGCCGAAGGTTATTCGAAATTACGCAGTTTTTATAACAGCAAATCTCTTAATACTAAAAGAGATAATGCTATTTGTTTGTTTACTCTTTTGGTGTTTTGCTTTAATAATGATTTACGTTTTAATTCTGAAGGGAAGTTCAATATGCCTGTCGGAAAAACAGATTTTAACGAGAGTATTCGTAAAAAATTGACTTCGTTTAAGCATGGGGTTGGTAAAAAAGACATTGATTTTGTTCAGAACGATTTTAAGATCCTTAAAGATCTTGATCTGCATAAAGATGATTTTGTTTATGTAGACCCGCCGTATTTAATCACAAATGCAGTTTATAATGAAAGCGGTTCAAAATGGAATGAAATAAAAGAAATAGAATTGCTTTCTGTATTATCATATTTAGATGATAGAGGCATAAGATTTGCGTTGTCAAATGTATTAAGAAAAGGAGATAAAGAAAATACAATTTTATCTTCTTGGATTAAAAAAAATAGATTCAATACACATTACATAAACTATCATTATCGTTCTTCAAGTTATAATAAAAAGGATAGAATAACTCCAGAAGAGGAAGTATTGATAACGAATTATAATGTATAAAATACAAAACCGTAGATATATAGGGAATAAATTAAAATTATTGCCATTTATTGATAAAGTATTAGATAGCGAAGGTATAGATTTTAATACTTGTGCCGATTTATTTGCAGGGACAGGGGTAGTTTCAGAGCATTTTTTAGCTCAAAATAAGAAAGTCTGTATCAATGATAATTTGTTTTCAAATTATGTCTTTTATAATGCTTGGCTTTCCGATAAAGAATATAGTCCTAAAAAAATTTCCAAATGGTTAGATTATTATAATAAATCAACGGATTTTATTAGAGATAATTATTTTTCAGATATTTTTTCCGATACATATTTCTCACATTCTAACGCTAAATTTATAGGTTCTGTCCGGGAACATTTAGAGACTATTAAAGAAAGTTTAACACAACGAGAATATTGTATACTTCTCAGTTCTTTATTGTATTCCGCGGATAAAGTCGCAAACACTGTTGGGCATTATGAGGCATTTTTGTCTTCTGTTCCAATAAACACAAAAATAGAACTTCTCCCTCTCGAAATTAAACAATATAATTATCCACCTATAATCACTTGTAATGATGCTAATGTTATTGCTGGTAAGGTAAATGTTGATTTAACATATATAGATCCGCCTTATAATGCAAGACAATATATAAATTTTTATCATATATTAGAAAACATAGCGGAATGGAAAAAATTACCTGTTTCAGGAAAGACCCTGAAAATGCCAAGAAATGAGAAAAAAAGTAATTATTCAAAGTCAAAAGCATTGAATTCTTTAACGGATTTAGTATCAAAACTTAAAACAAAATACATTGTGCTTTCATATAATAATACTTACAAAGCAAATAGTGAGGCTTCTAATAATAAGATTAAATTTAATGAGATTAAAGAACTATTATATAAATTTGGAACATTGAAAATTTACGATAGTGAGTATAAATTTTTTAATTCAGGTAAAACTTTTTTTGATGGACATAAAGAATTTATTTTCGTATGCAAAGTCAAATAACTATAAGTATTTTGTTGTACTGTTGTTTTTAAAATTAATCCAAATATTATAAAATTACACATTCCGGCGTTTAATCAAAATAATTCGCTGCATATATGATGATGTTTTTAAAACAAACTATTTAAAACGCCTTATAACGCTAAACTTTATGTTTTGCTGTTGACGTAAGTTGTAGTGGCTGCGTTCTTTTTTACTACTTTAAAGGACTTGATTTTACTATATTAGGTACTGATATTTTTAAAGCGTTTTATACGGGCGTACGCTGCGGGTGTGCCTTAAATATTCCGGGAGAATAAAAAATGAAAGTTTTAGTTACCGGCGGAGCGGGGTTTATAGGTTCTAATATTTCCGACGCTTTGATTGAAAACGGGCACAAGGCAGTTGTGATAGACAATTTATCTTCCGGCAAAAAAGAAAACCTGAACAAAAAAGCCAAATTTTACAAAGCCGACATAATTGACGAAGCAAAAATAAAGGCAATATTTAAGAAAGAAAAGCCGGATGCCGTAATCCACTGCGCCGCGCAGATTGACGTCAGGAAATCGGTGGCGGAACCTAAATACGATGCGAATATAAATATTTTAGGTTCCATCAACATATTAAGCGCGTGCGTTGAAAATAAAGTCAAAAAGATTTTGTTCGCTTCTTCCGGCGGCACTATTTACGGCGAATGCGGAAGCAAAGCTCCGGACGAAAAGGCGTTTGCGAACCCCTTGTCGCCGTACGGCATAGCCAAACATTCCGTAGAAAATTACATAAAATTTTACTCTGAAATTTACGGTTTAAAATACACCATATTCAGATACGCCAACGTTTACGGATTGAGGCAGGATCCTAAAGGCGAAGCCGGCGTTATAGCGATATTTGCCTTGAAAATGTTAAACAACGAAGCCGTAACGGTTTTTGGAGACGGAAAACAGATGAGAGATTACGTTTATGTCTCCGATGTCGTAAACGCAAATATGGCGGCTCTGAAAAAAGCCGATAATCAAATATTAAACATAGGCACAAACAAAGCCGTTGCGTTAAACGATATAGTAAAAATTATGTCGCGTTTGTCAAAAACGGATAAAAAAGCCGTATATAAACCAAAAAGAGCAGGAGAACTGTTTAAAAGTTTTCTAAACGCGAAAAAAGCCGGAAAACTTTTGAATTGGCGGCCGAAAGTAAGCGTTGAAGAAGGCATAAAGAAGACTTTGGATTATTTTAAGGAATCGCAATGAAAGCTTTTGTTTTGGCTGCCGGCGCGGGTACGCGCCTCAGGCCGCTGACCTACGATATGCCTAAACCGATGATTCCGGTTGCCGGAAAGCCCGCCCTGCATTATACGTTTGAGAATTTAAAAAAATACGGGTTTAAAGACGTATGCGTAAATCTGTATTATTGCCCGGGCGCGATTGTCAATTATTTTAGAGATAACAATCCGGGTATCAACATAAAATATTCCGTCGAAGAAAAACTTCTCGGCACGGCCGGCGCAATAAAAAGGCAGGAGAAATTTTTTGACAAGACTTTCGTCGTTATGTCCGGCGACGGGCTTACGGATATAAATTTGAAAAAAGCCCTTGAGTTTCATAAAAAAAACAAATCCGTTGCCACGATAGTTTTAAAAGAAGTAGACGCGCGGTTTGAGTACGGAATAACTTTAACCGGCAAGAACGGAAAAATAAAATCTTTTGTAGAAAAGCCGAAATGGAAAGACGTTTACGCCGATACCGTAAACACCGGAATATATATTTTCGAGCCTGAAATCTTCAAATATATCCCTTCCGGCAAATTTTTTGATTTCGGGACCGACGTGTTTCCGAATCTTTTGAAAAAGAAAAAAATATACGGCTACGTTATGAAAGAATACTGGACCGACATCGGAAACATTTTTGAGTACAAAAAAGGCGTTTTTGACGCTTTGGGCGGCAAACTTAAAATAGACATACCGCTGTTTTCCGATACAAAACGTTTCGGAGCAGGCGTAAAAATAAAAGGGCCGTGTTTTATAGGCAGGAATGTAAAAATAGGGAAAAATGTTATAATAGACCCTTATTCGGTTATATCCGAAAACTGCGAGATCGGCGATAATGCCGTTTTGGAAAAAGCCGTTGTGTGGGACGGCTCGAAAATAGGAAAAAATTCCAGAATTTCAAATACCGTGGTGGGATATTCCGGCGTTATACCGGACGGAATTGTTCTTTTCGATTCCATAATAATGGGATAAAAGAGATGCAAAGGAGATAGTTGCGATGGAAAATAAGAAAGGTTATTTTTTTACTTCCGAATCGGTTACCGAAGGTCATCCCGATAAAGTCTGCGATATAGTTTCGGATTCCATTCTTGACGCTATTTTGGCTAAAGACAGTAAAGCCAGAGTCGCCTGCGAGACGTTTGTTTCACCGGGAATGATAATAGTCGGCGGGGAAATTACCACAAGCACTTACGTAAACATTCAGCAGGTAGTCAGAGACGCTGTCAAAAACATAGGTTATGATAAGCCCGAATTCGGGTTTAATTATAAAGACTGCGCGGTTGTAAACGTTATAAATTCCCAGTCGCCGGATATTGCGCAAGGCGTGGATACGGGCGGAGCGGGCGATCAGGGGCTTATGATAGGTTTTGCCTGCAAAGAAACTCCCGAACTTATGCCTTTGCCGATAATGCTTGCGCATAAACTTGCCATGAAACTTACCGAAGTCAGAAAAAAAGGCGTTCTTCCTTATTTGGGTCCTGACGGCAAAACGCAGGTTACCGTTGAATATGCCGATTGGAAGCCTAAAAGAATAGACGCCGTAGTTCTTTCAACGCAGCATACGGAAGAAATTTTGGATAAAACCGGAAAACACATAACGGAAAAATCCAAAAAAGAGATCCGCGAAAAAATTATCGATCCGGTTTTGGGAAAACTTACAGATAAAAATACCAAGATTTATATAAATCCCACCGGAAAATTCGTAGTCGGCGGGCCTCAGGGCGATACCGGTCTTACCGGCAGAAAAATCATAGTAGATACATACGGCGGAATGGCCGCTCACGGCGGCGGGGCATTTTCCGGGAAAGATTCCACAAAAGTTGACAGAAGCGCATGCTATATGGCAAGGCATATTGCCAAAAATATAGTTGCCGCGGGATTTGCCGAAAAATGCACAGTGCAGCTTGCTTACGCGATAGGCGTCGCGGAGCCTGTTTCCGTGATGATAGACACTCATCACAGCGGAAAAGTTTCAGGAATGGAATTGGAGCCGGCGGTAAGAAAAATATTTCCTTTAACGCCGAAGGGAATTACCGAATATTTACAGCTTCGCAGGCCGGTTTTTGCTCAGACCGCGGCTTACGGGCATTTCGGGAGAAAAGGCAAAGCCTTTGTGTGGGAAGAGCTGAATAAAGTTGAAGAACTGAAAAAGGCAGTTAGGAATTGACGGTTTTTGACAGTTATTAATTTATAGATTCTGCGGGGGACTATTGTCCACGCAGGGCGGCGATTGAATATGATGACGGCAATAAAAAAAGGAGTTTATTGTGAAATACGACATTAAAGATATTAATCTGGCCGGCAAAGGCAAAAAAAGAATAGTTTGGGCGGAAAAAGAGATGCCGGTTTTAAGGCAGATAAAAGAGCGTTTCACAAAGCAAAAACCGCTTAAAAACATAAAAATTTCCTGCTGTCTCCACGTTACTACTGAAACGGCAAATCTCGCCATTACGTTAAAAGCCGGCGGAGCGGACGTTTATTTGTGCGCTTCAAACCCTTTGTCCACGCAGGACGACGTAGCCGCGTCGCTTGTAAAAGATTACGGCATTCCGGTTTTTGCGGTTAAAGGCGAAAACAACAGCGTATATTATTCGCATATAAACGAAGTTTTGGACGTAAAACCCAATATGACTATGGATGACGGCGCGGATTTGGTGTCAACCATTCTTTTGAAAAGAAAAGAGCTTTTGAAAGATATAATCGGCGGGACGGAAGAAACGACAACCGGCGTCATACGTTTGAGAGCAATGGCGAAAGACGGCGTTTTGGCATATCCCGTAGTTGCGGTAAACGACGCGCTTACTAAACATTTTTTCGATAACCGCTACGGCACCGGACAGTCAACCATAGACGGAATCGTGAGAGCGACAAATGTTTTGATAGCCGGAAAAGTCGTTGTTGTCGCGGGTTACGGCTGGTGCGGGCGCGGTTTTGCGGCAAGGGCAAAAGGGCTCGGGGCGCATGTTATAGTGACAGAAGTTGACCATTTGAAAGCAATTGAAGCCGCTATGGACGGTTTTGAAGTTATGCCTATGAAAGAAGCCGCCAAAAAAGGCGATATATTCGTAACTTTGACCGGAGATTTAAACGTTATAGACAAACATCATTTTTCTTTAATGAAAAACGGCGCGATAGTGTGCAATTCCGGCCATTTTAACGATGAAATAAACCTTAAAGCGTTGAAACAAATGTCTAAATCCGTTAAAAACGTAAGAGATTTTGTTGACGAATATACTTTGAAAAACAATAAAACCGTATGCGTTTTGGGCGAAGGGCGTTTGATAAACTTAGCCGCCGCCGAAGGACACCCCGCAAGCGTTATGGATATGTCTTTTGCCAATCAGGCTTTGTCCGCGGAATATATGCTGAAAAACCATAAAAAACTTGAAAAACAGGTTTATGTGATACCCGAAAGCATGGATAAAGAAATAGCCAGATTGAAACTCAACGCCATGGGGGTAAAGATAGATACGCTTACCGCCGAACAAAAGAAGTATTTGAATTCCTGGCAGTCGGGGACTTAAAACTGCAGTTGGGAATTAGGAGCGAACGACTTATTTTGCGTATGAAAATAAAGAATGCCGTGAAATCTTTCAGAAAGAGCCTTGCGAAATTTTTATTTGATAAAAGAGAGAAATCAAATAAAAAACCGGATTTTGAAAACGCAAAATCCGTTTTGTTTTTAAGGGATGACGACAAAATCGGCGATATGGTCGTTTCTACTTTGCTGTTTAGGGAAATGAAAAAAAAATATCCCGATAAAAAGATTTACGTTTTATGCGGAAAGAATAACCGGGAGATAATCAAACATAATCCTTATGTTGACGAAACAGCGGTAAAAACCGGAAAGTTTTTTAAGGATTTGCGCGTTTATAATTATTTAAATTCAAAGAAAATAGACGTTTTTGTTGATTTCTTTCCTTTCAGGCCCAGGCCTTTGCATTTATATATGTTAAGGAAAATCAATCCGGAATTTCTTATAGGTTTTAATAAGGAAAATTATAATATTTATGATTTTTCGCTGAATTCCAATTATAAAAATATTCACATAACTAAAATATACTCCGACGCGCTTAATTTTCTCGGTATTGCGAATCCTTCTTTGAAATACGATGTTTTTTTAAGCGGAGACGAAGAAAAATACGGTATGGAAATAAGGGAAAAGTTTGCCGGAAAAAAGCTGGTATTTTTAAACACTTATGCCGCAAAAAAACGTAAAAATTTTTCTCTTGAAAAAACAAACGGTTTAATAGATAAAATACTTTCGGATAAAGAAGCGCAGGTCATATTAAATGCGGCTCCTGACATTAAACGGAATATCCGGCTTTCCGAACGCGTTTACATTCCCGAGAGTAAAAGCATCCTTTATGCGGCGGCATTGATAAAATATTCCGATTTTGTCATAACGCCGGATACTTCTATAGTGCATATATCCGCCGCTTTTGACAAAAAAATGATAGCTTTGTATATGGACGATTCGGGAGATTGCGAAAAACTTAATAAAGTTTGGGCGCCGAATTATGATAAAGCCGTTCAAATTTCGGTCGATACTAAAAACGGGGCGGCGGCAAACGATATAAACAATATAAATAACGATTTGATAATCGAGAAATTAACCGGGATGTTAAAATGAAACTGACGGTCGCGATACCTGTTTATAACAGAAAAAACTATTTGGAAATTACCGCAAAATCGCTGTATGAATGTTCTAATATCGATAAAGCGGATATAACCGTATTTAACGACTGCAGTACGGAGTTTGACGGGAAATATTTGGAAAAACTTTTTAATTCCCCGAACGCCAAAGTAGTCAACAGAGAAAAAAATCTCAAATCCGCCGATTTGCACGTTTACAGGATAATGCTTGATTTTTTAGATTCCGCAAACGACGTTTTGTTTATTTGCGATTCCGATCTGCTGCTCAGGCCCGACACAATCGATTATGTCTTCAATAATTTTGAAAAAACAGACGGATTCTTGGGGCTGTATAACTCCGAGCTGCACAGGGATATTTATTTTGACGGCGAGTTTGTTTACAAAGAAGATGTCGGTTTTGCCGGGATTTGCATATCGAAAGCTCTGCTGGATAAGTTTATCAAGACTCAGGAAGAAAGTCCGAGGTCAATGGATTTTAAACTTTCCGATTTTCTTATTTCCGAAAATGTCAGGCTTATGGTCCCAAAAAACTGTTTAGTCCAGCATATAGGTTTTGAAGGGCAAAACTGCGGAAACTCTTCCGTAGAATTTTCTTCGAATTTTATCCCTTTGTCCGAGTTTAATAAAAAAATCATAAGCGGTATGATGCCCTTAGTATTAAAAATGCAGTCGGAAATGATAAAGCACCTTCTTTTTGAAGATAAATACAGAAAACACGGTTTTCTGGTTCACCAGCCGCATAAATATTTCGCAAAGCAGGCAAAAATCAGAAAACTTAAAAAATATTATGCCGGTAAATATCCGGATAAAAAATAACAAGCCGTTAAATTAAACAGCCAGGGGTAAGCTTAAATGCAGCATAAAATACTTATAATTATCGTAACATATAACGGAATGAAATTTGCCGATAAATGCTTCGGCGGGTTTGGCGGCTTGCCGCAGGGGTTTGAAGTATTGGCATTTGATAATAATTCAACGGACAATACGGTCGAACATATAAAAAACAAATATCCGTTCGTTAAAATTATCGAAAGCAAAGAAAACCTGGGGTTCGGCAAGGCAAATAATGCCGGGCTCAGGATGGCTCTGGACAATGGATTCGATTATGCGTTTTTGTTAAATCAGGACGCCTGGATTTCGGGTGAAGATATCCGCAAACTTGCCGAAGTGCAGAGTAAAAATGAGGACTATTATATAGTCAGCCCTTTGCATTATAACGGAAGCGGTACCGATTTTGACATAGGATTTAAGGGTTATATAGATAAAAGCGGTTCTCCCGTATTGCTCGATTTTGCAAAAAACGAATATAAGGAGTTATACGAAACCAAAGGCATTAACGCCGCCGCATGGCTTATCAGCAGAAAATGCTTAAATGAGATAGGCGGTTTTTCTCCGTCGTTTTTTCATTACTCGGAAGATGACAATTATACCGACAGGGTAAGGTATCATAAGAAGAAAATAGGGGTGTCGCCTTTAGCGCTTATGTATCATGACAGAGAAAACAATTTTCATGTAGGCGAGCATCATGTAAAAAAAGTCCATTTGATCAGGAAAAGAATATACGATATAAGCCGCCCCGAAAAGAAAACCAATATATCCGAGATTTTAAAATACCTTATTACAAGCATCCGTGTCGGAGGAGGGCTTGCGCAGATGTTGAAATTACGCGATATAATCAGAAATAAAAATAAAAGCAGAACAATCGGGCAAACATTTTTATGATTAACAGCATACTTGTTTTTTCGGAGAATCCTGTCTATGCCGAATCCTAAAATAAGCGTTTTAGTGCCGTGCTATAACTCATCCAAGCATATAAGGCAATGCGTTGAGTCCGTGCTCAATCAGACGTTCAAAGATATCGAGCTTATCTGCGTTAATGACGGTTCTACCGATAATACGCTTGAAATATTAAACGAATATGCCGCGAAAGATTCGAGATTAAAAGTTTTTGACCGGGCTAATTCCGGAGCGAGCGCGGCAACCAATTTTGCCGTTGACCGAAGCTCCGGCGGCTATATGTTTTTTATGGATCATGACGATTTTTTGGATTTGAATTATTTTGAAGTTTTAAATGCCGAAACATTAAAGAATAATTATGACATGGTGTTTGGCGGGATAAAAGAGTACTATGGCGGTTCTAATATAAAAAATGTAAATCTTGCCAAAGGTATGAATATTAATCCTGATGAAACCGTGGAAATAAACGATGAAAACAGATATAAGTTTTTTTCTTTGTTTTATAAATGTATTGTCGTACATTGGGGACGCTTAATTAAGCGTTCTGTTATTATGGAAAACGGCATCAGATTATTTACGCTTGATATGACGTTTACGGCTTTAACGCTGCTGTATGCAAAAAAAATAGTTGTAAACGAGTCGGTAAGTTATTACTATAGGCAAACAGAGGGTTCTCTTTCGAAGAAAGTATTTTGGATGGTATCTTCTTGCCTAAAAGATTTTACACTATTGAAAAAGAATATTAAGGACAGAGGTTTTAAAGATAAAGAATACGAAGATATAATTGATGCCGCCGTATGCGATACGCTTGTCGGTTATTATGACAGGTGGAATATAGGGCTTTTGTCGAGATGTTCCTTATTTGAGATAAGAAATATGTTAAATCTCATTAAAGACAGTATAGATTATTTTAATTTGAATTCGGTTGTTAACGCTTCGCCGGATAAATTTTTAAAAGTGAAATATGCACTATTTCGTTTCTGGGTAAAAAATAACATTGTATTTATGCCCAAAGTAATAAGAATTGCAAGAAATATCATAAGAACATTTTGGTTTTTTAAATAAGTACGGCGGATATACCGGGTTAATTTTTGAATTTTGCTTGAAAAATCAATTCGTTTTCCGGATATAATGCAGGCTGCATAAGATTAAGATTGGAAATCTTTTATTTTCTTTGAAAGTTCTATGATGTTTTTCTTTCGGTCTGAAATTTCTCTTGCCGGAATACCGGCATTTATTGTCCATTCTTTTGTATTTTTTAATATTAACGTACAAGCTCCCGTTACAGATCCCTCTCCGAAAACAACCCCGGGCAAAACTACGGTGTTCGCGCCCAGCTGAACATAGTTGTTTAGCGTGACTTTGGCTTTTTTAACGTTTGTCAGTTCATAAGGCACCATGGGGCTTATCATAAATTCACCTGAAAAATCATCGCTTACGCTGTATATTGTGCCGCGTGAAGATATCCCGCAAAAATCGCCTATTTTAATGCCGGCTTTGCCGTGTAAGGCGCAGTAAGGGGAAATATGAACGTAATTTCCTATTTCTATTTTTCCGGATAAAATACAAAAATCGTCTATTCTGACATTGCTTCCGACTGAAATGTTTTCGGCATCGTATATTGAGCATTTTTTTGAAATTAAAACGTTTTTGCCGCAGCTTTTCAGTCCTAATTCCTTTAATTCAACTTCAGAATAAAAACTGTTTATTGCCATAGATATTCCTTTTTAAGCCTCGGATATAAGGTGTGATTCATTGATTGCGCACGGGCATCAATGTTTTGCATATTATTTTCAATGTTTCAAAATCCAGATTGCCGTAAAAAGGCAGGCAAAGCACTTTATTTTTTATTTCATTTGTGACAGGCAGATTTTCTTTTGACGAAGAAGGCAAGCCTTTATAGCATTCATAATCGGAACAGATCGGATAAAAGTATTTTCGCGTCATAATATTTATCGATTTGAATTTTTCATATAATTCATTGCGCGAAAGCGGATAATCGTCTTCAATTACTATAGGGTAGTATTGGTAAGAGTTTGTCGCGGTTTCCGGCATTTGAGGGACTCTTATTCCTTTGATACCGGCTAAATTTTGATCATAAAAGGCCTTTATTTCTGCTCTTTTATTTTTTTCTTCTTCAAAAAGTTCAAGATTCAGAAGCCCGAGCGATGCCTGAAGTTCATTCATTTTGCCGTTAATTCCGATTTCTTCGACAATTTCTTCCGATTGAATACCGAAATTTCTAAGGTTGTAAATCTTTTTGACCAAATCATCATTGTTATACGTGAGACATCCGCCTTCGGCAGTATTAAAGAGCTTAGTGGCATGAAACGAAAACATTGAGATGTCTCCGAATGTAGCGATACTTTTGCCTTTAAATTCTGTCGTAAAAGCGTGCGCGGCGTCAAAAATGACTTTTAAATGATGTTTTTGCGCGATTTTTTCTATTTTTTCAACATCGCAGGGAAATCCGTAAACATGGACGGCTAAAATAGCAGAGGTTTTCGCGGTGATCAAATTTTCTATTTTATCCGGGTCAATACACATTGTGCCGGGCTCAATATCGCAGAAGACAGGCAGCAATCCGTTCCAAGAAATGCAGTGAGGAGTTGCCGCAAAAGTAAAAGGAGTCGTTATAACTTCACTGCCTGCCGGCAGGTCGAGAGCTTTCAGCGCCGTCAGAAGCGCGATTGCTCCGTTATTAAATAAAGATACGTTTTTAATTTTTAAAACGCCTTTTAGCCTGTTTTCCAAAAGATTGTGCTTTTCGCCCATATTTGTCAGCCATTTTGATTCCCATATATCTTTAAGATGAGATATATACTCTTCCAAAGAAGGGAGTAACGGCTGAGTAACGAAGGTTTTATTATTTTGCTTATTTTCTTGTAAATTTTTCATAAAGTACACACATAAATAAAGACAATACCGGATTTAAAATATGCCGTAATTATAACATATTTATGAATACTCAATACTTCGGATTTAATTTGATAAAATGGCTTTAATTATTATACAATCAAGTCTTAGTAAAAAATTTGCATTATTGTTTTAAGGAGATATTATGAAAAAACAATGTTTATTTTTGTATTTATACAATCGGGATTTTGTGAAGTAGTTGATGAAATAGAATGTAACTGCAGGCTTGTGCTGTTTATCAAAATTTAAGAAAGGTATGTACTATGGATAAAATTTACGGTTCTGATGATTTTATTAAGATGTTTAACGAATATGCGTCAAATATAAAAGAAGATACGAAAGAGTTGAAAAAAGAAATTTACGATAATGCTTTTATATTGCCGTTTCGCGATTCTTCGAATCTTGCTGAAATAGATAATGAAGGAGGAGTATTCGATTCAAACGGCAATATCGCAGATTTATCAAAAACGAGAAAGACTTTGTCTCATGTGAAGGTGGGTTATCCTCCGCATTATCGATTTAATTCCGACGTGGTATATCGCGATGAAGATGTTGTGTTTCTGGGGTATTTTTCATCGCATTTCGGGCATTTTATTTTAGAATCCCTGAATCGCCTGTGGATTTATTTTGATTCGGGAATGTCAAATAAAAAAGCCGTTTATATAGGTGAATCAGATGTTTTTTTTATTGAAATTCTTGAACTGTTCGGGCTGAATAAAAACAATGTTGAGAGAATAACAAAACCGGCAAAGTTCAGGTCTGTTGTTGTTCCCGAAGAATCCGGTTTGATATTCGGGTCTTCATACAATAAAAAACATAATGAAATATATAAAAGGATAAGAGATAACGTTAAAGGCCGCGAATACGATAAAATTTATCTTTCCAGAACAAAATTCAATAAAAGAGAGACAAGCGTAGCAGGAGAGCAGGAAATAGAAAAAGTTTTTCAAGATAACGGGTTTAAAATAATATATCCGGAACATTTAAGGATAGAAGAACAGATAAGTCTTATGAAAAACTGTAAGCACCTTGCCGGAATTCAAGGTACGGCTATGCATTTGTCGCTTTTTGCAGATGACGGCATTAAACTTACCGTTGTATTTAGAGCCGGAGATGATATTTTCTCGCAGCAAATCAAAATCAATAAGATGAAAAATATCGACTATACCGGAATAAAAGCGGATTTGGATTTTTTACGGCCGTTTCCGTACGGGATGGCGTATGCCGTGTCCGTAAGGAATAAATATATGAAACAGTGGCTGAAAGACAGCCGGTATGAATATAATGACACAATATATGAACCGAATTCTCTGGAAGACTACATATCTGCCGAAGAGCTTAAACGGTGGAGCAGAATTTCTACTTTGAAGAAAAAAATAAAAGAAAAACTGGTAATGTTTATCACTAATTTTATTTTTATTAAATCCTTGAGAAAAAGAATAAGATATAAGCTTATCAACAGATAAATGTTTAATGCGGGAAAGACAGAAACCGAACGCTGCAGGATTTTGATTATGAAATAGCGTAACGTAATTGACATATAAATGTAAAAATGGTTAAATTAGCGAAAATTTGACGGCGCCGCCGTAAGGCAAAGCCGAATCTTCGGGGAAGGTGAAGGGAGCAAAGCTCCATATTCCTTACCGGCAGTGAAAAAGCAAAAAGCTTTTAAGCCTGCGACTCTGTTTTAAAAAACAGATTGAATCCGTGAAAATCGGATGCCGACGGTAAAGTCCGGATGAGAGAAGATATTATGCGTTTTTTGCGGTAAATCCCGAAGATATAATTATATTCTTGCGGGATTTTTTCTTTTTATGGATAAAAAATATATGCAAATTGCCGTTGAGCTTGCCGAAAAAGGGGAAGGGAAAGTTTTTCCTAATCCTAAAGTGGGCTGCGTTATAGTCAAGGACGGCAAAATTGTGGGCAAAGGCTATCATAAGCGTTTCGGCGGAAACCATGCCGAGATAAACGCGCTTACCGACGCGGGCAAAAAAGCGGAAGGCGCGGATATGTACGTAACGCTTGAACCTTGCAACAGCTACGGCAAAAGGCCGCCTTGCACCCGGAGCATTATAAAATCGAAAATAAAGAGAGTTTTTGCCGCCGTAAAAGACCCGAACGTGTCGGGAAGCCGTGAAGTTTTAGAGAAAAACGGCGTCGAAGTTTGTTACGGCCTTTTGTCAAAGCGGGCAAAAACCGCGGTAAAAGAATATTTTTTCGGTTTAAAAGAAAAATCGAAAGTTTCCGTAAAAGCGGCGATGACTTTAGACGGGAAAATAGCCTCGTGTAATTATGATTCGAAATGGATAACCTCGGAAAAGTCCAGGGATTTTGTCCATAAACTCAGGACCCGTTACGATGCTGTTTTAGTCGGGACAAATACGGCCTTAAAGGACAACCCGCTTTTGACTTCGCATTCCAAAGGAAGAAATCCCGTAAGGGTTGTAATAGATTTCAAGCTGGAACTGCCGGAAAATTATCATTTGTTTGACTGTTCCGTTCCGACGGTTGTCATTTACGATGAAAAAGTTAAAAACGTTCCGGAGCATATGAAAAAAGACGGCGTTATTTTGGCCGGCGTAAATATGAAATCAGCAAGAAAAGATTTTAGCGTAATTATCGATAAACTTAAAAGCCTGGCTTTGAAAAAAGTGCTTATTGAAGGCGGAGGGAACGTCATTTCTTCCGCGTTATTTTCAAATGTTGTTGACGACATATATTTTTTTATCGCGCCTAAAATTATAGGCGGAAAAAATGCGGTTTCGGTTGTAAGCGGAAACGGCGCTGAAAAAATAAAAGACGCTATAAAAATTAAAGATATGAAAGTCCGTAAAATCGGCGCGGATTTGCTTGTAACCGGAAAAGTTAAATAAAAGGAAAATCATAATGTTTACGGGTCTTATAGAAGACATAGGAATCGTCAAAAATATTTCACAGTCGCAGATTACTGTTGAAACTAAACTCGGTTCTATTGCCGTAGGCGACAGCGTTTCGGTAAACGGCGTCTGCCTTACGGCCGTTTCCGTAAACCCCGGAAATTTTACGGCGGATTACAGTCCGCATACGGATAAAATTACCGATTTGTCGAGCCTTAAACCGAATTCAAAAGTCAATTTGGAAAGAGCTTTGCAGCTTTCGTCGCGTCTCGGCGGGCATATTGTAAACGGACATATCGACGCAACGGCAAAAATCGAAAAAATCGAAAAAACGGACAGGTTTTTCAAAATAAATTTTTCTTGCCCTGAAAATATAATCAAATATTGCGTTGACAAAGGTTCTATAGCCGTTGACGGCATAAGCCTTACGGTATCAAATGCCGGCCTTTCGGGATTTGAAGTTTACATAATCCCGGAAACTTTTGACAATACGGCGTTAAAGTATAAAAAAGCCGGAGATCTCGTAAATATAGAAACGGATATTCTGGCAAAATACATCGAAAAATTTACAAGCGGTAAAAACGCCGGCGGCATTACTTTGGATATGCTTAAAGAAAACGGATTTTGAAAAGGAAATTTATATGAAAAATAAAGCGTTTGCAAGCGTGGAAAGCGCGGTAAAAGATATAAAATCCGGGAAAATGGTTATAGTCGTTGACGATCCGGGGCGGGAAAACGAGGGGGATTTGATATGTTCTGCCCAAAAAACCACGCCTGAAATTATCAACTTTATGACCAAACACGCAAGAGGCCTTATCTGCGTGCCTATGAAAAACGACAGGCTTGAAGAACTTGAAATCGAAAACATGGTTGAAAAACCGACTGAAAAAAAAGGATGTTCTTTTACCGTATCCGTTGACTACCGGATAGGCACTACGACGGGAATTTCAGCTTATGACAGGGCTGTGACTGTCAAAAAACTTATAGACGAAACGGCAAAACCGGAAGATTTCAGCCGTCCCGGGCACATATTCCCTTTGCGTTATAAAGACGGCGGCGTTTTAGTAAGAACGGGGCATACGGAAGCCGCGGTAGATTTAATGGAACTTGCCGGCCTTTACCCCTCGGGTGTCATCTGCGAAATAATGAACGAAGACGGCACAATGGCAAGAATGCCGCATTTGCTGAAATTTGCGAAAAAACATAATCTTAAAATTGTAACTATAGAGGATCTGGTAAATTACCGCAGGCAGACGGAAAAACTTGTAAAAGAAATCGTAAGCGTAAATTTTCCGACAAAGTTCGGGCATTTCAAACTTGACCTTTTTGAAGATTCCGTGACGAAAGACACTCATCTTGCGATAATAAAAGGCGACGTAAAAGGCAAAAAAAACGTTTTGGTGAGAGTTCATTCGTCGTGCGAAACCGGCGACATTTTTCATTCTTTGAGATGCGACTGCGGAGACCAGCTTGAAACGGCGTTAAAAGCCGTTGAAAAAGCGGGGCAGGGCGTTGTACTGTATATGCATCAGGAAGGCAGGGGTATAGGCCTTGCGAACAAGCTTAAAGCGTACCATTTGCAGGAAAAAGGAATGGATACCGTCGAAGCAAATATTGCTTTGGGTTTTGCGCCGGATTTAAGAGACTACGGCATAGGCGCGCAGATTTTATCCGAACTCGGCATAAAAAGCATAAACCTTATGACGAATAATCCACGCAAAATCGTCGGGCTTGAGGGATACGGTCTTAAAATTTCAAAAAGAGTCCCTCTTGAAATTAAGCCGGCCGAGCCGAACAAAAGATATTTAAGGACGAAAAAAGAAAAGATGGGGCACATATTAAAGGCAGTTTGAAGAGTGCGGTGCGGCGAGTGAAGTTGACGGCATATGTTGTCATCGCCTTATTTTATACTCAAAACCGCTGTAGTTTAAACAGGAGAGAAAAATGAAAATTGTAAACGGTCAGTTGAAAGGCGACGGAAAAAAATTTGCGATAGTCGTTTCAAGATTTAATGAGTTTATCACGAACAAACTCATCGGCGGCGCTGAAGATATGCTTAAAAGGCACGGCGTTACGGACGAAAATATTTCTTTGGTTTGGGTTCCCGGAGCGTTTGAAATACCGGCGGTCGCAAAAAAAATCGCCGAAAGCGGAAAAGCGGACGCCGTTATATGTTTGGGCTGCGTTATAAGAGGAGCAACGCCTCATTTTGATTATGTTTCGGCGGAAGTTTCAAAAGGAGTTGCTTCTGTCGGGCTTCAAAGCAAAGTTCCGGTGATTTTCGGAGTTTTGACTACGGATACTATAGAGCAAGCTGTGGAAAGGGCAGGCACAAAGGCCGGCAATAAAGGCGCCGACGCTGCTGTAAGCGCGATAGAAATGGTTTCTTTGTATTCGCAAATATGATGCAAAAATTGCGCCGCAATATTGCAAATGTAAAAAAAATCAGTTATAATCTTTTCCAAAGTACTTAAATTTAAACAGCGGGGGTATTATGGAACCGTCTCAAAAAAATAAAAAGAAATGGGTTATTTTTGGGGTAATTATCGCGGTTATTGCGGCTTTAATTTTAGTGGTTCCGTATGCATATGTAAAATATATGAGAGCAAAATATTTGAAACCGAACATAGTCAGCAGTGATTTGATGGTAAAAGTGAAAGGTATTATAAAACAGGCAGAGGATGAAGAAAAAACTCTCTATCTCGAAGGCAGCGAGAACGGTTTGTATTATGTATTATTCGGAGATAAACTTGAAGAGTTGACCGAAAATACAGGGCAGCTCGCGACAGTCTTCGGAAATATATACGAGCCTACAAGAGGCAAAACCATAAACGGCAAGCCTATAAGAATGCGCATCATGGTCGTAAATTACGGCATTCCGGACATCAAGTAATTTCACAAATAAATCACATCTATTTTAGTCTGATTCCTCTTCTGTTTGGTATAATTTTATCGTAGAGGAGGAATAAATCATGAAAAACAAAAATATCTTGGCGTTGATATCATCGATACTGCTCGCGTCGTCATCGGTAAACGCATCGTTTTTACCGACCCCCAACCCTTACAAAATAGGCCCTGAAGGCAGAAGCGTTGAAGATCTCAGGGATTTTGCCAAGCCTAACCGCATGTTTCAAATTCTTCCAAACAGACCTATAGTCGCTACGGACTCTTCAGGATCGAGATTGTATTATACTCCTAACGGAAGACTTGCCGTGAGCATATCCAAGGACGGAAAAACGACTTATTCTCTTAACGGCATAACCAAAACAAGGGATGCGCAGGGTAACCTTACCGGCATCTCTCGCAACATAAAGGGTACGAATAAGATTGAAGTAATGAATGAATTCGGCGAACTTCTTTCAACCAAAGAGACCGGCATCGGCGGAAAAATCATAAAAGAATACGACAAAGACAATAATCTTACGAAAACCTACGAATATAACAAATACGGTAAAACCATCTCCGCGGTTACAAACGAAATGACCAAAGGAAAAACTGTTTTTGACGAAAAAGGTCTTGCTTCGTATGAACTTGATTATGAAGGCAATCGTATGGCCAAATACGAGTATGACGATAAGAACAGGATGCGCGTAAAAACCGATATGTACGGAAATAAAACGCATTTTTCCGAAAATAGTGAAATGTTGTATACGGAAAATAAAGACGGCGTTGTCCTTTCTAAATATAACTATGTTTATGACGACAAAGGCAATCACGTTTTAGAAAGTTCTTTTGACCCTGCGACAAGAGAAACTACGTATTTTGAAAACGGAAAACAGACGGTTTCAAAGAATTACGCCGGAGCTGTAACTGTCGATTATTTGTGGAACGGTTCGCAGCTTGTTTCAACGTTTAACAGAGAAAATCAGGAAACCACTTGGTACGATGTTGACGGCAGAACGTTATATACTTCGTTTAATGACGAAGCCATAAGTAAAAATCTGTATCATCAGGGGCAGCTTGTAGGAATTTGGGATGTCAGGACAAGCCAGGTTACGATTTTTAAAAATGAAAGAAGAGAAGTTGTTTTGCAGCTGGGCGATTTCGGTTCGGCGGTTACACAGCCCAGCGATGTAATGCGTTATTCCAACGGTACGGACGAGATTTTTTTCAAAAAGAAGAGTGTTGACGATAAAATCGTTTCGATACCGGAAGGGTTCAATTATGTCAACACATTCAAAGGTTATGTTTTGGCCGAAAAAGAAGACGGCAGCGGGAACATAATCGAGTATGAGCCGGTTGTAGAGCCTACCGGCGAACTAATAAAGCAATGGATTGACGCCGGTTTGGTTGAACAAAAAATGCTGGTCAATCCGGTGTAATCCGGCAAGAGTGCGCATCTGTTTTAAAATTAAAAAAAATATCAAAAAAGCATTGCAAAGTATAGCAAATTCGTTATAATTTTAACGCAAAATGAAAACTAAACATTTAAACCACCATTTCAGGGTTTTTAAAAAGACTTCGATCTTTAAGATTGTTGTCGTTGTTGTTTTTTCATTGTTTTTAAATTCGGCAAATCTTTCGGCTTTTTACAAACCCGGTATTTCAGTTGATAAAAATGTGATGCAGTTAGGTTCGAGTTTAAGCAGGATTTACAGCAATATAAATCTACCCATAAAAATAGTTAACGATTTGTTAAATTCCGGTAATTCTTTCAGCGACGCTACGAGTGGTTCTAAAACGAACTTAAGAGACGTTTACGCCGTGATTTTTGCGAAGAAGAATGAAAAGAAAGTTAAAGAAGAATTGACGGCTGTCGTTCCGTCTTCGTTCGGCGGAGGCGCGAAGTTTGCATTGAGCGGAGCGTATTTATTTTCAGTACAGGAGTATAAAAATCTGCTTTGTCGATTCGATAATAATGCCTTTCGATTCTTGTTATTATTATTAATTATTATGTCGATGTTACCGAGGGGCATACCCGTAAGGATAAAAAAGATGTCAAATATATATTTTGCCTGCCCGATTTTGTTTTTTAACAAAGTTGGGTTTTTCCATTTTATATGGAAGGCAGACGGAGGCTTAAAATGAAAACAATTAATAATCTAACATTCGGGGGTTTTATGGATAAGTTTAAAGAAAAATTAAAGATGCTGATATCGTCTTTAATTTCCGGCGCGGCAAAACAGTCGGGGAGAGCCGCTCTCTGGGTTTCCGAACTTAATGCCGTAAAACTTATTGCTATCTTTATAGTTAATTGTTTTCTCTTGTCTTTTGTTTACGGGCAAAGCGTTGCAATGGTTGTCGATAACATAAAACAAACCGAGCAGTTTAAACAAGTGTTTTCGGATTTTACGCTTCCGTATTCTTACGGCAGAATCACGTCATCAAATTTTGCGGGCAGCGATACAGTGATAATCAATATTCAGGATTTGCATTCGCATCCGGAAACGCAAAAGAATATAAGCAATATCATAAATACTTTCGATAAAGAATACGGCGTCAAGAACGTTTACCTTGAAGGCGCGTACGGGCAGGTTGATACTTCGTGGCTTGCAAATATATCCGATAAAGACGTTAAAGAAAAAGTTCTTTCCGCATTGATTGACGGCGGCAGGCTTACGGGCGCCGAATATTATTCCGTAACGAGCAACCGGCCTACAGTGATCAAGGGGCTTGAAAACAAAGAAGAATATCTTGCAAATCTTAAAAGATTCGGAGATATATTAAATTCTCAATCGGACATTTCTCTTGTTTTAGACAGTATCAAAGCCGACGCAGACATACTTAAAGGGATGTACTTCAACAGGAGACAGCAAAAAATTGACGAGTTGTCAAAAGAATATGCCGCCGGACTATGCGATGCGAAAAAATATTTTGCGTTGATGGCTAAACATACCGACAACCTCGGCATAGATATGTACAAATACGAAAATATCGGGGCTTATGTAAATCTTTTGGCTGAAGGCAAGAAAATAAATTATGAAAGAGCTACGCAGGAACTTCAAGGGTTTGTGTACAAGCTGAAAGAAGTTTTGCCTTTTTCGGCTTACAAAATGATAACCGAGGCCACAAACAATTTTACGGAACTCGACAGGCTTTATACTTATTTCGTAAAGATTTCAAAAGAGAACCAAATTGACTTGTCTGTCAATTTCCCGGAACTGAATAAATTTTTTAATTACATAGACTTAAGCCAGAAAGTAAATCCGTTGGAAATGTTGAAAGAAGAAGAAAGGCTTGCTTCCGAAATAAACTTTGAATTTTCTACAAACAACAGCGAAAGAGAAGTGGTGTTTTTGGCGGGGTTTGTAAAGTATTTGAGAGATTTTTATTCGAGCAAAATTACATCCGACGATTACGAATATTACAGGGCAAATGTAGAACAGTTTAAAAATCTCTGGGTAAAGTATGTCGATAATAAAAAACTCGCCCTTTTGGAAGAGTACGAAAAAGAAGCAGATAAATTTTACTATATCAACATTGACAGAAACAAATACTTCATTGACAACATAGACGGAATCAATGCTTCCGTGCCCGTCGTATTGAAAGACGATATTGCCGCAGAAAGAACCGATACGGAAAAAGTCATTGCTTCGCTAAGAGACGCCAAAAACGTGGAAGTAATAATTACCGGCGGTTTTCACACCGAAGGCGTGTCGGCGCTTTTAGCCAAAAATAACATATCCTACGTAGTAATAACCCCCAACGTAACCGGCGGCGTGCAGGTAGCCGAAGAAACTTATTATAAAATCGCAAAAGAACAAAGCAAAATTTCTTTTCAGGCATTGGCGACTTTAAACATCAGTCAGTTGCCTACGACTGAACAACTTGCATATATTGCAAATGTTTATGCAGCAGCCGGCGGCAAAATTGACTCAAATGTGGCTACTGCGATAAGTAATGTTTTAAAACAAATTATATCTGCTAATAAATTAAGCATTGCGGCTGAAGTTTCTGTTTCCGCGGCCGGAAATGTTGAACTTAATGCAAATGGAAATATCTATTCTTATGAAAATGGCTCTTTTGTACGTACCGGCGGAACTTCATCGGAAGCGCCAAAAGCTAAATCTGCATTAAATTCCGGCGTAATCGGCGCGGCTTTAATGGCTTTGTCAATTCCTTTATTGGTAAGCGGGATTTCTGTTATCGGTGTGTTCTTTGCTCCTTTTGTTATAGCTTTCGGTGCAGTTTTAGGTATTTTGGGTTTAACCGGTTTAGCCGAATCGTTTGTTCTTGCGGTTAATTCTATTACGACCAGCGATGGAAGCGATAATGATTTGCTGCAGCGGTCTCTCTCTTTAATTCCCGATAGCGCAAAAGGAAAATCTGATGCCAGATTTGAATTTGCAAACGATGAAATAAAGGAAAAGTTTGGTTTCAATAAATATACTTTTGCTAAGGTAGGTTTAAATGACGAAGGCAATAGAGTAATTTACGTAAACCCCAGCCTTTTTGGCAAATTTTTTACTTCGCCTTCAGATGGCCTGAATATAAGATATAGAACATTCCTTAAAGTATTTCTTATGCATGAATTGAGGCATTTTAATAATCCCGGCCGTTCTGAACTTGCCGTTTTTCTTGGCGATGCGTGGACTTTTATGCCTAATGTCATACAAGATGCCTCGGCAAATCTTTGGAATTCGTTGAAGGGAAGATTTTCAAGACAAGCAGCAGTAACCGCAGCAGAAGTAACCGAAACTTTGTTATCTCCTGCCGAAAGGGCTGAAAGAAATAGAAAAGCATTTGGCAATGACAATCTGCTGAATGCGTTTTATGCAGCTATGAGGCAGACTATAGGCAAAAATTTTGAAATAGAAAGCGATCCCACTCAAGGTCAGGTGGAAGGTGCAAATAGCATTCGAAGCGGCTGGGAAAACACACTGTTTCAAAAAGAAATGGGCGGCGGTAAAAGCGGTATGATAAATCTTTCCGCTTTAAAATGGCTTACAGAAGAAGAAAGAACTCCGTCGGATTTTCTTATTATAACGACTGCCAATAAAACTCTCGTTGACCAGAGTGCCGACGGATTAGCCGAAATTATTAATCATCCGGCTGTGCTTGACGCAATAGTAAAGAAAGGAAGTTTTTCAATAGGCGTGTTTTTAGACGATGAATATAGACTTGTTAGATTTGAAAATGGCGTACGTCAAGCTGATGAAATTAGAAGCAGCCTGGAAGAATTATTGGAACAGACTTCTATTTTGGTTACCGTTCCTAGCAGAATAGGCTTTGAAGATATGTCGGGCGAATTATTGTCTTCCGGCAGAAATTTTTACACTATTGCGGACGAAGCCGATCAGTTAATAGGAACCGATTTTGTAACGCCTCTTATAATTTCCGGGAATAATCCTAAAGGTGACGCAGAATTAAATTTGTTGGTGGCAAGACATGCTGACAAAGTTGCAGAAAGGCTGCTTGCTCTTAATGAAACTGAACAAAAAAAGGCGTTTTCCGTTGAAGAGTCGGCTCACAAAGTTCGTTTGAATGCGCAGTATGACGTTTTTAGCGGAAAAGACGGCGAATACTCGCCGTTTTATGAAGCTTTACAGGAAGAGTTATTCGAAAGAGTTGAAAGTTCGGGTTCGGAAATAAGAATATTACCAAGTCCCAAAGCTTTAAGCAGGACATGGACTGTTGCGATAAGCCAAGCTTTGACGGCAAGAAAATTTTATATGTCGGGTGCCGGCCTTTCCGAAACTTCAGGAGGAGTCAGCGCTCCGGTTAATGATTTAACTAACGAAGTCGAGGTCGGAAAAGCCCCTTCAGATCATCTTCTTGCCGTTGCAATTGCCGTTGCAAATAATCCTGATTATGCTTCTCTTCAAAACCAGATTGAAGACCAGATAATGCTTTTATATGTGTACAAAAAACTGTTCGGAAACAGGCTTGAAAGAATGACAGGATTGTCCGGATCTTTATCGCTTATCGGGGATTTTGTAAGAGATATTCTGGGAAAAGAAGTAGTTGATTTAGATTTGTCTGAGGCTGAAAGGAGAAAGAGCGATGCCTCGGATGTTAAACCCAGAGGCGTTAATGCCGGAATGAGAATTCTTGAAACCGTAAAGCAGGCAAATACATATATTGCAAACCGTATAAAAGATTTAAGAAGCGTCAGCAGTGATGTTGCTTCTATGGTAAGGGTTGATTCTTTAGATGCCGGAGAAGAACTAATAAGTACAATAGTAGAAGAAAATAGTGATATGTCGGTTCTTTCAACTGAAGAATTGAGAGCAAAAAAATCAGAACTTGATATTGCTATTGATGCAGAACGTAAAGCGGATGTCGAAGTTAGGATAGCCGAAGCCAGATTAAGTGAAGCCAAAGAAAAAAAATCCGAATCGGAAAAAATAGAAGCGCTTGAGAGAAATTTAAAGGAAGCCGAGGCACTGCAAAAGTTCTCGAAAGCCAAAAGAGAAGCTTTAGAAAGTGTATTTATGGCTTTAAGAGATGCTTTCATAGATAGCACCAAGGTTAATAATGCCATACTTTTTGTGGATTATACATTAAAAAGTATATTAGGCGATAAATTTCGCAATACAGTTGCCGGTCTTTTGGAAAGAGGAGCTGTTATAGTACATACCAATGTTTTGTCGACCGGAGTGAGTTTTTCCAATGTTACAATTTATAAATTCGGTACAGGAGTATCAAGTAAAATTGTACGTGTTCAGGACTCGGGCAGGGCTGAAAGAGGCGACGGAGATGCAGGTTTTTACGAATATGTAGGAGCTTTGGAAGAATTACAACAAAAATCAGGCGACAGCGTTCAACATATATTAAGTTTAATTAGCGCAAGTCCTGAAACAAGCGCGTCTATACAAGTGGATTTTTCTGCCGAAGAAATAGCAAGGATAGAAAAATTCTTATCCGATATGGGTAAAGACAGTAAAATATATGAGAGCAAAGGCCTTTTCCCGATTGTATATCAGATTATGCAAAATGAGCAGTATCAGCAGAACGCAGAAGAAGGTGTTAAATATTTTGAACAGGCCGAATCAGTCAGAGACAATGAAAGATTGTCTTCGCAAGTTACACAAATAACCGATGACAGAATATCGTTTTTCAGAGACAGGATAAATGATATTCTCTCTTTATTTCAAAAAGGGAGTGATAGTAAAGCTTGGCAGAGAGTTTATTTTGGAGATGCGTTGACGCCTGAAGATTATGTAAAGCTTGCTCAGGCAAACGGAAAGACTACGCGTGAGGACGGAGAGGTTATTGCCGAAGCAATAAGAGAGCAAAAATACAATGAGTTGCTGGCGGCGAAGAGAAATTTCTTAAATGCGATATCTGATGTTGAAAACAGAAGTAATTTTGTTTTCGGAAATAGAATAATCAATTGGTTTATTCAAAAGGCAGGAACAACACCCAAAGAGTTAAGCGTTGCCAGATTTTACCGTATGGCAAACAGAGGTTTTAATCAAATTCAAAAAGCAGATGTGGCGGGTTTCAATACGAAGACGGTTAAAACAAGATTTAGCAGAAATCAAATCAGGGACTTTTTCTCCGATGCGGGGAATTTTATTTTTTCGCGCGGGCTTTCTCTTGCAAATATGTTAGTTCCCTTCTTACCAATGCTTCTTACAGGGTCGGTTATTGTTACTGCGGGATTTATTGTAAAAGCTTCCGCTTTGGTCATTGCCGGTTTTTCCGTTTCAAGTATTGCGCTTCCGGTTGCATTGGTTGCCGCAGTATTGCTTGGTTTGTATGTAGGCAAAAAAACTTTTTGGGATAAATTGGGAAGATATCAGTCAAAACACAGCCTTGATGTTGCATATAAAACATATGAATATAATTACAGCAAAGAGAATAGAACAAAAGCCATAAAAGGAACGCTTAACAGAATTTCGCAGAGTATAACTACCTCTTTGATATTTTCCTCTGTTGCTCTCACCGTCATAGGCATATTTTCTTCTGTCGGGGCTCCTTTAATTATTGCCGGTTTAATCTTTGCAGGCGCGGGTGTACTTTTAACCGGAATTGCGAGATTTGCTAACAGAAGAGTAATTCCTTCAATAACAAAAGAAAATGTAGTCACAGATACATCATATATTTATTCGTCTCTTACCACCGGCGTTGTTTCCGCTTTTGCTTTGGCTGCCATTGCAAAAATCGCAAGCCTTCTTATAGCAGGTGCAATAGTTACAGTTCCTGCGATAGTTTTGGCAATAGTAGGTATCGTTGCAGTTGCGGGTGTAGCAGCGAAATTTTTGCAATTGCAGAGAACGTATAATGAAGAAAGAAAAGATACAAGCGCGAGCGATAAAAAAGCGCGTAATTGGAGAATAGCGGGATTTTTATCCGCCGGAGCAATTTCGGGATTCTTGTGGACTTTTGGAGCGACATTACTGAGTTTAGGTCCTATAGGTATAGTTATAATAGGCATAACAGTCGTTTTGGCTGCTATAGGAGTAATTGTTTTAAAAGCGGTAACGCCTTATATAGAAGGTTCGGCAAAAAATCAGAAATTTTATGTCAAAGATTCAGGTTTGTCGAAAATTCTTATGATTGCCGTTCCTGCAATCCCGACAATAGCGGCATTAGTGGTAACAAACTTTACAGCGATAGCCGGTATTGTGGCGGCAAATCCTATAGTTGTTGCTGCAGTTGGAATTACAGCAGCGATAGGCATTGGCGTAGTGTTGAGAGGGCTGTTTAACAAGAGAAGATTATTTGGAAATGTACCTAATATCTTTATTGACGGAAATAAACTTAACGATATTTTAAAGAAAAATTTTGATAAAAACAAACCTAAAGTAAATCCGGTGCTGGCGGCATTATTTCGTTTCTTTAACAATAAATCCGCATTTAAACTCATGGCTACTACATTTAACGCAGGAATGATTTTTCCTATGTTTGCAAACAGGGCAGTTGACGCACAAGCAGCGGTGGCTGTTCAAACGCAGCAGCAGATTATGACAGACGTACAGATTAATGTGTTGGAAAATGTCGGAACAATGGATGAACTTAGAGAGTTGTTAATGTCTTCCGGGGGATATAGCGATTCTGAAGTGAATAATATTATTGAACAGTCCATAAGAGAAGGCGCCATTAGGGTTTTCGATTTTGATGAAAACGGCGGAATAATTGTAAATACTGCTCAATCTGAAGATATTAATCCTGTTAACTGTGCGGTGAAGGTATTGGCTCAGGTGCTTGGCGGTCAGTTGGATCCCATTAATATTGAAGGCCTTTCAAGAGATCTTATAAGAGCATCCGTTAAAACCGGAGGCTTTGGATTTGATGTTTCCGAAAATCAAATGTTGACTTCAATGGGCGCCGTTGCGGAAGTCCTCGGACCAAAATATAAAGGTTATATCGTGGATATAAACGGCTTGCGGTCTGCCTTGGCCGATGGAGAGGAAGTCGTTTTGTACATTCAGGAAGGAGTCGGACATTTTGTAAGGCTGTACAGCAAAGGCGGAGTAATATATCTTTATGATTCAAAAGATAATACTATTGACGCAGCCGTTACCATAGAAGAAGTATATGAGAAATATTCTTTGAATGATAATGATGAGATTAGTAAACCTAAAATACTTACGGCGAATCCTAATTTTAGAGAAGGCACACTCCTTTCCGACAGTAGAATGCGTGGTTTTAGAGGTGCCGAAGAGGGCGAAGAAGAGGAAGCGGCTGTTGAGGAAGAATCTGCAGCTGAAGAAGAGGTTGTAGTTGAAGAGGAGCCGATTGTTGAGGAAGAAGTTGTAGTTGAAGAAGAGGTTGTAACTGAAGAGGAACCAGTTGTTGAGGAAGAAGCTGTAGTTGAAGAAGAGGTTGTAGCTGAAGAGGAACCGGTTGTTGAGGAAGAAGCTGTAGTTGAAGAA
>JAISVT010000002.1 GCA_031271405.1 Candidatus Endomicrobium macrotermitis | reverse complement strand
CACTATGCGGTCTTTGCGTATTATAGTCGGTTGACCATGACTCAAGTTTTTCACGCAAATCTTGCATATTTGAAAAAATATTGCTGTTTAGAAATTCGTCCCGAAGTTTGCCGTTAAAGCTTTCTATGTAGGCATTTTCTACGGGCTTTCCGGGGCTTATGAAATCCAACTTAACATTGTTTTTATATGCCCATGCATCCATTAACATCGACGAAAACTCACTGCCGTTATCCACGGTTATTACTCGCGGTAAGCCTCGTGTTTCTTTCAACCAATCAAGATATTGTATAACTTTTAAGCTTGTCAGGGAATAGTCTGCCGCCAACAAAGGGCTTTCACGGCTGTAATGGTCTATTATTGTTAAAATCCTGAAACGTCTGCCGCTTTCCATAACATCGCTTACAAAATCCATACTCCAGTGCTCGTCTAACCAGCTTGCCTTTTCTATCGGTACCCTAAGTTGGCTTGCACTTTTATTTTTTCTTTTTATTCGCACTTGTAAACCAAATTCAACATATATTCTGCTTACCTTCTTATGGTTAACCCGCCATCCCTCTCGTCTTAAAAGTTCATATAACTGCCTCTGTACATATCTGGGGCGGCAAGCTGCCAACTCTTTCAGCCTCATCTCTAATACTCGATTATCTTTGCTTGTTGACTTGTAATGATGGGTCGTTCTGTTAAATTTTATAAGCCTGCAAGCACGGCGTAAACTTACATGGAATTGTTCCGATAAATCTTCAACTTTTTCACGCTTTGCCGCAGGCTTTAATCTTTTTTTGATAGCACTTCCTGCAACATATGCTTGTCCAAACTCAAATCAGCAACCAACTTTTTTAACTGACGATTTTCTTCTTCCAACGCTTTCATTTTTCGCAGCTCTGTCGCTCCCATCCCTGCGTATTTCTTTTTCCATACATAAAATGCCGCTTCGGATACTCCTAACTTGCGACAGATTTCTGATACTGCAACGCCGTTTTCTTATTGTTTTAGAGCATATGCTATTTGCTCTTCGCTAAATCTTTTCTTTATTCCAGCCTCCTTTTTGGGAGACCTTCATTTTATCATTTTTCTCTACTTACTTTTGGCTCAGTTTTCAGGGTACAGGTCACGCGGCATTTTTCCAAGCCCGGACGCTTTGCTTAAAAGTTTGTATTTAGGAACGCACAAATTAGAAAAGAAATGGATGAAAGTGCACAATTGGGGAGAAATTTACAGCCAGATTTTGATTATTTTTAGCAAAAATTAACAACATCATAAGGCAACTTTACACAGTCGGCTTGACAGTCCCTAATAAAATGTCGCATATGTATCTAACCAATACTAATTCTTGACATCACACTTAATAAATAGATATAATTATATCGATAAATATTTATATATTAAATTGAATTTATTCAAGGATTGGCTATGGATAATGAAAATTTTCAGGAAAAATCAAAAGAAGTTTCGGAACCTACCATAAGGCGTTTGCCTGTTTACCATCACTATTTATTAAAAATCCGCAATGAAAATGCGCCTTTCATATCCTGTACTCAAATCGCTTCGGATTTGGGGCTTGTGCCTATTCAGGTGAGAAAAGATTTGGAAGTTACGGGCGTGGAAGGAAAGCCGAAAGTCGGCTATGAAGTTACGGCTTTGCTTGCAGCAATTGAAAAATTTTTGGGCTGGAGCAATGTAAATGCCGCTGTTTTGGCAGGGGCCGGGCATTTGGGTTATGCGATTTTGGGCTATCAGGGGTTTTGTGATTACGGTTTAAACATAGCCGCAGCTTTTGACAATGATTTTTTGAAAATAGGCAAATTTATACACGGCAAACCCGTTTATTCTGCCGATTCGATGGAATCTTATATAAAAGAGCATAAAATCGAAGTGGGGATACTGACTGTTCCGGCGCAATACGCGCAGGAAGTTGCCGATATTATGATAAAAGCCGGCATAAAGGCTATTTGGAATTTCGCGCCTGCAAAAATCACGTCCGATAACCCTACTGTTATAATTCAGCACGAAAACCTGGCGTCTTCGTTTGCCGTGCTTTCAAGTAAGATAAATACGGATAAAATAAAACGAAATTGAATTAGTAAAGTCCGTCCTGCGCGATAGCCGCAGGAGCTATAAATAACGGTTTTTCTATAGACCCTGCGAGGGACTATTGTCCCCGCATGGTGACAAATATCTGTTAAGGGATAATTATAAATAAAAAGGAGTTAAGGAAATGGAAGCAAGTTACAGTAAGTTTAACAGGGTCTGCCAAATCCTTGAGGAAAACAATTACGATAAATCTAAATTGATCCCCATTCTTCAGGCCGTGCAGAACGAATACAGGTATCTTCCGGAAGAAATCCTTGTTTTTTTGGCGTCATCGCTTAACATTTCACCGGCAAGGGTTTACGGGGTTGCCACGTTTTTCGCGCATTTTACTTTAAAACCTAAAGGCAAACACATCATAAAAGTTTGTGACGGCACTGCCTGCCATGTGAAAAAATCGACAGGCCTTATAGACGCTATAAAACAAAAGCTCGGGTTAAAAGAAAACGAACATACCACAAAAGATATGCTTTTTACCCTTGAGACCGTTTCGTGCCTTGGCGCGTGCGGGCTTGCGCCGGTCCTTTTAATGGACGAAAACGTGCACGGGCAGATGACGCCGGATAAAATCGTCAAAGTCATAGATGAAGTTATAAAAAATGAGGAGAAATCATAATGGCCGATTTAAATAAAATAACTTCCGATTTCGCCGCTATGCGCAAAAAAATAGAAAAACAGATCATAATCTGTGCGGGTACCGGCTGCGTCGCAAACGGTTCTTTAAAGGTTTTCGACGCTTTTATAAAAGAAGCGAAAGAATCGGGCATAAACGTAATAATTAAACTTAAAAAAGAAGAAATATCCCAAGAGTCAATGCCCCAAGAGTCAATGACTCAAGGGTCGAAGACCCTGTTGTCTAAAAGCGGATGCCAGGGGTTTTGCCAGATGGGTCCTTTGGTAAATATTTTGCCGGCCGGTATCCTTTACAATAAAGTTAAGCCGGAAGACGTAAAAGAAATACTTGAAAAAAGCATTAAAAACAACGAAATAGTCGAAAGGCTTTGCTATGTTGACAACGGAAAAATCTGTAAAGGTCAGGACGAAATACCCTTTTACACCCGCCAGACAAGGCGCGTAATAAAACAGTGCGGAGTAATAGACCCTGAAAGTATCGAAGAATATATAGCCGACGGCGGGTACAAAGCCGCGAAAAAAGCGCTGACAGAAATGACCGATAAAGAAATATGCGATACGGTTTTTGCTTCGGGGCTGCGCGGCAGAGGCGGCGGCGGTTTTCCGACGGGCAAAAAATGGGATTTAACGCGCATTCAGCCCAAAGGCAAAAAATATATTATTTGTAACGGCGACGAAGGCGATCCGGGCGCGTTTATGGACAGAAGCGTTATGGAAGGAAACCCGCACTGCATTATAGAAGGTATGATAATAGCGGCAAAAGCCATAGGCGCGGACGAAGGCTATGTTTACGTAAGGACGGAATACGCTTTGGCGGTCGAAAGAATGAAAAAAGCCGTTGCGGACGCTTCAAAAGCCGGAATACTCGGTAAAAACCTTTTCGGTTCCGGCTGCGATTTTACTCTTCACGTTATGGAAGGGGCCGGCGCTTTTGTCTGCGGAGAGGAAACCGCTTTAATAGCGTCAATCGAAGGAAAACGCGGTATGCCTTCGCCTAAACCGCCGTTTCCCGCGCAAAGCGGTTTGTGGGGAAAACCCACCGCTATAAATAATGTTGAAACTTTGGCTTCCATAGCAATGATAATAAATTACGGAGCCGAGGTTTTTAAAGAAGTAGGCGCGCCGGCTTCGCCGGGCACAAAGACGTTCGCGCTTACGGGGCAGGTTTTAAATACCGGATTGATAGAAGTGCCTATGGGCTCTACTTTAAGGCAGGTGGTTTTCGATATAGCCGGCGGCGTTACCGACGATAAAGGCAATGTTGACAACGAAAGTTTCAAAGCGGTGCAGATAGGAGGCCCTTCGGGGGGATGTCTGACAAAAGAACATCTCGATTTGCCGCTTGACTTTGATTCTTTAAGAAAAGTCGGCGCTATGGTAGGTTCGGGCGGGCTTGTAGTGATGAATAAAAACACGTGCATAGTAAAAATGGCTAAATTTTTTATGCAGTTTACGCAAAACGAGTCCTGCGGAAAATGCGTTTTGTGCAGGGAAGGCACAAGGCAGATGCTTTTGATGCTTGAAGACATTTCCGAAGGCAAAGCCAACGAAGAAACGCTGGAACTTCTTGAAAAACTTGCAAAAGCCGTGCAGATAGGTTCGCTTTGCGGGCTAGGCAAAAGCGCGCCGAACCCCGTTTTATCGACATTAAGATATTTCAGGGATGAATACGAAGCGCATGTAAAAGATAAAAAATGCCCTGCCGGCGAATGCGCAAACCTTATAAATTTTTCGATAAGCGATAAATGCATAGGCTGCACGCTGTGCACTAAAAAATGCCCTGCCGGCGCAATAAGCGGGACGGTCAAACAAAAGCACGCAATAGACGTTTCGAAATGCATAAAATGCGGCGTCTGCATAGACGCCTGCAAATTCGGCGCGGTCGCGAGAGGTTAAAATGGAAAAGAATTTAATAATAAACAACAGAAAAATATCTTTTTGCGATGAAAAAAATCTGCTTGAAGTAATAAGGAAAGAAAACATAGAACTCCCGACTTTCTGCTACCATTCGGAGCTCAGCGCTTACGGCGCGTGCCGTTTGTGCATGGTTGAAGTCGAAGGCAGAGGCATTCTGCCGGCATGCTCCACTCCTCCGGAAGCGGGAATGAAAATTAAAACCAACAACGAGCAGATCCGCGAGATGAGAAAAATTATAGTGGAACTTCTTTTGGCAAACCACGACAAACAATGCACGACCTGCCGCAAAAGCGAAACCTGCCGCCTTCAGACTCTTGCAAGAAGGCTCGGCATAGATTCGATAAGATTTAAACATGTCGGAAAAAAAGAACCTAAAGATTTGTCCACGCACGCGCTTGTCAGAGACCCTAACAAATGCGTTTTGTGCGGCGACTGCGTGCGTTTTTGCGAAGAAATACAAAGCGTCGGAGCGATAGATTTTGCAAACCGCGGGCCGAAATCCGCCGTTTGTCCGAGTTTCGGGAAAAATTTGCAGGATTCGGAATGCGTTTACTGCGGGCAATGCGCCAGAGTCTGCCCAACGGGCGCGCTTACGCCGAAGTCGGAAGTAAGTTATGTGTGGAAAGCGTTAAGCGATCCGAAAAAGAAAGTCGCCGTAGCCATTGCGCCCGCCGTGCGCGCGGCGATAGGCGAGGCTTTCGGCCTGCCGGGCGAAAACGGAAGCGAAGCCGCCGGAAAAATCGTCACGGCTTTGCGCTCTATGGGTTTTGACAGGGTTTTTGACATTTCTTTTACCGCGGATATGACGATCGTCGAAGAAGCCAACGAGTTTGTCGAAAGGCTCGGAAGCGGAAAAAATATGCCTCAGTTTACTTCGTGCTGTCCGGCGTGGGTAAAATTCGTAGAGCAGTATTATCCGGATATGATACAAAATCTTTCAAGCTGCCGTTCTCCTCAGGGGATGTTCGGTTCCATAGTAAAGGAAATGCTTCCCAAACAGCTTGAAATCGCAAAAGAAGATTTGGTTATAGTTTCCGTAATGCCCTGCACCGCAAAGAAATTCGAAGCAAGACGCCCCGAACTTTCAAAAGGCGGCGTGCAGGATGTAGATTACGTTTTAACGACGCAGGAATTTGCCAGAATGATAGAAGAGTCGGGGCTTCGTTTTGCCGAACTTGAGCCTTCCGCTTTCGATATGCCTTTCGGATTCAAAACCGGAGGCGGAGTGATATTCGGAAATTCCGGAGGCGTTACTGAAGCGGTTTTAAGAAACGTTGCCGGTTCGGGCAATGCCGGCGCGGACGAAATCGAACGGTTCGATTTTGTGCGCGGCGAAGACGGCATAAGGGAAGCCGAAGTAAACGTCGGCGGAAAAGAGCTCAAAATTGCCGTGGTTTACGGTTTAAAAAACGCCAGAAAAATAGTCCGCGGCATAAAAGCCGACAAAAATAAGTACGATTTTATAGAAGTTATGGCCTGCCCGGGCGGCTGCATAGGCGGCGCGGGGCAGCCGGTTTATAACGATATGCAGACCAGAAAAACAAGGACAAAAGTTTTGTATGAAAACGACAAAACTCTGGAGCTTCACAAGCCGCAGGATAATCCGTACGTGCAGAAAATTTATGAAAATTTTCTCGGCAAACCCGGCGGCAGCCTTGCGCACGAATACCTGCATTCGAAGCACAGCCATAAAAAAAGGCTTAAAGAAAAACCTTTTACGGTTTACAAACCGCGCAAAGAAAACAAGCTTAACATAAACGTTTGTTTCGGAGTAAACTGTATGGAAAAAGGCGCGCAGAAACTGTTAAAACAGATACTGGATTTCGTAGGAACGCAGGATTATAAGGACAATGTGGGCGTTGACGCTTCTTTCTGTTTTGAAAAATGCTCAAAAGGCCCCGTTGTGCGCATAGGAAATAAAACCGTAGAAAAATGCGATATAGAGAAAGCCGAAGAAGCCATAAACGAAGAAATAAAGAACATAAAATGCTAAAATAAAACAATTATTTTTTTAGGAGCGCCAATGGGCAGGATAATGTCAATCGATTACGGTTTAAAAAGAATCGGCATAGCCATGACCGATATTATGCGCATTATGGCAAGCCCTTTTGACACCATAGAAAGCGTTTCTCTAAAGAAAAATGCCGCCGCAATCGTTGAAATAGCAAAAAATAACGATGTTTCCGAAATACTTGTAGGAATGCCCGTAAATATGAACGGCACCGAAGGGGAGATGGCGGAAACGGTTAAAAAGTTTATTTCGGAAATAAACTCGATATCGGAAATTCCGGTAGCTGTCATAGACGAAAGGCTTACTACCGCGCAGGCCGAAAGAATGCTTATAGAAGAAGCGAACGTTTCGCGCAAAAAAAGAACCGGCTTGAAAGACAAAATTTCAGCCGCGATAATTTTGCAGACGTATTTGGACAGCAAGGGCGGAATGTGAACGGCTTTTTGTTGTCCTTCTGCGAGGACAAAGTCCTTCGCGGAACCTATAAATTTATAGACCCTGCGGCTTCGCGCGGGGTGACGCTGCAGAGGTTAAAAGTGCATTTCATAATCGACGGGTATAACGTAATAAATTCAAGCGATATGTTTTCCGCTTCCACTTTGGAAGGCCGTCGCAATAAGCTTATCGAATTTATTTCGAGACGCAGGCCTCACGGCAGTTTAAGAAATTCGGTTACCGTCGTGTTTGACTGCAAATCTAAAAATCCGTACGAATCGGACGGCTATAATAAGTCTCATATCGGCAGCATAGAAATAATTTTCAGCGACGGCGTAGTTTTGGCGGACGATATTATCGCCGAACTTGTGGATAACGCTAAAAACCCTTACGAAATAACAGTAGTTACAAACGATAAAGGCATAAGGCGCAGAACCGCTCCCGCCGGCGCAAAACACGAAAGCGTCGAAAGTTTTTTATCCAAAGGATTCAAACAAAAAAACGCCGCGGCGGCGCAGGAAGCCGCTTCGGGCGGCGCGGAAACAGAAATAAACGAGGAGTTTGAGAAACTGTGGTTAAAAAAACATTCTTGAAAATAATACTTGCGGCAGCCGTTTTGTTTGCGGCGGTTTGCTCCGCTTGGCATTTCGGTTTGTCCGATGCCAAAGTTTCCGTAACCGTTAAAAGCGGCGACGGGGCTTTGACTGTCGCGTCCAATTTAAAAAATAATGGGCTGATATTGTCTAAAAATCTTTTTGCCGCATGGGCTAAAATATCAAAATCAGAAAATAAAATTAAAGCCGGAGTTTACGAATTTACGCAAAAAGACGGGATGTTTAAAATACTCGGCATTTTAAAGGAAGGCTCTAAAAATACCGCTAAGTTTACCGTTCCCGAAGGCAGCAATATAAGGCAGACGGCGGAAATTATCGCTTCAAAAATCGGGATAGACAAAGACAGGTTCATAAAAACCGCTTCTGACGGAAAAATGGAAGGCTATTTGATGCCCGAAACTTATTTTGCCGATCCCGCCTCAAGCGAGGAAAAAATTATAGCCATGATGCGCGCGGAGTTCGATAAAAAAGTCACTCCTGAAATGTATGAAAGGGCAAAAGAGATAAACGTTCCCATGGCCGATATTATAACGCTTGCGTCCATAGTCGAAAAAGAAGCCGTAAAACCGCAGGAGCGCGCGGTCATAGCGGCCGTTTTTTATAACAGGCTCAAGAAAAAAATCCGTCTTGAATCTTGCGCCACGGTTTTGTATGCTTTAGGTGTAAACAAGGCAAGGCTTACCATAGAAGATACCAGATTCGAATCTCCGTATAACACTTACAGGCATTCCGGTCTTCCTCCGGGACCCATATGCAGCCCGGGGATAGAATCTATAAAAGCGGCTTTGTATCCGGAAAATACAAGCAGTTTATTTTTCGTTTCGGCCGGCGGCGGCAGGCACTTGTTTGCCGAAAGCCTTGAAGAGCACATAAAAAACAGAAATGCCGCAAATAAGAAAAACAAAAGGAAATGATTCAGCTGTCATTTTTGTTATCACCCTGCGCGTAGCCGCAGGACAGGGTTTATAGATTCTGCGGCTTCGCGCAGAATGACGAATGAGGACATGCACATATGGCTATAAAAAGAGTTTATTTGGATAACGGGGCTACAACTCCCGTAAATGCGGAAGTCGTAAAAGAAATGCAGCCTTACTTTTCAGGCGTTTTCGGCAACGCTTCAAGCTTTCATTCTTTCGGCAGGGAATCTAAGACCGCTCTTGACAAAGCAAGGGCTAAAACCGCCCGGTTGTTAAACGCCGAACCGGACGAAATTATTTTTACGGGCTGCGGCACCGAGTCCGACAATATAGCGATTTTCGGAATCTTGAACGCTTACGGCAAAAAAGGCCATATAATAACCACTCAAATCGAACATCACGCGGTTTTATATTCGTGCCGCCGGCTGCAAAAGAACGGTTATGACGTGACTTTTCTTCAGGTAGATAAAAACGGCTTGATTTCGGCTGACGATTTTAAAAAGGCCGTAAAAGACGATACGCTTCTCGTTTCGATAATGCACGCCAACAACGAAGTCGGCGCCATACAGCCGGTAAAAGAAATCGCGGAAATTTTAAAAGAAATCAATAAAAACAGAAAAGACAGGATATATTTCCACACGGACGCCGTGCAGACAGCCGGTAAAATTCCCGTTGACGTTAAAGATTTGGGCGTAGATTTGCTCTCTCTTTCCGCGCACAAATTTTACGGGCCGAAAGGCGTAGGCGCGCTTTATGTAAAAAAGGGCGTAAATATCGCTCCCGTAATGTACGGCGGTCACCATGAAAACGGGCTTCGCCCCGGAACAGAAAATATCGCTTATATAACGGGGCTTGCAAAGGCTTTGGAAATTTCGTGCGCGGACTTAAAAGCGAACGATGAAAAAATTCTGTCTTTGAGGGAAAAACTTAAAAAAGGAATTTTGGAAAAAATTCCGGAAGTTACCGTAAATTCAAGCGGCGAAAATGCCGTATCCGGGATATTGAACGTCAGTTTCAAATATATCGAAGGGGAATCTCTGCTTTTAAAACTCGATATGAAAGGCATTGCGGTATCTACCGGTTCGGCATGCGCTTCGGGGTCTTCGGAACCGTCTCACGTTTTGTCCGCAATGTGCGTAGATCCCGTTGCCGCGCAGGGAACGGTCAGGTTTTCTTTCGGCTGCCAGAATACCGTCGAAGAAACGGACTATGTCCTTGAAGTTTTACCGGGAATCGTAGAAGATTTGAGAAGAATGTCGCCGGTTTGGAATAAAAGACAGACAGAAGAGTGAAGAGTTAAAAGTGAAAATATTGCGTTTCGGCCGGGCCGAAACGGAGAAGAAGCTGAAAACGCATTTTCAATTTTAACTTTCGAATGCTTGCCTTGCCAACATACGCTAAAAAAAGTAAAATGTAGGGCATTAAAAATTTTTCCGGAGGAGAAAATGTATATAAATTTTGCGTCTGACTGGCCGGCTTACATATTTATGGCGGCTTTTGCGGTATTTATGGCTTATGTGATAATAAAAGGACGCGGCAAAGAAGAGGATTTTAAGGTTTCTGACGCGAAATCGGACGCGAAAAAGGGAAAATAATAAGAGGTCAATATGCGTAAAATCGTTTGCTCGGCCGTTGCATTGCTGTTTTTCTGTGCTCCTTTGTTTGCCCAGGTGATAGGCGGCGATCCGTATGAATTTTATATGCCCGATCCGGACTTAAACTCAAGTTCTTCATATTCAGGCTCAGATTCAGATTCAACCGCTTCAGCCGCAGGGTCAAATTCCGAAGAAAGATCCGAAATAGTTTTAAAACTTGAAATTGCCCCCGCGGGGCAGATAAATACTAAAAATTCCATTTCTCCCGGCGTTTCTTACGACGGCGCTCAAATAGCCGACAATACGGGCGTCTATGTTGCCGGAGAATATTATTTTTACCCTTTAAAGTTTTTAGGCATCGGAGCCGGAATAAAGCAGCAGTTTGAAAGGCATATCAAACATTTCGGAGATTTGAGCATTTCTAATTTTTACCTTTCGATAAAACCGAAGTTTCAGCTTAAGCCCGAAGCAAAAGGCAGCAAGTGCAAAGAGTTCGTATATTTGATTTTTCAGGGCGGATACGGCATTTTGAACAATGAATATAAACTTGAATACGGCGGCGCGAAAATCACGGCTTCTTCGGAAAACGGATTGTACTATGCCGGCGGAATAGGGTTTCAGCTGAATAATTTTATTTTTGAGATTGTTTTTGACGTAAACGAGTCTAAAATTAAAGCTAACGGCTCTTATTCCGGAACTATGGACGCAATGTACACCACTACAAATATAAACGTAGGCTACAGATTCGGTTTTTAGAAAAGGCAGGGGGGCGTAAATATGGCTGACAAATTTTCTTTTGACATTGTTTCCGAAGTGGATATGATGGAAGTTGAAAACGCCGTGAACCAGGCGCTTAAAGAACTGCAGAACAGGTTCGATTTTAAAGGCAGCAAATCTTCCATAGACTTCAATAAAAACGACAAAAAAATAACTCTTGTAGCCGATGACGATTTCAAAATGAAAGCTCTTAAAGACATACTCGAAGGGCGTTTCGCCAAAAGAGGCGTTTCCTTAAAATCGCTCGATTACAAGGCGGCGGAAAAAGCGTTTGAAGGATATATCAGGCAGGTAGCGGAAATAGTTTCCGGACTGCCGTCCGATAAAGCCAAGGAACTTGCAAAAATCATAAGGGATTCGAAAATAAAAGTCCAGACCCAGATAGACGGAGCGAAAGTAAAAGTTATTTCTCCGAAAAAAGACGACTTGCAGCAGGTTATCGCTTATTTAAAGCAGGTCTCTTTCCCGCTTCCGCTGCAGTTTACCAATTACCGGTAAAAATTTTAGCTTTCAAATAAAAGGCGGTCTTTATGTCGGTTCAAAAAGGGAAAATATTAGTCGTTGACGACGAGCAGGGGATAAGGGAGCTTCTTATCAGCGAGTTTTCCAAACTTGGTTACGGCGTGCTTTTTGCGGTAAACGGGGAAGACGCCATTTCAAAACTTCAGTCCGAAAAAGCCGAGCTCATAATTACCGATATGAACATGCCTAAATTAGACGGCATGGACGTGCTGAAATACGTCAAAGAAAATTCTCCCGAAAGCGAAGTCATAATCATTACCGGATATGCCGCCGTGGAAAACGTGCTTGAAGCCATGCAAAACGGCGCTTACGGATTTATACAAAAACCGTTTAATATAGACGAACTTGCCGCGCTTGCGGAAAAGGCCATGGAAAAAACCGAACTTAAAACTCTTGTTTCCATTTATAAGGACGCCAGCCGCTTTTTTTCGTATCTGAATCTTAAAGAACTTTTATCGGTCATAACGGCAGCCGCGATGAAGATTACTCATTGTTCGCAGGCCGGAGTTTTTCTTGCAGACGGCAGCGGAAAATTATACTTGGCTTTTTCGCAGCCTGACGCCGCCGAACAGAAAAAAGAGCTTGAAAATATGCCGTCATACAGCTTCTTTTCGGTTTCTTCCGACATTTACGATAAACAAAAAACAGAGATCGAAAAAGCCGTTTCGGAAATATATGCGGACGAATCCAAACGCGCCGAGCCGGTATTTTTTGACTCGGATTCCGCTCCGGAAGCGTATAAAAGCATATTTATTCCCGGGATCGACGTAAAATCGGTTGTCCTTTATCCGATGGTTTTGAACGAAAAAGTGACCGGATATTTATTTATGGCTAAAGATTCCCGTGTTTTGCCTTTTTCCAGGGCGGATCTGAAAAATATTTCAATCGTCGTCTCGCAGATTTCGCAGGCCGTTTATAATGCGCAGACTTTTGAACGCCTTGAGGCTGCCGTTCCGAAGCAGGACGCCGCCGAATCTTTGTCCGCGGATGAAGCTTTGTAAAAAACTCTCTTCTTTATACGGAAAAACCCCGAATGTCATTAAAAAATAAAATTATCCGCGTTAAAGCGGAAAAAATAGTTTTCCCCGGACGCTCTCTTTGCAGGAGCGGCGACGGCATAGCTTTGTTTTCCGAGGGGCTTTTGCCCGGCGAGACCGCCGACGTTTTTGTCACAAGGGACAAGAAAACTTTCAGGGAAGGCGTCTTAAAAAATATTACGCAAAAATCTCCCGAAAGAATCGACCCTTTGTGCCCTTCGTTCGGGCAATGCGGCGGCTGTACTTTCCAGAATACGGAATATAAAAACCAGATAAAATACAAACAGATATACACGGAAGAACTATTAGGCGAATTCGGCGTAAAAATAAACAAAATTTTAGAAAGCCCGGATATTTGGCATTACCGCAATAAAATGGAATTCAGCTTTTTCAATGCCGTTGATTTGCCTTTAGACTTGGGTTTGCACAAGAGGGGAAGTTTCAATAAGTACGTTTCCGTTCCGCCGTGTTTTATCGCGGATAAAGATTTTCTTAAAGCCGCGGAAATAATAAAGCGTTTTGCGAGTGAAAACGGGCTGCCCGCATACAATAATAAAACTCACGAAGGCTTTTTCAGGCATTTGGTCTTAAGGAAAGCCTCAAACGCAAACCGCATGCTTATAAATATCGTAACAAACGCGACTGACGCGAAAAGCGGAATTTTTGCGCCTCTGGTAAATGAACTCAAAGAGTTCGCCGGCAGCATATACTGGACTCAAAACGGAAGGCTGTCTGACGCCGTTGTCGCAGATAAATCCGAACTTCTTTACGGTTCCGCTCATATTGCCGAAACGCTGAGCGTCGGAGGCGAAAATTACGCTTTCAATATTTCGCCGTTCTCGTTTTTTCAGACAAATTCCAGGGGGGCGGAAATCCTTTACAATGAAATACTGCGTTTGTTAAACCCGTCAAAAAGCGAAAGCCTTATCGACTTATACTGCGGCACCGGAACGATCGGCATATCTCTTTCGAAAAAAGTAAAACAGGTCATAGGCATAGAGCATATTGCGCAGGCTGTGGAAGACGCCAAAACAAACGCGGTTTTAAATAACGTCAAAAACGCCGAGTTCTTTGCCATGACCGCGGAAGAATGGTCAAAACAACAGTCAGGAGTTAGGAACGAGGAGTCAGTAATTAAAGACAAACCGTCCCAAGACGTTCATTGCTCATTGTCCGTTATAGTTGACCCTCCCCGCAGCGGACTGACTAAAGACGTTATAAATTTTTTGCTTGAGTCTGGCGCAAATAAAATAGTTTACGTTTCCTGCAATCCTTCAACTCTTGCAAGAGATTTGACCGCAATTAATGAAAGCGGAAAATATCTGATAAAAGAGATAACTCCCGTAGATATGTTTCCGCAAACATACCACGTAGAAACCGTTGTCCTGCTGGAGAAATTAAAGCAGTGTTAGTTTTCTGTTAATTTTTATAAAACAGTATAAAAATAAAAACAATTGAAAAATGAATATGTTTTTATTAAACACGCATCATTTCTAATGCAATTATTTGACATTTTATTATAAATATGTATAATAACTGTCATTATGTCCAGACCATCGCAAAATATCGATAAGAAGTTAATAGAAATCGGAAAGAAAAAGATGATTGAGAACGGAATCTCAAACATCAGCATACGTTCTATTTGCGCCGAGGCCGGCGTCAATTTGGGAATGTTCCATTATTGTTTCAAATCGAAAGAAAATTTTATCAAGATTTTGTTTCAGGGAGTTATTCAGGATTTGCACGATTATTGGGTAAACTGGATAAAAGAGACCGAAGATTTGCCGACTTCCAAAGAAAGGCTTGAGAAAATTATTTTTATCAACGCCAAATTGTTCAGGGAAAAAAAAGACGTTTTTGAATCCATAATGAAAAGCTTCGATTTTTCGAACGATTTGCTTATCAAGTTTGTAAAAGAAAACCGCAAAACGATAGACGCTTTCTTTTTTGCCATAGTAGAAGACTGCAAAAAAGACGGTTACCTTAACAAAGACATAAGCAATTTTAAGCTGGTTTCGATATTATTCGGAGCAACGATGACTTATGCCAAGTATTGCGTGGAATTGTTCGTCAAAGAGGAACAATATGACGCGGAAATTTTACAGATGACAAGTCTTTTAATGCAAAAATGTAAATAAAAGGAGACGGATTATGAAAAAGTTGAAGTTGCTTTCCGCGCTTGCCCTGATGCTTGCCGCGCCTTGCGCGTATGCGTATGAAAATTTATTGACGCTTCAGGATTATTTAAACATGGTCGCTGAAAAAAACAGCGAGCTTCAGTCCGTCCAGTCAAATATAGACTCGGTCAAAGGAAAAATCGCCGAAATAGAGAGAGCATATTCGTATTATCTTTCCGCCGGCACGGATTACGCTTACGACGCAAGCGGGAAGCCGTATTCTTTCGCGGCCGCAATAGACAATATCAACAGTTTGACTTACGACGCAAGCATAAATAAACAGTTTGAAACCGGAACCCGGGTCGCTTTGGGTTTGTACGGTTCTTTCGGCAAGTACGATTTTGCTTTCGGCGGAGCCGACTATAAAGTAAGAGACATATCGCCTTTTATAAGCCTCAGCCAGTCTTTGCTCAAAGATTTTAACGGCGGCTCTACAAAAGCCTCCATATCGCTTGCGAAGGCGAACGCGCAATCGGCTTTATATCTGCTCGAATACCAAAAACAAAGCATTTTGCTTAACGCTACGCTTGCTTACTGGAATTTGTCTTATTCGAGAACCGTAATAGAGTTCAGACGGACTTCTTTGGACAGGACTCAAAAGATTTTGGACTGGAACCGCAGAAGATACAATGTGGATTTGGCGGAGAAATCCGATATGCTTCAGTCGCAGGCTGCCGTAAAAATGAGAGAGTTAAACCTCAAACTTGCCTATGAAGACGAAATAAGGGCAAACAGGTCTTTCAACCAGTTTATAGACTTTGCCGGCGATACCGTAGAGCACGAAATTGAAAAATTCGACAGGCTTGACGGCAGTTTTGTAGAATCGCACGCTCCGGAAAAAAAGGGAACAAGGTATGACGTGTTATCGGCTTTGGAAAACGTTAAAAGCGCGTCTTTTGCGGCCGAAGCGCAGGTAAAGTCTATGGGCGCGGATTTGGTTCTCTCGGGCCAAATAGGAATAAACGACGCTCACGGCAGGCTCATTGACGACAATCAGAGCGCTTCGATGGGCGGCCCCAGTTTTGCCGTCGGGGTGCGCTACACTTTGCCTTTGGATTTCGGTTTGAGAAAAGACATAAACAAAGGTTATGAATCGGCAAGAATTTCATCGCAGAAAGCCGCGGAATTTGCCGCGATAAAAGAAAATAACGAATGGTTTCAGCTTCTTGACAACTGGAACAACGCAAAATCCCGCCTGGCTTTGGCGGAAGAAATACAGCATATCCAGCTTGAAAGAAACATAGAAGACCAAGACCTTTTGAAAAAAGGAAGAAGCACGACATATTTGGTTTTGCAAAGCGAACAGGATTTGGACGACGCCAATTTGTCGGTTTTGCAGGGAACTTTGGAGCTTATAAGCATATACGAGCAGGCAAAAGCTTTTTATAACAACAATAATTAAATTAAAAGATGCGCAAAACGCATAGAGGCACGGGCGCCGGGCGGCTTTTTTGCCGCTTCCGCGCGTCTGCGCGCCGCGCTTAAAGGGGTAATCATGAATTTAGCGAGATTGTCGATTAAACGGCCGACTTTTATTTTTTCGATTCTTTTGGCGTTAATAGTTTTGGGGCTGGTTTGCTTAAGCAAACTCAGCGTCAGGATGTTTCCGGACATAGAGTTTCCTTATGTCGCGGTCATAACAAGTTATCCGGGCGCGGGCGTCAATGAAATCGAACAGCTTGTTTCAAAACCCGTGGAGGACGCTGTCAGCGGCGTTGCGGCCATGAAGCACATAATGTCCATAAATCAGGATAATATATCAGTGGTTTTTGCGGAATTTGAACTTTCCAAAGATCCCGACGTCGCCGCCCAGGAAGTGCGCGATAAGGTCGGACAGATAAGGCTTGCGCTTCCCGACGATATAGAAGAACCGATTATATTGAAAGTCGATATGGACAGCATGCCGATTTTAACTTTAAGTTTAAAATCGGAAACGCTTACCCCGAAAGAACTCTACGATTTTGCCGATGACGTGGTTTCAAAAGATTTTGCCCAGGTGTCCGGCGTTTCGGAGATAACGATAGTAGGCGGACAGAAAAGGGAGATCCAGATACAGGCGGATAAACACAAATTAAAATCTTATGACCTGACTTTAGGCGCTTTGGCTTCGAAAGTGCTGGCAAACAGCTTAAACGTTCCGGCGGGAAACGTCAACAGAGGCTCCACGCAGATTGCTTTCAGGACAATGGGCGAGTTTTCTTCGGTCAAAAAAGTCGGCGACGCTGTCGTGAATTTTATGGGCAATGACCGCTCCGTAACGGTTAAAGACGTCGCAAAAGTCGTTGACGGCGTGGTGGAAGAAACGTCGCGCGCGAGGCTTGACACCAAAATCGACGGAAAAATACATTACGAGCCTTCTTTGCTCATCCAGATTTACAGGCAGGCTAAAGGAAACGACGTTGCCGTTTCTGACGGGTCGCTTGCAAAGCTTAAAGAGTTAAATAAAAAATATAAAGATATGCCCGGCAGCCCCGAACTTACTTTGATTTACGATTTCGCGCGCGGGGTGCGTTTGAATATCGAAGACGTGAAAAATACGATTTTGGAAGGCATTTTTCTCGCGGTCGTCGTCGTGTATTTCTTTTTGGGAAGCTGGCGTTCGACTTTTATAACGGCTTTGGCGCTGCCCAACAGTTTGATAGGGTCTTTTATATGCATGTACGCTTTCGGGTTCAGTTTGAACGTTATTTCCCTTATGTCATTGTCGCTTGCAGTCGGGCTTTTGATAGACGACGCGATAGTCGTCAGGGAAAATATTTTCAGGCATTATGAGGAAGGCGAAGATCCCGTAGAGGCCGCAATCAAAGGTACCGATGAAGTTACGCTTGCCGTTGTGGCTACGACAAGTTCGGTCATCGCGGTGTTTTTGCCGGTTGCTTTTTTGAGCGGCATAATGGGGCAGTTTTTCAGGGAATTCGGATTGACGGTGGTTTTTGCCATGGGTATATCGGTCCTTGACGCTTTGACGATAGCTCCGATGCTTTCCGCGTATTTTATTCCCGCAAAAGACAAAAATGCCGGGAAGAAGAAAACCCCGCATGTGTCGGACGTAAAAGCGTTTTTTAAGTCTTCCGGCAATATGTTCGTGCAAATTTTCAGGGCATTGACCGTAGGCTGGTTTAATCCGCTGTTTAATGCCGTTGAAAGCGCTTACGTAAAACTGATTTCGTTTATCATCAATAAAGAATTGTTCAGAATAGCCGTTAAGGTCTCCAAAAAAACAAAATATCTTTTTGCGTCTATTCTCGAATACAGGTTTGCGCTTTTGGCGGCGTCCGTTTTTTTCTTAATGACAGCGGTGCTCGTAAAGAAGCTTGAAATTCTTTCTTTTGCCTGCGTTTTGGCGGCGCTTATTTCATTCATAGCGTTTTGTATCGTCAACTTTTTTGATTTTAGAAACAATAAACTGAATTTTGCGGTAAGTTACAAATTTGTCACTCTCGCCGCGACTCTTTTTCTTATTATGGGAGTCGTGTTTGCCGTAAAGGCCGGCGCGTTAAAACTTAATTTTATGCCGTCTTCGGACTGGGGAGAATTTAACATCGGCATAAGGGCCAAGCCGGGAACCTCTTTGGAGCAGATGGACAAATACGCCAAAGAAGTCGAAACGATTATTCTCAACGAGCCGGAAGTCGAACTGGTTTCGTCAACAATAGGCTCTACCGGAATGTACGACAGTCCCGCAAATGAAGCTACGCTGTATGTCAAAATGCATCAGAAAGAGTCTGAAAAGAACGTGATTAAAAAGTATTTCAAAGGCATATTGTCCAAGTTTAAAAAGAACGGCGGCGCCAGAAATACTTCCCAGATAAGAGATTATTTAAGAAAGGTTTTTGCGGAGAAATACGGAGACGAGCTTAAGTTTTCGCTGTTGAAGCAAAGCATGGGAGGCGGAGAAAGCGAATTTATGGTCGAACTTTACGGAGACGACATAGATAAGCTGTATTCCGCAGCGCAGGTTTTAATCGAAAGGTTTAAAAAGATTCCTTATTTTGTGGATGTGCAGTCCAACTATCAGCCGGGAAAACCCGAAGTGCAAATCCAGATGGATATGCAGAAAATGGAAGACCTGGGAGTAAGTTCCGTTATGGCGGGCAATGAAGTAAGAGGAATGATAGACGGCATAAAAGCCGGAAAATTCCGCGAAAACGGTTTGGAATACGATATAAGAGTCAAGTATCAGGAAGACCAGAAAGACATCGCTCAAAATTTCGGAGATATTTACGTCAATAATGTCAATAACAGGCTTGTGCGACTTCAAAACGTTGCCAATATGGAAATGGTAGAAGGGCCTACGCAGATATTCCGCAAAGACAGGACGCGCTACGTTACGGTCGAAGGCAATCTGTCCGAGGGCGGCACTATCGGAGCCGTGCAGTCCGAGGCTTTCAAGATATTTAACGAAGAGAAATTTAATAACCCTGTGCATTCAAAAGAGTGGAGACATATAGAAATGAGAGTTTCGGGCAATGCCGAGGAAATGGGCACTATGGTGCAAAGCATAGGAATAGCCGCTATGCTTTCTCTGCTCTTTATTTTTATGGTGCTTGCTTCGCTTTATGAATCTTTAGTAACTCCGTTTACCATTATGACGGCTTTGCCGCTTGCCATAGTCGGCGCGATTTTTGCTTTGATAGCCGCAAGGCAGCCGGCGGATATGTTTACCATGATAGGCATGATAATGCTTTTGGGCATAGTCGCCAAAAACTCTATTTTGCTTGTGGATTACATACAGCAGAAAATAAGAGCCGGATTTGACATTGACGAAGCCGTTATCATGTCCGGCAAGACGAGGTTCAGACCAATCCTTATGACTTCTTTTGCTTTGATAGCCGGTATGCTTCCGACCGCTTTGGGGCTTTCGGAAGTCGGCAGTTTCAGAAAAGGTATGGGAATAGTGGTCATCGGCGGCATAATAAGCTCGACAGTGTTGACCTTGGTTATAGTTCCCGCGATTTTTGAATATATGGACGTATTCAGGCGTTTCCTCAGGGAAATATTCGGCCGTCCGAAAAACAGAATGGTAGATTTAAGCGATAAAGAGCTTGCCGCAAAAGATCTTTGAACGAAAAACAACGTGAATTCACAAAGATTTCACAAGAAAAGCAATTAAAACACACAACAAAAGACTAGAATAATGTCGCAGTCACACAAAAGTGTAGGAAGGCAATATGGAAAGAACCGAAGGGCTGCTTATGTCAATAGTAAGCAAACCGCTTTCTTTGTCGTCGATAAAGAAGGCGCTGGTTCTTTTTGTATTG
>JAISVT010000033.1 GCA_031271405.1 Candidatus Endomicrobium macrotermitis | reverse complement strand
CGTCACCGGACGGGATTACGTTATAAACCAGCGCCGTTTTGATTTCATTTTAAACCGACGGCACAAGCCGCTTAAAACTAACCCGCTCATTGACGTTTTATCCCGATAGCGAGTATCTCGGGTAAAACGAAGCCGCGTTAAGCGGCTATGGGCATCATCCCAAAACCCATAAAGGGTTTGAAATGCTGCACAGGAACGATTTTATCGTTGTTTATTGTTCGGTCGATTTTTGGTCAGGGGGGGTTTTGTAAAATAGACTGTGTAAAGTTCCTTTGATAAAATAAAAGGCAAAGGAGCTTTACACAGTCTATTTTACAAAACCAAAATGCTTCATTTTTGTATAAGAAACCGTTCGATAAATTTGTGAATTTTGAGAGTTTACAAGGAAAACTGCCCGACCTGGACTCGAACCAGGAGACTTCTGCTCCAGAGGCAGACGTGTTACCAATTACACCATCGGGCATTTCGGACGCATGGATGCGTAAAGACAAGTGAAACAACGGACGACATTATAACAAAATTTACTTATTCTTTTCAATGTGTTCTTTGAACGAATTAAAATACTTCGCAAAATACTTCCCTGAAGATTCTTCTAAAACGCCGTCTTTGACGTATGCTGAATAATTAAAACATATTTCCGGCTGCCACATTACTTTCATATTTAAAAACGAGAGCAGTTCCTTCAACTGCATTTGCGCTCCGAACGCGCCTATAGGCCCCGGGCTTGCGCCGAGCACTGCCGCGGGTTTGCCTACCCAAGCGCCCTTGCCGTAAGGCCTTGAAGCCCAGTCTATGGCATTTTTCAAAACTCCCGGAATAAAACGGTTATATTCGGGAGTAATAAACAAAACAGCGTCGCTTCCGGCTATTTGTTTTCTGAAATTTACTACCGCTTCGGGCGGATTGACTTCCGAATCCTGCGAAAAATAAGGAATTTGTGAAATATCGAACGTCGAAAATTCAAAATCGGATGGAGCAAGCGGTTTGATGAGTTCAAAAAGGTTTTTGTTTATGGAGTTTTTGGAAATACTGCCGATAACGGTTAAAATTTTCATTTAATACTCCTTTGTTGAAGCATAGGAAGATAAGACGATAAGAGGGCAAGAAACTTCTTAAAAGACACAGCCCTCTTATTGCAACAAATTCTTCCTTAAAGCATTTATTCTTTTTGATAAAACTTCTATCCTTAGCGCGCTTGACCTGCAACTTAAGATTAAATTCTTCCGATTTGGGAAATCCGCCGGCTATTTTATAAACTTCTTTTATCAAAGATAATGCTTCATTCCATATCTCTAATTTTTTATACATTTACCGACTTTCCTATCAGCCTATCTTCTTATCTTCCGCCGTTTTCAACTCTTCACTCTGCTTTTCTTCGGGTTTCGCCGCTTCGTCGGCATAGTTTAACTGCAGGTTTGAAATGGTGGAGGCAAGAAGCTCTTCTTCTTTTTTATTCAAATTTCCTTTCATTTTATCGCGTATCATCAAAAGCATATCTATGGTTATCTGCGCGCTTTGCAAATCCCTGTGCACTTTGCCGTCAACCTGGCTTTGTATTTTCCCCAACTGCTGCCAAGCCGCGGAAGCAAACATTGTTACGAGGTTAAAAAAATAAGGGTTAAAATCTAATTTTTCTTCTGACATTTTTCCTCCGGAAAATAATGATGCGTCTATGCGTCAAAAAAACGCGTCACCGCGATTTTTATTCTTCTTACAACTTCATCCCTTCCCATCACTTCCATCATATGAAAAAGGCTGGGGCCCTGGGTTCTGCCGGATATTGCTACTCTTATGGGGTGGAAAACTTTTCCGGTGCCTAAACCTTTTTCTGCGGCCAAATCTCTTGCGTATTTTTCCAAAGCTTCGGCTGAAAAATCGGTTTGACCCGGAAGCCTCTGCGCGCTTTCTTTTAGCACTGCCCCCGCAGTATCTTTGGATTTTTCAAAAACTTTTTTTACCGCTTCTTCGTCAAACGCAACGTCTTTTACAAAAAAGAAATCCACAAGAGACGGAATATCTTTTAAAAGTTTTATTTTATCGTGTTCCAAAACCATAGCTTTTTTTAATAATTCTATATCCCAGCCTTCGATTAACTTTTCATTATCCGTATATTTAAGCCAATCCGTAAAAAGAGTGAAAAGCTGTTCGGGCATTTTCGAGCGTATTTTTTCGCCGTTAAGCCAAAGAAGTTTAACGGGGTCAAAAGTCGAAGGGCTTGTGCCGCATCTTTCAACCGAGAATTTTTCTTTAAGTTCGTCTATCGTAAAAATCTGCTGGCTGTCTTCGGTTGACCAGCCGAGCAAAGCAAGATAATTCAATACGGCTTCCTGCAAATACCCTTCTTTTCTGTACTCTAAAACGGAAGTATGTCCGTGCCTTTTTGAAAGCCTTGCGCCGTCAGGCCCCAAAATCATCGCCATATGCGCAAAAAAAGGCATCTTCCAGCCGAAAGCATTGTATATGTGCATCTGCCGCGGAGTATTCGAAATATGGTCGTCGCCTCTTAAAACGTGCGTCATTTCCATGAGATGATCGTCTATAACGCAGGCAAAATTATAAGTCGGAACGCCCGAAGTTTTCATTATCACAAAATCGTCCAAAAGCGAATTGTCAAACTCTACGCGGCCTCTTATAAGATCTTCCAAAACTATGTTTCCGGCGTCCGGCGTTTTAAACCTTATGACCGCTTTTCTTCCCTCGGCTTCTTTTTGTTTTCTCTGCTCAAGCGTTAAATGCCTGCACCTGCCGTCGTATTTCGGAGGAAGTTTACCGGCTTGGGCGGTTTTGCGCATTTCTTCGACTTCTTCGGGAGTGCAATAGCACGGATAGGCAAGGCCTTTTTCGACAAGTTCGCCGGAATATTTTTGATATACTCCGTCATCTTTGCGTTTCATTTGATAATACGGGGCGTATTCGGCAACTTCATTGCCGGGGCCTTCGTCCCAGTTGAGTTCAAGCCATTTCATAGCGTCTAAAATGACTTTCACCGACTCTTCGGTAGAACGCGCTTCGTCGGTATCTTCAATCCTCAAAATAAACTTTCCGCCTTTATTTCTCGCAAAAAGCCAGTTAAACAAAGCGGTACGCACCCCGCCGATATGCAAATCGCCCGTCGGGGAAGGCGCAAATCTTACTCTTATTTCATTAGACATATTAAAGTTCCTCAAAAAGTGAAGAGCCGGGAGCGAAGAGTGAAGATAACGTGTTTTCGTTTTCGGCTTCGCCGAAATTCAATATCTCCACTCTTCACTTTTCACTTTTTTAATTAATAAATAATTTTATTCAGCGGATACTCGATTATCCCTTCGGCTCCCGCTCTTTTGAGCGCGGGGATAATTTGTTTCACGGTTTTTTCTTCGATTATTACTTCCAGCGCCACCCAGTTTTCGTCGCTTAACTGCGAAATCGTGGGTTTTTTAAGGGCAGGCAAAACGGAAATGACTTTGTCCAGAGATTTGCACGAAACGTTCATTTTTAAACCGACCATGCCTTCTGCCGCCAATGCGCCTTTTAAAAGCATCGCCATATTTTCGATTTTTTCTCTTTTCCATTTGTCGTTTAACGCTTTGTCGTTAGCGATAAATCTTGTGGTCGAAGTAAGGACTTCATCCACTATTCTCAGCTTATTGGCTCTCAAAGACGAGCCCGTTTCGGTAAGTTCCACGATAGCGTCAACCAAAGCGCCCGCTTTTGCTTCGGTCGCGCCCCAGGAAAACTCAATGTCTGCTTTAACTTTATTTTTCGCGAAATATTTTTTCGTGTAATTTATAAGTTCGGTAGCGACTCTTTTGCCCTGCAAATCTTTAACGGATTTGACTTTTGACGCTTCCGGCACGCACAAAACCCATCTGACAGGCCTGAAACCGGACTTTGCGTAATTGAGTTCGCAAATTTCTTTTACTTTCGCGCCGCTTTCGCAGATCCAGTCGTAGCCGGTAAGTCCCGCGTCAAAAAAACCTTCCTGCACGTATCTTGCCATTTCCTGCGAACGCACAAGCATTATTTCAAGCTCGTCATCGTCGCTTGAAGGAAAATACGAGCGCGACGAAACGTTTATTTTTATTCCCGCTCTTTTAAAAAGTTCTACAGTCGAATCCTGAAGGCTGCCTTTAGGAAAACCCAATCTTAATTTTTTCATTATTTTATTTCTCCTTTAATTTTAACAAAAGATGATAAGAGGGTAATAGGCGAAGAAGATAATCAGGGCTTTTGGCTTCTCTTATCTTCTTATCCTCCTATCTTCTTATCTTCTGCCTCACGCTGCCTTTCCAGCGCTTTGCGTTCGAGCGCCGGGGGCACATAATCTTTAAATATCGAAATGTGTTTATGCATCTTATTTGAAATGGTTTTATATACAGTATTGCGCGCCGAGCCGTCCAGCGCGTGCGTGCCGTGCGTAAGCGTAGGCACTAAAACGTTAACGGCAACGACAATCCAGACAAGCGCGCTTAACACCGCGCCGCCGGTTTTATCGGCTATATTCATATAGAAAAAATTTACAAGCCTTAAAACAAATCCGCTCACAAGCATGACCGCCAAAACGGTAATTACAAAAATCAGCCAGAAATTTATGCCTTCCTGATACGGGTACTTGCTTGCGGCAAATATCGACAAAAACCCGGCAAAAACGGCAAAAAAACTTCTGGTAAGCCCCGCCGACCAGCCGAGGTACCCGATTATAAAAATGCTTGCGATTAAAAATATGTCTATCAATATGGCCATAAATGCCTTGAAGTTCGGAGAGCTTAGAAGTTTAAGGACTTTTGCCAAACTTCTAAACTTCCAAGCATCCGGTCTTCTATACGTTTTTTATAACGATTCCGCTTGCCAGTTTCGGGTAAAAATACGTTGATTTTTGCGGCATCATTTCATTGTTTAAACTTATTGCTTTTAAAGATTCCACCGGAGTCGCCGGAACTATAATCGCGATTTTTCCGGTTTTGCGCGCCAAAGCCAAAGCCTCTTTATCGTTTTTCACATAAGTGAATTCCGCCGCTTCGATATCCGGTATAAGCACGTAGTGCAAAGCGCTTACGGCAAGATTTCTGTACGCTTTGCCTTTGTCCGGCATGGCTTTTTTAAGAATGCTTTCGCTTTTTACGGTCAAAACTCTTGATTTTCCGCCTTTAAAAATCATAAGCGGCTGAATTTCTTTTTTCGAGAGTTTCTGAAAATCTTTTGCCGGATGAACGTCAAAATATTTCTCTATGTCCGCTTCCAGATCTTTAGGTTCGCCGATAACCCTGTGCGTAGGCCAAATTGAAATGCCCGGGTCTTCCATGGGGCACAGATACGTCAAAACGTAATTGTACGCTTTATCCGCCGAATATTTTTTATCTTTCGCTTTTTGCTCTTGGCTGTAATTCCAGGCGGTTTCGTATCTGTGATGACCGTCCGCGATAAACATTTTTTTCGCCGCCAAATATTTTTCAACGGTTTTTAATATTTTTTCGTCAGTCACAACCCAAAGCTTGTGAAAAACGCCTTCTTTGTCTTTTGCGGACGCGGAAGGAACTTTTTTCGCGGCTTTTTTGCAAAGCTCCACCATAACGCGTTTTTCATCGTCAAACAAACCGAATATGGGGCTGATATTGGCTTTTACGGCTTTCAAAAGGCTGAGCCTGTCGGCTTTCGGTTTTGCCAAAGTTTTTTCGTGCGGCTTTACGGCGCCTTTTCCCGAATGCGGGTCTACAAGTTTCAAAGCGGCAAAAAAACCTCTTCTTGTCATTTTTTTGCCCTGATCTTTAAAAACCTGCTCGTAGAAATAATACGCCGGCTTGTCATCCTGCTTTAAAACGCCTCCGGCAAGCCACGTTTTAAAAATGTCCGCCGCGTTGGCGTACTTGTTTTTTTTGCCTTTCGGGTCTGAAAGTTCAATGTTTACTATGTTATAAGGAGAAAGTTTTTGAAGCCTCTTTTTTTCCGCGTCGTTTATAACGTCGTAAGGAGGGCATATCAGGTTTGAAATGTTCTCCTTAGAATATCTTACTGCGCTAAACGGTTTTACTTCTGCCATGATAAAAATCCTCCGGAAAATTAGTTGCTTTGCATGCCGCCCAACGCGGCAAACTCGGCAAAAAACATATTGAAAATACCGAATGATTCTACCATAAATGTTCCGACGTTGTCAAAACGCCGAAAATCTTGTAAAATAAGCAATATTTATGAAAAAAATCCTGAGAAAAACCATTTTTTTTGCCGCCTTATCCATTCTGCTTTCCGCGCTGGTTTTCGGTTTTGTATATTGGAAAATTTCAAAGCTGGAATATGTCCCGATACCTGCCGAATACGACATCGACATTGAAAAAGTAACGATATCCGAAGGCGACGTTTTTGTTTTAACGCTTGAGAAAACAAAACTTTCCAAAGAACACGCGGTAGAAATATCTGCGGAACTTAAAAAACATATGAATATAGGAAGAGTTATCCCCGGAGATTTTTACGAAGTGGTTTATTCCACCGCCGGAGAGTGGACGCACTTTTGGCATTACCCCAGCAAAAGCTCGGATTTTTATTCATTGAAAAGATTTCCCGACGGAAGCATAGTTTCGGGCAAAAAAACTCTTCCTTCTTCGTTCCAAACGATAAAATCGTCCGGAACGATAGAATCGTCGCTTTGGGAATCGATGTCCGCGGCGGGCGTTCCCGCTGCCATAATAGTAGATTTTGCCGATATTTTCGCCTGGCAGATGGATTTTTTAACTGACACAAGAAAAGGCGACGAATTCAAAATTGTCTATAGAATCGGCACTTTGGTTAAAACAAACGTAAGGACGGAAGCGCAAATTTTAGCCGCCGAATATAAAACCGCGTCAAAAACTTACGACGCTTTTTACTACAAGGCAAAAGACGGATATTTCGACAAAGACGGAAAATCCGTAAAAAGCGCGTTTCTTAAAGCCCCCCTGCAGTTTCGAAGGATCAGTTCGCATTTTACGACAAGAAGATTTCATCCCGTATTAAAATACGTAAGAGCGCATTTAGGCATAGACTATGCCGCTCCGTCGGGAACGCCAATTTCATCGATCGGCGACGGGACAGTTGTAAAATCGCAGAGAAACGGCGGTTTCGGGCATTATGTCGAAATAAAACATTCAAACGGTTACGCGTCCTGTTACGGGCATTTGTCAAAATACGGCAGAGGCATAAGAAGAGGCGCAAGGGTAAGGCAGGGGCAAATTATAGGATATGTCGGTTCTACGGGCGTTTCTACGGGGCCGCATTTGGATTTCAGAATAAAGAAAAACGGGAAGTTTTTTAACTATCTTACCATGAAGCAGCCGCCGGTAACAACCCTTTCGGCAAACGATAAAAAAGAATTCAAAGCGCAGATCCAAGAATACGAAAACGGATGGTAAACGCGCGTCATCCTGCGCGATAGCCGCAGGGTGACAAAATGCATGTCAGGCAATAATGAGCTTTCTTACTTTTTTATTCTCACTGCAGGAATCTGAAAAGGCTTAACCGCAAGAATGCTTCCGTCGGACTGCAAGCTCTGGTTTAAAAAATCTATTATTTCTTTAGATTCCGATACCGCTATAAACTGAAATCCCCAGTTTACCGGATTTCCCCTTACGTATTTTTGAGGGATCGAAAAAGCCCCTCCGCTTACCGGAACTTCCGTAATTAAAGACGGGCCTTCATTCGTGTTCCTGTACAGGAGCGCTTTATCGGGAAAAATTCTTACCGCGTATTCCCAGCCGGAATCGGGAGTCAAAAAGCCTTTTGTTTCGGGGATCATAGAAGTGGAACCCGCTCCGTCAAGACCGTTCATGTCTATATACATATCGACATATTCCGCTTTATCGTTCCAAACGCCTTCCTCTCCTTCAAAAACCATGCCGACCCGCACAAAATTGTCTTTTGAAATAACGCCGGCTTCCGTCAAAACGCCGCTGCTCGTTATGACTATACCCCCGGGGATTTCTTTTACATCGGTGCGGGAAACTTCTTCGGCGGAAGGAAGCAAATCGCCCTTTTCGCCGGGCTGAACCTGGTCTTTTTCTTTCTCTTCGGAAAACTGCGTGCCTAAAAGGCGCGGAATATTGGCGTAGGCCGCGTCAAACATTCTTACGCTCATAATTTTATTCTGCGACAGGCCTCTCAGCAAATCGGCGCTGCACAGATAGACAAGTTCGCTTTGCGCGCTCTTATAAAAATCTTCTATGAAATCTTTGGAATCTTTGTAATCGTTTATCATGGCGGCCGCCGCGTAAAGTTTTGACATTATCCCGCTTTTGACCGAAACCTGCCCGAAAGAAGCGGAATCGTCCGCGGCTATCAAATCGCTTTTCAAGCCGGCGATGTAAAGAGGAACGGCCGGTTTTATAAATTTGCTTTTGTCGAAAGTGTCCGCCAGATAAGACATAAGCTCATAGTTATTCAGCTGCCTTTTGGTCAATAATACCGGTATCACGGATTCCGTTTTTGTTCCGAGCCATTTCATAACTTTATTTTTGTCATTGGGGAAATCCCTGTATAAAGAAAAGGCGTTTATCCCGTCGATATTGCGTATGCCGTTAAATTTTTCTTCGGCATTGCCTACGTTGATCCACGCAAGCCGCAAACCCGAGAAATAATAAAGCACGTTATGAGAAACCAGCCCGGATTTCAGGAAAATGCCGAACCGCTCTTTATTTATATTTTCCTCAAAACTGCCGAGATTTGCCGAAACGTAATCTCCGAAAGCGGCATTTTTTCCGGATTTCGAAGTCCCGCCGCTGTAAACGGTGGCAAGAACGGGAAAAACCGGTTCCGGATCAAAAGCCAAAGACGGCTCGGCCTTACCCCAGAAAACGAGCTCTTCAAGATGTTCGGGCAGTTTTTCCGACGGATTTACCGGAACGGATATGCAAAATCTTTTTGAAGACAATATTTTGTCTATAACGGTTTGCGAAATATCGGCGGTTTCCGCAAAAAACACTATGTATCTTTCGCCTGCCGCAAAAGATACGCCCGAAAACAGCAATACAAATAAAAGAGTCAGTATTTTTTTCATTTTTACACCTTAATGTTTAGTACTCTAAACCGTTATAAATCGGAAAACTCCGGCACAAATCCGACATTTCCGATCTGACTTCGGATATAACTTTTTCATCGCTTATATTTTTCAAAACTTTTACTACCGCTTCGGCGATTTTTACCATTTCAGCTTCTTTCATTCCCCTTGTGGTTACGGCCGGAGAACCTATTCTTATTCCCGAAGTGACCGTCGGTTTTTCAGGATCGTAGGGAATACCGTTTTTATTTAAAGTGATTCCCGCTTTTTCCAAAATTTCCTGAGCGTCTTTTCCTTTGACGTTCAACGGCCTTAAATCCACCAAAAACACATGCGAATCCGTGCCGCCCGAAACTATTTTTAAACCGCCTTTTTCAAGAGTTTCCGCCAAAACTTTGGCATTAATCAAAACCTGTTTCTGATATTCTTTAAATGACGGAAGCAACGCTTCCCCGAAAGCAACGGCTTTAGCGGCTATAATGTGCATTAAAGGGCCGCCCTGTTCTCCGGGAAAAACCGCGGAATTGATTTTTTTCGCAAGTTCTTCGCTGTTTGTAAGAATCAATCCGCCGCGCGGTCCACGCAAAGTTTTGTGCGTGGTGGTGGTGGTAATGTCGGCGTGTTCTACGGGAGAAGGATAAACTCCGGCAGCAATAAGCCCCGCGTAATGCGCCATATCGCACATATGATACGCGCCTGCGCTTTTTGCGATTTCTCCTATTCTTTTCCAATCCCAAATTCTGGAATACGCGCTTGCGCCGCTTATTATTATTTTAGGCTTATGTTCGTTTGCGAGCTTTTCCATTTCTTCGTAGTTCACATAACCCGTTTTTTCGTCAACGTTATAAGAAACGACGTTAAACCATTTTCCCGAAACGTTAAAAGGATTGCCGTGCGTCAAATGGCCGCCGTGCGATAAGTTCAAACCCATAATCGTGTCGCCGGGTTTTGCCAGCGCCAAAAGAACCGCAAAATTAGCCTGCGCTCCGGAATGCGGCTGAACGTTTGCGAATTTAACGTTAAAAAGTTTTTTTGCTCTTTCTATGGCAAGGCTTTCGGCAATATCTACAAACTCGCATCCGCCGTAATATCTTTTTCCCGGATAGCCTTCCGCATATTTATTCGTAAGGCATGACCCCTGGGCTTCCATAACAGCCTGCGACGCAATATTTTCGGACGCTATAAGCTCTATGGTTTCTCTCTGCCTTTTAAGTTCTTTTGTAAGAACGTCATAAATTTCGCCGTCAACTCTCTTTACGTTTTCCATTCCCGTCTCCCATAACAGAAGTTAAGATGATGCGAAGCCGGGAAGCTGAATAAAGACAATGACTTTTCGCTTTTCTTGCCGTTACTCAAACTTCCAAACCTCTCAACTTCCACTCTTCTTTTTTATATGCATTCCAATATTTCATTCGTATCAAGACACCCTTTGCGTATAACGACATAGGGAAATTTTACCATATCTATAACCGTTGATTCAAAAGAAAATTCGCATTTTCCTCCGTCAACCATCACATCAACGAGATTTTCGAACCGCAAAGTCTCTTCAAATGCCTTCGCGCTTTTTTCGCCGGACGAATTTACCGACGTAGTCCACAGCGGTTTTCCGGTCTCTTTTAAAAGTTTCAGCATAAAAGCATTGTCAGGTATTCTTACGCCGATATTGTCCCTGCCGCCCGACAAAATTTTACCGAGCGCGGTAGTCGGAAATATCAAAGTAAGCTGCCCCGGCCAAAACTTTTTTGCTATTTTCAAGGCTTTTTCAGAAATATCAACCAAAATTTTCACGCTTTCAATGTCAGCCGTCATTATCACAAGCGGCTTTTTAAAACTTCTGCCTTTTATTTCGTATATGGTTTTCCGCGCTTCGGGATTAAAAGCGTCCGCGGCAAAACCGTAAACCGTTTCGGTAGGCACCACCGCAACCCCGCCTTTTTTGATTATTTCCGCAGCCTGCTTGTATGCGTTTTTCTTTTTATGTGAAATTTTTATCGTTTTTTTCATTATTATTTGATTTTATCATATATACAATTGCATATCAAAATTCTGTATTTCTTATTATTTTTTTTGTATTATCTAAAACATCAAATGAACATAAAAACAAAACTATTTATCGACAGATTTTTTGGGCAAATATTCTGTTTTACCCTTGTCCCTATAGTTTATTGCTCCGGTAAAATTTTAAGGATAGATCACAGCATAAACAACAATAACGTTAAGAATATAGCGGTCGCAAAATATTTCGGAATCGGAAGCATTACGCACTCTGTTCCTATGCTAAAAGCCTTAAAAAGAAAATATCCCAGCGCAAAACTGATATTTATAACAAGAGTGAATAACAAGGAACTCCTTCCTTTAATACCGTACATAGACGAAACTCTCTATATTAACGATTCCGGTTTTGTAAAATTATTTATTTCAAGTTTAAAGGTTCTTTTTAAATTACAGCGCAAAAGAATTGATTTATTTTTTGATCTTGAAGTATTTTCTTCTTACGGAACTATGATGTCCGTATTTTCCCTGGCAAGAAACAGGTTCGGTTTTTTCTGGGCAAAATCAACCGGTTTTAAAATATGGTTATGTACGCATTTAATGTACTTTAACTTTAATATGCCTTTACGCATGTCTTACATGCAGCTTTCCCATTTGGCAAAAACAGATACCGCCGCTTCGATTGACCTTGAACCTTTCAACCTTGATGAGACTATATATGCATCCGCAAGAGAAAAAATCGGCAAAATATTTGCGAATGATGCGTCAAAACTTTTTTGTATAAACGTTAATGCTTCGGATTTATCATACACGAGACGCTGGAGACTTGAAAATTTCGCAAAAACCGCATTACATTTTGCAGAGAAAGGATACAACATTTTACTGCTTGGTTCGCAGGATGAGAAAGAATATATAAATACAATTTATGATTTTATTACGGCAGGCAAGGAAATAACATGTAGGATTTACAACGCGGCCGGCTATTTCTCCTTAAAGGAAGTTTTGGCAGTACTGCGTTTATGCGACATTTTTTTAACGAATGATTCCGGACTTATGAATCTCGGATACGCCCAAGAAACTAAAACAGTATCAATTTACGGTGCAAGCATTCCGCAATTCGTTCACATAGACAACGGCGTAAATGCCGCTATTTACAAAAAAACATATTGCAGTCCGTGCGTTCATATTTTTGATACGCCCCCATGCGGAAATTTGTCGGTCTGCATAAACAATATAACGCCTCCGGAAGTTATCGATACCGTAGAAAATGTATTGAAAACCGATAAAAAATCATCCCATGCAGCATTTCCCTTAAAAGGCATTATTGCCGGAGAAAATAACGGTTATGTTATGGGCACTTTGATAAGGAAATCCTAATGGCAAAATGTGAGATTTGTTCAAGCAGCGATATAAAAAATTTATTTAAAAAAGACAACTATACGTATCAGCAATGCCGCAAATGCGGTCTTATAAGAATCTATCCTCAGCCGTCAGCCAAATATCTTGACGGCATATATAACGGCGCATATTATGAAAATTGGGGACCCTCTGAAGCGTTTTTTTCAGAAATGAAGAAGAAAATCTTTAACCGTTTGCTAGATATGCTGCCGTTTAAAAACGTTCAAAACAAACGCTTTCTTGACATAGGAGCGGCTACGGGGCTTATGATGGAAACCGCAAGATATCGGGGATTTGACGTTTTCGGCATAGAAGCCGCTCTGTATGGAGCGGACATCATTAAGGAAAAATTCGGGAAAGACAAAATATTCAACTGTTATTTTGATAATACCTTTAAACAAAAATATCCGATTGAAAATAAGTTTGACGTTATTGTTATGAGCGATTTGTTCGAACATCTTCAAAATCCCGGAATAATGCTTGATCTTATCTCCGAACTGCTGAATGCCGGCGGCTACATTATTATAGCTTTTCCGGATACGTCGTCTTTATCATGCAAAATACTCGGCAAACATTGGCCGCATTTTATTTCCGAACATTTATTTTCTTATTCAAACCGCAATATATGCGAACTCCTTAAAAAACACTCTTTTGACATAATCTCGGTAAAGCCGCAGACAAAATATCTCACAATGCAATATACGAAATGCTGGTTTGAAGCAAGAACGACACCGTTGGACAAACTATTGTTGAAATTGATAAATTTATTCCCCAAATTTACGCTGAATTATCCGATACCCGTAAGAATAGGGCAAACCGCCGTTATCGCAAGAAAAAAATTATGAGAAATATAGTATCAAACAAAATAACATTCTTTTCCGCGATTTCGCTATTGTCGCTTTTACTGACGGCTTTCGCATATCTTTTTCTTACGAAAATCATCGACGGTTACAGCAATCTTCCGGACTTCATTTCAGGTTATACAATATGGTTTAACACAAATAAAATCCATGATTTGCTCATACCGTTTATCTATACCGGAATTTTCTTCATCATATATTTTTGCATACGCGGATACATTCAAAAACTTCCTCTTTCTCCGCTGCCAGAAGGAAACTTCATAGAACGCGTAACAAACAAATTTTCGGATTTCATTCTTTACAAAAGCGGCCGGCTTACTCTGCCGGGAAAAACGGCGCTTATATTTGCCGGAATTTTTATAGTGTATTTTTTCTCTGCCGCAGAATACGACTATTCGACAATACCGGCGGATCACCTGCATTTCGGCGAGAAATTATTGGGCTGGTGGCTGGCAAGCGACCCGGGGTCGCGGATATACGAAACTTTTTATCCAATTCATAATTATAAAGATATAATCCCCGGCTTTATCGGAAATCTGCTGGGCGACAACCATACTTCAGGCGCAATTATAGGAAATATTTTATTTTATAACCTGTGTCTTATAACAGCCTCTTCGGCAATTTTAATTATTTTTCCTTTTGCTATGTCGTTAATAATACTGCTGCCTTTACGTTTTATCACGGCTTTGCCGTATATCGCAATGATAATTCTCTTTAAAGACGATTCCGTTTTCAAAAGTTATCCGAAGTGGCTGTCTTTTTACTGTTTGTTTTCCGTATCGCTTTATTGCCTTGAGCCTACGGCCGGAGTACCCTTTGCGTTATCGCTGTTTCCTCTTTGTATTTACGGTCTTTATGTCTATTATAAAGGTTCAAATTATAGAAATTTTTGTTTATCAATAGGACTGATAACGGCTGTTGCAGCGATATTTTTTATAATTTTCAGGGAGTACTTTATACATAGTTTTGAAGTTCTTTTTACTTTTGCAAAATACAACATCGTTGCTTTCGGACAGCCCGGATATAGAGATTTCGGGAGCCCGATATATTCAAAAATTCACTTTATTTTTAATCTTGCTTATAAATCTCCCGTATATTTTTTGTTTCCTGTTTTTATCCTGCTCTTTTTCAAAGAGTTGAAAAGAAAAAAAATGCAGGCTGCATTTTTCCTTTCCGCCATGCTGATTTTTTTAATTATCTCGATAAATTACGCTCTTGTAAGATTTGATTTTGAAGATATGCTCAGAGCTCATAAACTTGCAATGTGTTTCGTATATCTTTTATTTCCAGCCTTTTTGTATTTCAACAGAGAGCAATATAAAAAACTTTTAAACTTTTATATCTTATTTATACTTCTGCTTCTTTTTTTTCAGACAGCATTCAAATTCAAATACAAAGAAGCCGATTACATCCATAATTATTTACAAGAACCGACTTTTAGCTTCAATGTGAACGCGTTAAAAAACAGGTTTTTCGTAAAAAACCGGACGCTTGAGGAAAACGACGTGTTCAGGCAGGGGTATTCAAGATTTATAGAATCCGATTTTAAAGAAATATTGTCGATACGCGAGTTTTTATATGATACCGGATTTGATGATAAATCTTTTTTCGATTTCACCAACAATACGATATTTTATTACCATTTTAATAAAAAACCGCCGTTTCCGTTCTGGACTTTCAATAATATAATAGATCCGGAAACGGATTTTCAGTATGCAAAAAAAATATTTACAAATTTACCCGATTACGTGTTAATACATTCAAAATACTTCCTTTTTGACCACTTTCGCCCTTCGGTAAAAACAAATGCAATTTACAGGACTCTTATTTTAAGCGGGAAATATAATCTTTTCGGGCATAATGAACAAGTTTTTCTTGTAAAAAACGGCAATGCTTTCCTTTCAAAAACCGATATTGAAATGTTGGATACCGTTTTAGGAACCAAAAATTTACGCTACATGCCTGACTCATGGGGGATGTCGTTTAACACACTTAAAAACAGGCTTGATGAACTTTACCCCGCCTCTCAAATTACGCATGACGGCAACAAACTCATCATAGTTTTTGATAAGCCTTTATCTGCAAAAATTTTGGATTTTATCTTAATCGACGGCAAGTTTAATGCCGACTATTCCGTACGTGTAAACAACAGTTTTATTTTAAGCGCCTCAAGGAACAAAGAAACTTCCCTGGTTCCTCTTGATGTAAGCCCCGCATACCTTTTAGGCGGGGATGTAAAAGAAATAGCAATAAATTTTTCCGACAAAGATATCAATCATAGGATAGAAGGTTTGAAAATAAAATTTTATCAGAAAAAGAGAAACAAAGAATTAAACAATATGCTGATCGGCAGCAAACCGTCATTGTAAAATATACAAACAGTCACAATACTTAACTTCTGTAATCTCCGTTTATCTTAACATAATCGTACGAAAAATCGCATGTGTAATATTTTAAAGAGGCTTTGCCGTTTTTTAAATCCAGCACCGCTTTAACCTCTTTTTTTAAGAGCGCTTTTTTCGCGGATTTTTCCGAAAAATTTAAAGCCGTGCCGTTTTTAAATACACATATTCCGCCCATATAAATATCGACTTTTTCGGGGTTGAAATTTACGCCGGCCCTGCCTGCCGCGGCAAGCGCTCTGCCCCAGTTGGCGTCCGCGCCGAAAAGCGCTGTCTTAAATAAAGGAGACGTAGCTATTGTTGCGCCGATTTTTCTCGCGTCTTCTTTGGTTTTCGCGTTTTTAATTTCGATTTCTACAAACTTTGTCGCGCCTTCACCGTCTTTGGCGATCATTTTCGCAAGCGACAATGTTACTTCATTCAAAGCTTCGGCAAACTTTTTCGTGTCCGCAGGAGAAAGCCCGCCTGTTTTGCTTTGCCCGTTTGCCAAAACTATTACCGTGTCGTTTGTAGAAGTGTCGCCGTCAACGCTTACGCAGTGAAAAGAATCGTCCGCCGCGTTTTCCAAAATTTTCTGCAAAGTTTTATTTTCGATTTGCGCGTCCGTCAAAATAAAAGAAAGCATCGTGGCGTGTAAGCCGCGCATATCCGGATGAATCATCCCCGCGCCTTTAACGCAGCCCCATACGGTAATTTCGCCGTTTTTGACTTTGAACCTCTTCGAGGTTTTCTTTAAGAACGTATCAGTAGTCATTATTGCGGAAACCGCGTCGTTTTCATTTTTAGATGAAATGCCGACGGCGCTTTTTAAAAGTTCAATGCCGTTTGCAAACTTAGGCATATTTATGTATTGCCCTATAACTCCCGTAGAAGCGCAAAGGGCGGATCCCGCCTTTAAATTAAAAGCTTTTTCCGTTTCGACGCACATTGTTTTTGCGTCTTTTATGCCTTTTGCTCCGGTACACGCGTTAGCGCAGCCCGAGTTTGCTATAATTGCCGAAATTTTGCCGCCGTTTTTCATCCTTTCGATATCGACTAAAACCGGAGCGGCTTTTACGACGCTTTTCGTAAACATCCCGGCGGCATTTGCCGGAACGTCCGAAACAAACAAAGCCAGATCTTTTTTCCCTTCTTTTTTATGTATCCCGCTGCGCACCCCGCCGACTCTAAACCCTTTTGGAAACATTTTGTTTTTCTCCTAAAAACATTTTAATTCAGCGCTTCTGTCATCCCCGGGCGTCCCGGCCGGAGATCCATTTTTTATTTAACGCAGATTCCCGTACCGCCAAAAACGGAGTTTTGCAAAAACTCCTGCGAATTTCGGGAATAACAGCCCATAATCATAACGGATGAACCGTTACGCCCCTATTTTTGCCTTCGACAGGGCATTTGTTTTGGCAAACGCCGCAGCCCACGCATATATCGAGATTTATGACCGGAACTTCAACGCTTTTGCCGTTGATTGTTTCCGGCACAAATTTTATAGCTTTATCCGGCACCGGACAATGCTCTTCGCATACAAGGCAGCTTGTACCGTCTTTCCACGGCAGACATACGTCTTTTATTATTTCGGCTCTGCCGATAGAACGCTTCATTTTTTCTTCCATAGAAAGCGATTCTATAGCCTGAGTAGGGCAAACCAGCCCGCAGGCATTACAGTTATATTCGCAATAACCTATATAATTATCCATTTTCGGAGTCCATATTCCGTCTATCCCGCTTTCCGTCATCGCGGGCTGAAGCCCGTTTGTAACGCAGACTTTCATACAGTTTCCGCATCTGACGCAAGCCTGTTTAAATTCTCTTTCGGCAATCGCTCCCGGAGGGCGGATAACCTGCGAAAGTTTATAATGTCCGGACGCGTAAACTTTTCTTCCCGCCATATACAAAGCCGCAAAAATCCCGCTTCCCCAAAACAAAAATTGTTTTCTTGTAATGCCTTTGCCGTTAACTCCTAACTTCTCATTCCTGACTCCTGACTGACCTTCAGGCTGTCTGCACTCCAGGGCCGTACACTCCATACACATAACGCATTCGCCCGGTATATAGGTCCCTTCGCGTTTTATGGCATTTGCGCGGCACATATTTTCGCATTTTCCGCAATGCAGTTTGCATTCCGGCAAATTCAGTTTAAAAACCGGATTTGCCGATAAAATCCCTAAAGACGCGCCGAGCGGGCAAATATACCTGCACCAAAAACGCCTTTTATAAAGCACAAGCAAAACGGGTATTATAAAAAGAGCAAAAAACGAAAAAGAATAAGCAAATGAAATCTGCCGCGCGTCAAAAACGTTGCCGCGCAAAAAATAGTATGCGCCTTCGCCGAAACCGTAATTCATAATCGCGTACTGAAAGCCTTTATCAACGGCAAGATTTATAAAAGGATACAAAGCTAAATTAAAAAATCTGCCAAAAACGGTCAGCGGCTCAAAAAACCATACGAATTGAAAACCCAAAACCGCAAGAATTAAAAAGAACAAAAGCAAAACGTATTTGCTCATAAGAGCTTTTGACGGGGCGCTTTCGTTCCATTTTTTAAAAGGGCCTGCAATAAAAGCGAAGAAATCCATGACCGCGCCGTAAGGGCAAACCCAGCCGCAAAAAACTCTTCCAAACAGTAAAGCCGCGGCGGCAAAAATTAAAACCGTAAGAAATAAAGGTATGGCATATTGCGCCGATATAGCCGCAAGCGCAACAAGAGCCGGAGAACTTAAAAAGAAGTCTCTTGTGTTTACGAATTTCGAAGGGTAGCTTAAAAGAAAAAACGCAACGGCTATAAACAGAAAAGCCGCTGTCTGGGTTATGATTCTTGCGATTTTTAATTTGCCGGACATTTCAATCCTAATTTTACGGAACTTGCCGTAATTATCTTTATATTTTTTCCGTTTTTATGTTTGCTTTTGCTATGTCGCCTTTCCCTATGCTGTATCCCGCGGCAAATTTTATATGCGGAATTTTCATTCCGTCAACGTTAAACAAAGTTTTGGCCGCGTAACAATCCGCAAGCACGGGATCCGCGGAAGCAATAACGGTAGCTTTTTTAACTACGTCCGAAAGATTTCCGCCGCGCGGTCCGTTTGCCGTTAAAATATTGTAAGCGTCTATAATGTTTAAATCGGGTTTTACGAAATCGTAAACTTCGGCAAGTTTCTTTTCCAGTTCCCAATGCATTTGCGATCTGGAGCCGCCGCAAACGCCCATAAGATTTTTAATGGACAGCGTTAAAGTACCGAGTCCGTGCGTTTTTGCTATGGGCACATTTATAAAGGCGTCGCATTCTACGGCGTCTTTGTAAACAGGCCATTCGTTCATCAAAGCTCCGGGTTTAGCCATTTTCGCCGGAGCGAATTTCCAGTCGTCCATATAAAGCACGGTCGCGCCCGCGCCTTTTGCTGCCTTCATAACGCCGGAATTTTCATAGCAGAGCTTTTTATCGTTGCAGGTATTGTCAAAAACTTTCACGGTTTTGGCTCCGCTTTCAAAACACATTTTTACTACCGTTGCCGCAACCGCGGGGTTTACGGTAGCCGCGTATTCCGGAGTTCTGTTCCAGCTCATATTCGGTTTCACGACCACGATGTCGCCGGACTTTACGAACTTCCCCATACCGCCCAGAAGCTCTACGCTTTTTCTGGTTATCTTTTCAATATCTTCGCCCGTGACCGCGGCTAAATCGCAGTTTGTAATTACGCTCCTTTTTACTCTGGGAGCCATAGGCTTTGTGCTTTGCGCAAAAGCCTTTTTTGCCCTGTTTGACGAAAACGCCAAAAAAGCTCCGCCCGCGGCAAGCGCTTTTAAAAAGCTTTTTCTGGTAATATCAAGAGACAAAATTTCTTTTGCCTTTGAAATTGCATGCCGAACTTTCGCTTCGAGATTCGTTTCAGGTCTGTTCATAAACTTCTCCTCCGGGCAAAAGTTTGTTTTTGTAAACCATTTTGGAAAAAACTATTCCCGTTTCATAAAGAACCGCCATGGGAACCATAAAAAGGGAAAGGCTGAAAACATCCGTGGTAGGCGTAATTATTGCGGCAAAAACGCACATCGAAAAATACGCTTCCCTGCGTTTGGACGATAAAAAAGACGGCGTTACGGCGCCGATTTTCGTAAGCATAAAAGCAAGCAGAGGAATCTGAAATATCATTCCGCCGCAAAAAAGCAAAGCGCACGTAAAAGACACGTACGACGATAAAGTCAGCTGAACGTGAGACTGCGTAAGCCCTTGCGAAAGTCTCATTAAAAACGATATCGCCGGAGTCAAAACCGCAAAATAAACAAACGCAATTCCGCAGGCAAACAGTAAAAATGACGTTAAAACCCGCTTAAGTACGGAACTGCCGCGGCTTTGGTCAATCGCCGGCTTTACAAAATTAAAAAATTCCCACAAAACGGGAAAGAACGCGGCCGTAAGACCTGCGAAAAACGCGGTCTTAATATAAATCGTTACGGCTTCCGCAGGCTTTAATATCATAAAATCTTCTATCAATCCCTGCGAAGGAAGTTTTAAAATATAAAGTATTTCATCGGTAAAAAACAAAGCTATAACGGAAGCCGCGGCAATATACGCCGCGCACCGTATAAGCAGCCACCTCAATTCTTCAAGATGACCGGCAATGCTCATTTTCATTTTGCGGTATTTGTATCGGATGAATCGGTTTTATTTTCTTCTTTTTCTTCGGTTTTTTTTGTCTTGTCGTTCATTCCGTCTTTAAATTCATTTATCGATCTTCCCAGCGACCTTGCTATTTCGGGCAGCCTTCTTGCGCCGAAAAGAACCAAAGCCAAAAGCAAAATCAGTATTAATTCCTGAAACCCAAGTCCAAACATAAATCCTCCGAAAAACTCATATTTACAGTAATTTAACCAAATTTTGAGGGATTTTGGTATATCCCGGTATTTTAAAACGTAATCGCCGGCGCGGCCGGCGACTTTCATATGCAATAAAAAATGCGCGGCTTTTTAGAAAGCCGCGCATGCTTATGTAAATTTGTCCGGTGTTAAAATTCCGACTTTCTCATACCTTTGAGATTATCCAGTTCTTCCAAATACATTCCGGTACCTCTTGCAACGCATGTGACGGGATCGTCCGCCAGGTTCACGGGAAGTTCCGTTTCGTTCGAAAGAAGTTCCGGAAGGCCTCCGACAAGAGAACCGCCCCCGCTTAAAATAATTCCGCGGTCGACAAGATCCGCGGAAAGTTCGGCGGGCGTTTCTTCGAGAATATCTTTCACTACCTGAACTATCTGTTTTATCGGTTCGGCCAAAGCTATGCGTATTTCTTCGGAAGTGATTTTAATGGTTTTTGGAAGGCCTGTGAGCAAATCTCTGCCTTTCACGTCCATTTCCACTTCTTTCGGCAAAGGGAAAACGGAACCGATTTTCATTTTTACTTCTTCGGCCGTGCTTTCGCCTATGGAAAGGTTATATTTTTTTCTGAAATACTGGACTACCGCTTCGTCCATTTTATCGCCGGCTACGTCCAAAGATTTCGCGACCACCATACCGCCGAGCGATATGACGGCCACTTCAGTGGTTCCGCCGCCGATATCTACTATCATGCTTCCTACGGGCTCCTGTATCGGAATCCCCGCTCCGATAGCCGCGGCCATAGGCTCGTCTATCAGAAAAACTTCCCTCGCGCCGGCTTGTTCGGCGGATTCTCTTACCGCTCTCCTTTCAACTTCGGTTATTCCCGAAGGAACTCCGATAACGACTCTGGGATGAAGAAGAGCTCTGCGGTTATGAACTTTTTTTATGAAATGCCTTATCATCCTTTCGGTGGCGTCAAAATCCGCGATAACTCCGTTTCTTAAAGGGCGTACCGCTACAATATTGGCGGGAGTTTTACCGAGCATTCTTTTGGCTTCAACGCCGATCGCGAGGACATTTTTCGTATTTCTGTCCATAGCCACGACGGACGGTTCCCTCAAAACAATGCCCTGCCCCTTAATGTAAACCAAAACAGAGGCAGTTCCCAAATCTATTCCCATATCGTTTGAAAATAAGCTGAAAAGATAGTTAAACACGTTTAACTCCAAAATTCAGATGATAAGAGGTTAAGAAGGTAAGAAGTTAGGCAATGCCTTTGTTTTTGCTTATCTTCCTATCATCTTATCTTCCTAACTTCCGGTTTTATATGACTAATTTTACAATTGCCATTTCCGCGCTGTCGCCGCGTCTCGGGCCGATTTTCAAAATCTGCGCGTAGCCGCCTTTTCTCTCTTTGTATCTGGGCGCCAAAACGTCAAACATTTTCTTTACGACTTCTTTATTGTTTATTTCGCCGTGAACAGCCCTTATCGCGCTTAAATCCGCTTTTTTCGCTTTTGTGACAAGTTTTTCGGCGTAGCTGATAAGTTCTTTCGCCTTAGGCAAAGTAGTGGTTATTTTTTCATGGAGAAACAACTCGGCAGCCAGGCTTCTGAGCATGGCTTTTTTATGCGAACTCGTAACTCCGAGTTTGCTTCCGTTATGGTTTTTTATCATTTTTTTGCTCCCTTCATTCCGAGCGACAATCCGATTTCGGCAAGTTTCTCTTTTATTTCTTCAAGAGAACGCTTTCCGAAATTATCGAAATTCATCATCTCTTCTTCCGTAATCTGAACGAGGTCCCCGATCGTCTCTATGCCGGCATTCTTTAAACTGTTTGACGATCTCGTAGAAAGATCCATTATGCTTAAAGACTGCTCAAGCAAATCCGAGCCTTTTTCTTCCTCTTTTACGGGCTCTTCCGCAACCGCTCCTTCGTCTTCTATAACGCCCGTAAATATCGTAAGGCTGTTTCTTAAAATTTTCGCGGCTTCCACTAAAGCGTCTTTAGGAGTTACCGAACCGTCTGTCCATATTTCCATAACGAGCCTGTCGTAGTTCAAAGTCTGCTCTACGCGCGTATTTTCGACTTCGTAATTGACTTTCGTTATAGGAGAAAACAAAGAATCCAAAACTATCGTTCCGACGGCGTATTTGTTGGATTTGAATTCTTCGGCAAGCACGTATCCTTTGCCGGAAGACACTTCAAGTTCCATTTCAAGAACCGTGCCGTTGTCGATATTTGCGATTTCCTGTTCGGGATTCAATATCTCGACGTTTGCGTTCTTTTCAATGTTCGCGGCAGTAACTTTGCCCGCTTTTTTAACTTTAAGGAAAAGTTTTTCGGAAGAGTCGGTATGCAGTTTTACCCTTACTTTTTTAAGGTTTAAAACTATCTGCGCGACGTCTTCTTTAACGCCTTTCAATACGGCAAATTCATGGAGAGCTCCGGTTATTTTAACCGAAGTTATCGCCGCGCCCTGAAGGCTTGACAAAAGTATCCTGCGGAGAGAATTTCCTATCGTATGTCCGTATCCGCGTTCAAAAGGTTCGGCTGTAAAACGGCCGTAAAAATCTGTCGCCGTCTTTTCGTCTAACGTAAGTCTGCGTAATTTTTCTAAATCCGGATTTTTCATTCTATATAACCTCACTCAACAAACCTTTGGTTTTAAAAACCTCCGGCTGTTAGTTTATTTTGAATAATATTCTACTATGAGCTGACTGTCTATCGGGTGAGACGTTTCGCCCGGAAGCGGCTCGCTTACTACCGTGCCCGCGACTTTGGCTTTGTCAAAACTGAGCCATGCGGGAACGTTCGAGGCCGTTTTTTCGACAAGTTTTTTTATGACGCTGTTTTCTTTGTATTTTTCGGGAACCGTAATAACGTCGCCCGCTTTTACCTGATAGCGCGGAACGTCGATTTTTTTATCGTTGACCAAAATATTCCCGTGATTTACGACCTGTCTTGCCTGTTTTTTCGAAGAAGCAAGCCCCAGGCGGTAAACTACGTTGTCGAGCCTGAGTTCAAGAAGCTTAAGCAGGTTATCGCCGGTAGAGCCTTTCATCTTTTCGGCCACCGTATAATAATGGCTGAACTGCTCTTCCGTTAAACCGTAAACTCTTCTTGCTTTCTGCTTTTCGCGCAAATGCTTCGCGTAATCGGACATTTTTCCTTTAGCCATACCGTGCTGTCCGGGACCGTTTTTGCCTCTTTTTCTGTCAAGAGTGCAATTGGTCGTGCATCTTTCGCCCTTAAGGAAAAGTTTTTCTTTTTCACGACGGCACAACTTACATACTGACCCTAAATAACGTGACATCTATTAAACTCCTCTGCTTTCTTTAGTCTTATTCAAAAATATCATAACAGCAGCCGTGTTGTTGTGATACTTTATTGCCTGTTTTAATCCAAACTAAAAGTGAAGATTGAAGAGCGGAGAGTTAAAATACGGCTTCAGTTTGCTTTTATCTTCACTTTTCACTCTTAACTTTTCACTTTGCCGTTTAAACTCTTCTCGGTTTCGGAGGGCGGCACCCGTCATGAGGAACAGGCGTAATGTCTTTTATAGCCGTAATTCCGAGTCCCGAACTCTGCAAACCTCTTATTGCCGTTTCTCTTCCCGGCCCGGGGCCGTTTACAAAAACCGCAACCTGCTTAACGCCCATATCGGACGCTTTTTTGCCTACGGCGGCGGCAGTCATCTGAGCCGCAAAAGGCGTTCCCTTTTTTGTGCCCTTAAAACCCGAACCGCCCGCGGACGCCCAAGCCAAAGTGTTTCCTCTTTCGTCGGTAACGTTTACTATCGTATTGTTAAACGTCGATAATATATAAGCTCTGGCCACTCCGCCGGTATATTTTTTCTTTTTCGACGCTCCCGCGCCGCCAGACTTCTTCTCTTCCGCCATACTTCCTCCATACTTTTTTATATCAACTTTTTTGTTTGACAATCTGCAATTACTTTAGGATTGAAGAGCAGAGATACAACTTTCATTTATTTTTATTTTCACTCCTCAACTCTTCGCTTTGCCTTTTTAGCCTTTCTTTCCCGGAGCCGGAGCTTTACCCGCGCCTACGGTTTTTCTCTTGCCGCGCCTTGTGCGGGCATTTGTTTTTGACCTTTGTCCTCTGGTAGGAAGATTTCTTCTGTGACGCGAACCTCTGTAGCTTCCTATTTCTATAAGCCTTTTTATGTTCGCCTGAACTTCTCTTCTCAAGTCGCCTTCGACTTTAAGGTTTTTTGTTATAAGATTGTTTATTTTATTGACTTCCGCTTCCGTTAAATCTTTAACTCTTTTTGCGGGGTCTAATTCGAGCTCCGCAATAATTTCGTTTGATATCGCGGGTCCGATTCCGTAAATATATCTCAACGCTATATCAAGCCTTTTGCTTTTTGGTAAATCTACTCCTGCAACGCGAGCCATTCTTTTTCCTCCGATTTTTTACTTACGCACTTAAACCGATTTTATTTTCACTCTTCACTCTCAACTCTTAACTCCGCAATTTCAGCCCTGTCTCTGTTTGTGTCTCGGATCCGAGCACGTAACTCTTACTACGCCTTTGCGTTTCACTACTTTGCATTTCTGACAAATTGGTTTTACCGACGCTCTGACTTTCATCTGTATACTCCTAATATTCTTACTGCTTAAATTATTTCTCTCTGTACGTTATCCTGCCTCTTGTCAAGTCATAAGGAGACAATTCCAGTTTTACTTTATCTCCGGGCAGAATTTTGATATAGTGCATTCTCATTTTACCGCATATATGGGCAAGAATCACATGCCCGCCCTCTATTTCAACTTTAAACATCGCATTGGGCAAAGATTCCAGAATTTTACCTTCAACCTGTATTTTTTCTTCTTTAGCCATTTTTTACCTTCGTTAAAATTTCATTTCCGTCTTCGGTTATAGCCACCGTATGTTCGAAATGGGCGCTCAGACTGAAATCTTTTGTCGCAACAGTCCAATCGTCTTCCAACATGGCGACTTCATAACCGCCCGCGTTTACCATGGGTTCTATCGCCAAAACCATTCCGGGAACAAGCCTGACTCCCGTACCCGCTTTGCCGAAATTCGGAATCGGCGGCTCTTCATGCAAAGCCCTTCCTATTCCGTGTCCCACAAAGTCCCTTACCACGGAAAAACCCGCGTTCTCCACGGTCTGCTGGACCGCAAAGGAAATATCGCCGAGCCTTTTTCCGGGCAACGCCTGCTCTATGCCTTTCTGTAATGATTCTTCCGTAATTTTGAGAAGTTTCGAGGCGGTGTCGGAGATACTGCCGACTGCGTAGGTTTTTGCCGCGTCGCCGTAATAACCTTCGTAAATTACTCCTATATCAACAGAAACTATGTCGCCGGATTTAAGCACGCGGGAAGCATTCGGAATCCCGTGCACAACCTCGTCGTTTACCGACACGCAGGCGCATGCGGGAAAAGGATAACTCATCCCTTTAACCCCGAGAAACGCCGGCAACATTTTCAATGAACGTATATATTTTTCCGTAAAAACGTCTATGTCTTTAGTAGTTACTCCGGGCTTTATAATATCGGTGAGCTTTTCCAAAATCTCGCCTACGGCCCGTCCCGCAGTCTTCATTTTTTCTATTTCTTGGCGCGTTTTTAATTCAATGCTTCTTTTTTTAAAAAACAATTTGAATCCTTCGGATTCAGAAGCCCGCAAAGATCAGAGGTTCGGAAGTCCGGCAACAGCCTTTGTATTTGTCGAGCTGCCAAGCTTCCGAGCTGCCAAACTTCTAAACTTCTGCCTTTATCATCGTTTCTATTTGCCTGAACACTTCTTTTTCATTTTGCTGCCCGTCTATTTCTGCCAGTATTCCGGCTTTTTTGTAATAGTCTATCAAAGGTTTCGTCTGTTTTTCATAAACATCCAGCCTGTCTCTTACGACATTTTCTTTATCGTCTTCGCGCTGGATAAGCGTTCCGCCGCAGGCATTGCATGTATTTTCTTTCGCCGGAGGCAAAAAATGCAGATGATAACTTTCACCGCAGGCGCAGACCCTTCTTCCGGAAATTCTTCTTACGGCTTCTTCGTTGTCTATTTGTATCGAGAAAACCGCGTCTATTTTTATATTTTCTTTTTTAAGCATTTCGTCAAGAGCAGCCGCCTGATTCAGCGTTCTCGGGAACCCGTCCAAAAGAAAACCTTTTTTTACATCGTCTTTTTGGAGGCGCTTTTGTACCATTTCAACGACCGTTTCATCCGGTATAAGCTGCCCGGAAGCCATCAAAGCGCTTATTTTTTCGTCGCTTTTTTTTGCTTCCCTGAACATATCTCCCGTAGATAAATGAACGATCCCGTATTTCTCTACGATTCTTTTCGCCTGAGTGCCTTTTCCCGCTCCGGGAGGCCCGAACAATATATAGTTCATAAAAAACCCCTGAAAATTTATATTAAAGACAATAAACGCGGAACGTATTGAGGTATATCACGAATCAACACGCGCGCGTTTTACATTCATTCTTATACGCAATTCGAAGCGTCAGTTTATCAAAAAATTTGCAACTTTACAATATGACGGCAAATCTTATCTTACGTTAAACCATCTTCCTTTTATGCGGCCTTCTTTCATAAATCCTTCATAATGGCGCATAATAAGGTGCGACTCTATCTGTCCTATGGTGTCAAGTGATACGCCGACTACGATAAGCAGAGACGTTCCGCCGAAAAAGAACGGCACGCTGAGCCTTGCTCTTGCAACATCAGGCAGCACCGCTATCGCCGCGACAAACAAAGCTCCGGTAAGAGTAATCCTTTCCAAAACTTTCTGTATGTATTGGGCGGTAGGCTCTCCCGGCCTTATTCCCGGCACAAAGCCGCCCGATTTTTTCATATTTTCAGCCAAATCTTTAGGATTAAAAGATATCGAATTATAAAAATAACAGAAGAAAATTACGAGAGCCGCGTACGCCAAATCGTATATCCACGAACCTTGGTTAAACCATGTGAGTATATGTTTTGAAACCGGAATCCCGAAAACAGTCCATTCCGGCGCAAACTGTGCTATGGTCAGCGGCGCGGAAAGTATGGATATCGAAAAGATAACGGCTATAACGCCCGACTGATCGACTTTTATCGGAAGGAAAGAAGTCTGCCCGCCGTACATTTTCCTGCCTACCATTCTTTTTGCATAATGTATCGGAATTCTTCTCTGGGCGGTTTCAACCCAAACGACTAAAATAAGAACCGCTATTACAATCGCGGTAATAAACAAAGCATAGATAAGAGAAAGTTCGTCCATCTGTATAAGCTTTATAACGCTCAAGACAGCATGAGGCAGTCTTTCTACTATACCGGCAAAGATTATCAAAGAAATACCGTTTCCGATGCCTCTTTCGCTCACCTGTTCTCCGAGCCACATTATAAGAACGGTTCCCGTAACAAGCGTCATAACTGTCATAACGATCCACGAAATCGACGGATCTACTACTATAGGCATTCCGGAAGGAGTAGGCATTCTGCTTATAGCCATAGTCAAACCGAAAGACTGTATCGTACCGAGGATCAAAGTCCCGTACCTTGTGATCTGGGTAAGCTTTTTTCTTCCCTGTTCGCCTTCTTTGGCAAGCCTGTCCAAATAAGGGATGACATGCGCCCCCTGCATTAAACTCATGATAATGGATGCGTTGATATACGGCATGATACCCATAGAAAAAACCGACATCCTGTTGAGAGCGCCGCCAGAAAACATATCTAAAAAACCCAACAAACCGTTGCTTTGGGCTTCAAACAAAGATTTAACCGCTTCGGCATTAATACCCGGAATAGGAACCGCGGCTCCTATTCTGTAAGCTATTATTATGGCAAGCGTAAAAAGAACCCTTTTCTGAAGCTCAGGCACTCTGAATATGTCTGTAAAAGTCTTTAGCATTTTTCTTTCCCGTTATTTTATTTATGGAAGTTTAGAGAACTTGGAAGCTTAAAAGTTTAGAGAAGCTCTGCTGCCGCAAGACTCGCTTCTAAACTTCCAATCTTCTGAACTTCTTATTTTACTATTTCCGCTTTTCCGCCTGCGGCTTTTATTTTATCGGCGGCAGACTTTGAAAAAGCCGCTGCTTTGACCGTAAGGGATTTTTTCAAATCGCCCACGCCCAAAATCTTTACAAGGTTCGACTGCGAAACAAGTCCGGCTTCTTTCAATTTTTCGGGAGTAATTTCTACGCCCGCTTCAAATTTATTCAAACTTTCAACATTTACAATAGCATATTCTTTGCGGAACTGATTATTGAATCCTCTTTTCGGGATTCTTCTCATCATAGGCATCTGACCGCCCTCAAACCCCGTCTTTTTGGTTCCGTCGCCGGAACGCGACTTCTGGCCTTTGGAACCGCGCGTAGCCGTGCGGCCGTGCCCCGAACCGAGTCCGCGGCCTACGATTTTCTTTCTATGTTTTGAGCCTTCTGCGGGCTTTAAGTTATTCAAACCTATCATATTTCCGCGACCTCTTTATTTCTGATTTTGGCAACGTCTTCTTTCGTGCGAAGTTCCTTAAGCGCTTCTATCGTCGCGTAAACGACGTTAAAAGGATTCGAAGAACGCATGGATTTCGTAAGAATGTCTTTTATTCCTACGGCTTCCAAAACGGCTCTTACCGCTCCGCCCGCTATAACTCCGGTTCCCGGCGCCGCGGGTTTAAGCAAAACTTTTCCCGAGCCCGAAATTCCGGTAATCTCATGAGGTATGGTGTTTCCTTTAAGCTGTACCGGCACCATGTGTTTTGCGGCGTGCGTGCTGCCTTTCTGTATGGCAGCCTGAACTTCGTTTGCCTTTCCGAGTCCGCAGCCGACTTTTCCGGCTCCGTCTCCGACCACTACCAAAGCGTTAAAAGAAAATCTTTTTCCGCCTTTAACGACTTTCGCCACTCTGTTAACGGCAACGACAGTCTCTTTTAAACCGCTATCATTTTGTTGATGTCTTCCTGATTGTTCTGCCAACTTGTCCTCCCTAGACTACAATTACAAATCACGATTTTATAATTATTGCGCGGCTTTGCCGCAATTTCAGTAACATTGAATTCCCGGCTGCAACTTTCGGGAATGACAGACACGGATTTTGCCGCATCTGCGCTCTGCGAACTTCACTCTTTTTTTAGAACTCTAAACCGCTTTCTCTGGCTGCGTCGGCCAATGCTTTTACTTTGCCGGTATATTCGTAGCCTCTGCGGTCGAACACTACCTTTTTTACGCCTTTTTCCGACGCTTTTTTAGCAATCAAATCGCCTACCGATTTTGCCGCCGAAACGGTATCGGTAACTTTAAGTTTGCCTTTAAGCTCCGGCGAAAGAGTCGATGCCGAAACAAGAGTCGTCCCCTTGCTGTCGTCTATGATCTGCGCGTAAATATGCTTATGCCCGCGGTGTACGCTTAAACGCGGCCTGTCCTGCGTGCCTTCGATTTTGCTTCTTACTCTTTTTACACGATAATCGAATCTTTTGTTTGAACCTTTCATCTAAATCCTCTATTATTGAAGCTTGGAGAGCTTAGAGGGCCTGGAAGTTCAGCTTCTGTTTTGCCAAGCTTCTCAACTTCCAAACTTCTAAACTTCACGGTTAATTATTTCTTTCCTGCTCCTGCGGCCGCTTTACCGGCTTTTCTGATTATGTGTTCGTCCACATAAACGACATTTTTTCCGTCAGCGGACTGAACGGCATTAGTATATCTTATTCCGAAGCCTTTGTAAGGTTCCGGGGGCTTAACAGCTTTTACTTTCGCGGCAAAAGCGCCGACTTCGCTTTTATCTATGCCGGTAACCGTTATAATCGTATTTTTATCGGAGTCAAGAACCGCCGTAACTTTTACGGTCGGCGGAATATCGAGATTGACCAAATGAGAATATCCGACGGACAAAACCAGCTTTTTACCGCCCTCTATGCTGGCTTTATATCCGAGACCTACGGATTTCAATTCTTTTTTATACCCTTTCGTAACGCCTTCTATCATATTGACTACAAGACCTCTGTGCAGGCCGTGCATCATATTGTGTTCGCGCGAATTTCCGAGAGCTTCGATAAGCAAACTGTCTTTCTCTATTTTTATTCCGATTCTTTTATCTATCGGCTGCAAAAGTTTGCCTCCGGGTCCCGTTATTTCAAGGACGCCGTTTTTAAATTCTGCTTTTACTTTTTCCGGAAGCTGAACCGGTTTTTTACCTAAGCGACTCATTGTTTATTCCTCAACTTTTTAACTTTGTCTCAAACAACGCGCCCGCGCGCAGTTGAAAAAGCCTTTTATTTAGTTAAAATGGATTCCCGGCTGAAACTCCCGGGAACGACAGATCCGGACATTGCCGTATCTCCACTCTTAAAACTCCAAATTGCCTTACCAGACGTATCCTATGATTTCTCCGCCGACTTTGTCTTTTCTGGCCTGTCTGTCGGTCATTAAGCCTTTGGACGTGGATACTATGGTTACTCCGAGACCGCCGACCGTTTTGGGCATTTCTTCGTAACCTTTGTATATTCTCAAACTTGACTTCGAAACTCTTTTTATGCCCTGAAGAACGGCTTTGCCTTCCGCCGTGTATTTAAGATAAACTCTCAAAACGCCCTGTTTGTGGTCTTCAATGCTTTTAAAGTTTGCAATATACCCTTCGTCTTTCAAAATTTTGGCAATCTCTACTTTCAATTTTGAAGACGGAACATCTACTTTCTCATGAAGCTTGGCATTCGCATTGCGAACGCGCGCAAACATATCTGATATTGGATCTGTAATCATTCGACCGACCTCTTTTAAAAATTATTACCAGCTTGATTTTGTAACGCCCGGTATTTCGCCGTTATGCGCAAGTTTGCGCAAACATATTCTGCAAAGCCCGAAGTCCCTGTAATAGCCGCGCGGTCTTCCACACAGGCGACATCTGTTCCTGTACCGTGTTGCAAATTTCTGGGGTTTACGCATCTTTGCTTCTGCTGAAGTTGTAGCCATTCTAAATCCTTTTTTAAATGTCTCCGTTGATTTTTAATTCGCAATTCGACATTCGTAATTGTCTTTATTTTTTATCTTTTCTTAAACGGCATGCCGAGCGCTTCGAGAAGAGCCCTTGCGTGTTCGTCTTTTTCCGCCGTTGTCACGATCGTTATATTCATTCCTCTGGCTTTATCCGACTTTTCAACGCTTATTTCCGGAAATATGTATTGTTCGGTAAGGCCTAAATTATAATTGCCCCTTCCGTCGAAACCGTTAGGCTCTATTCCCCTGAAATCTCTTATGCGCGGAATGGCTACATTGATAAGCCTGTCCAAAAATTCGTACATAATCGCGTTTCTTAAAGTTACTTTAATCCCGATAGGCATACCTTCGCGGATTTTAAAGTTTGAAACAGATTTCTTTGCGCGGCAAATGAGAGGCTTTTGCCCCGTAATAGCCGAAAGTTCGGCTAAAGCGATATCCAAAACTTTTATATTTTCTTTCGCTTCGCTAAGCCCGATATTGATTACGACTTTCTCGATTTTAGGAACCTGATGAAAGTTCTTGAAACTGAACTGTTTTGAAAGCTCGCCTGCTACGCTTTTCTGATAAAATTCTTTTAAACGAGGTTGATTCATTATTTTTCCCTTATACAATCAATTTGCTTATTTTTTGTCGTTTATTATCATTTCGCCGCATTTACGGCAAATTCTGACCTTTTTTCCGTCGGAAAGAGAGTCGAACTTAGGCCTTGAAGCCTGATCGCATTTCGGGCATACGAGCATAACTTTGCTTGCCGAAATAGGCGCTTCTTTTTCGCGGATTCCGCCCGTATCTCTCTGAGTGGGCTTCGTGTGCCTTTTTACGAAATTGACTTTCGCGACTATAACTTTGCCTTCATCCGGAAACACGTCGAGAATTTCGCCTCTTTTGCCTTTGTCTTTTCCGGATAAAACAACCACTTTGTCTTTCTTTTTAATATTAAGCATTTCTTGCATCCTTTAATTTTTAACAATTGCAAGCCGCGTCATAGCAGCCGCGCTGCGCAGACGTGTCAAACCGCCGTCCGTACTATATAACCTCGGGAGCCAAAGAGATTATTTTGAGATAATTGTTCTCTCTGAGTTCTCTTGCGACCGGCCCGAAAATACGAGTACCTTTCGGTTCGCCTTCGTCGTTGATTATGACTGCCGCGTTATCGTCAAACTTTATGTACGTTCCGTCATTGCGGCGCATTTCTTTTACGGTGCGTACTATAACCGCTTTTACTACGTCGCCTTTTTTTATTGCCGCATGCGGCAAAGCGTCCTGAACGGACGCGTGAATTACGTCGCCGATGCCTGCGTAACGGCGTTTCAAGCCCTTCGTAACCCTGAAGCAGCGTATTTTTTTCGCGCCGGAATTATCGGCAACATTCAAAATAGATCTTTCCTGAATCATTTTACTGTCCTTTTAGCTTTTGTCATGCCCGCCGAAAACTTCTACGAGTTTTATTCGGCCTGCGCTTTGTTTACCACTTCAACCAAAACCCATTTCTTTGTTTTCGAAATCGGCCTTGACTCCATTATTTTAACCGTATCGCCCATGCGGGAAACATTTTTCTCATCGTGAACCGCATATTTTCTTTTGCTGCGGAGCACACGGTCATACAAGGAATGGCGGTACGTTCTCGAAACCAAAACCATTCTTGTTTTATCGCTTTTATCGTTTACTACTACGCCTGTACGAAATGTACGTTTTCCACGTTCAGCCATTTTTCCTTCCTATTTTTGTCGTCTTATTTAGACTCTTTCTTTTGAGCAAGCAACGTCTTGATTCTTGCAATGTCTCTTCTCAAGCTTCTTATCTCAAGAGGATTTTTCACAGGAGCCGCCGAGTGGCGGAATTTCAACTTAAACAGCCTATCCTGCGCGTCGTTGAGTTTTACGGAAAGCTCCGAGTCCGTCATATTTTTCATTTCCTGCCAATTTTTGCTTTTCATCTTACCGTTCCATTTTGGGAATTAAATTCTACGAATTAAAAATTCCGCGAATTAAATTTCTGCTCTGACCAGTATCTTTGTGTTTATCGGAAGTTTGTTTGAAGCCAGCGTCAAAGCTTTTTTCGCTTCGGCTTCGGGAAGTCCTTCCATTTCGAACATCACTCTTCCCGGCTTTACTACGGCAACCCAAAACTGCGGATCGCCCTTGCCTTTACCCATTCTGGTTTCGGCAGGCTTTTTGGTTACCGGTTTATCAGGGAATATTCTGATCCAGACCTTTCCGCCTTTCTTTATAAACCTTGCAAGGGTTATACGGGCAGCTTCTATCTGGTTGCTGTTAATCCAGACAGGTTCAAGCGCCTGAAGGCCGTATTTTCCGAAAGCCAAATACGTTCCGCCTTTGGCTTTGCCCTTCATTCTGCCTCTGTGCGTTTTTCTATATTTTACTCTTTTTGGCATCAACATAATTATGTCCTCTGACTTTTATCTGATTTATTTAGGCTCTTCATGAGTCGTCTGCTGCTGTCCCGCAGGCGCGTTTGACGACAAAGCTTCCGCGTCAACAAGTTTGGCTTCTTCAAGGAGATCTTTCGTAGTTTTCTTGAAATGCTCCTTTTTGAATATCCAGACTTTTACGCCTATTTGGCCCATTGTCGTGTAGGCTTCGGTAAAACCGTAATCTATATCGGCTCTGAAAGTCTGAAGAGGAACTCTTCCTTCTTTAAGCCACTCGGTTCTCGCGATTTCCGCTCCGCCGATTCTTCCCGAAACCATAACTTTTATGCCCTGCGCTCCGGCCGCCATAGCCTTTTCGATGGTTTTTTTCATCGCCCTTCTGAAAGCTATTTGCTTTTCAAGCTGAAACGCTATGCCTTCAGCGGCAAGCTGTGCGTCGGTTTCAGGCCTTTTTATTTCCATAACGTTGACAAAAGTTTTTCTCGCGGTCATAGATTCTACTTCTTTTCTTAAATTTTCAATACCCTGCCCGCCTTTGCCTATGACAATGCCGGGACGCGCGGTATAAATGTTTACCCTCAGGTATTTTCCCGCTCTTTCTATGCCTATCTTCGAAACCGAAGCCATTTTCAGCTTGTTTTTCAGATAAGCTCTTATACGGCGGTCTTCTTCTATAAAATCAGGCATCTCTTTAAGGTTGAACCATTTGGAGTCCCAATCTTTGATATACCCGAGTCTTACGCTTTTAGGATGTACTTTATGACCCATTTTTCTTACCTTTTCCTATTTTTTTGCCGCGCCCAAAACGTCCTTCTTCTCCGCCGGAACTGCGGCGGCTACGTTCTTTGACGCATTTTTCTTTCTTCTTTCCGGAGCGATGCCCGCGTCGGTGACCACTATCGTAAGGTGCGACGTTCTCTTTTTTACCGGCATCCCTCTTCCCATGGGTCCCGGTCTCATTCTTTTGAGAATAGGCCCGTTTCCTACCCACGCTTCCTTAACTTTAAGATTTGAAAAATCTTTAAGTTTCCCCGAATTTGCGGTCGCGCTTTTCAAAACTTTTTCGACAAGCGTTCCCGCCGATTTAGGAAGAAAAGAAAGAATTTCAAAAGCCTTGGAGACTCTTTTGTTTCTTATGAGAGCCAAAACCTGATTCACTTTTCTTGGCGTATATCTTACAAATTTTGCTGTAGCTTGTGCTTGCATCTCTATATCCTTTGGATCGGAAGTTTGGAGAGCTTGGATGCCCGGAAGTCCGGCAACGACTTTATCCCTCTGCGCCAAGCTTCTAAACTTCAAACCCGTCTAAACTTCTGTCTTTATGTTAACGACGTTTCCTGCTTGGTCATTCCGCCGTGACCTTTAAAAGTTCTGGTCGGAGCGAATTCGCCCAGCCTGTGACCTACCATCTGTTCCGATATGAAAATCGGCAAAAACTTTTTGCCGTTATGTATAGCGATTGTGTGACCGACAAATTCTGGAGTTATAACGGATGCTCTCGCCCACGTTTTAATCACTTTCTTTTCGCCGGCATCGTTAAGCTTTTGCATTTTTTTCAAAAGCTTCGCGTCTACATAAGGGCCTTTTTTAGTTGAACGGCTCATTTATTTCCTCTTTGAACGGCAGTACGAAGCCCGAACTTCCGGCTCCTGACTGTCTTTTTAACTATCTCTTCTTGGCTTTATTACGATGGCTTACTATCACCCAATCCCAAACTTTTCTGGGTCTTGTCTTGAAACCTTTCGCAGGCTGGTTCCAGGGGCTTCTGGGCTGATTGTTTCCTTTGCTTCTTCCTCTGCCTCCTCCGTGAGGATGGTCAACAGAGTTCATTGCAGTTCCGCGCACATGGGGTTTTCTTCCGAGATGGCGGCTTCTTCCTGCAGAGCCTATCGTAATGTTTTCATGGTCCAGATTTCCTACCTGACCAATCGTAGCATAACAGTTTACGCGAACCAGTCTTATCTCGCCGGAAGGCATTCTTACGTGAGCGTAATCGCCTTCTTTGGCAAGCAGCTGAGCTGCGGCTCCGGCTGAACGGACAAGCTGTCCGCCTTTACCGGGGACCAGTTCCAGGTTATGTATAAACGTACCTACGGGGATATTGGAAAGCGGAAGAGAATTTCCTGCTTTTATCTCGGCATCCGGACCGGACATAAGGGAATCTCCCACGCCAACTCCCGCGGGCTGAATTATATATCTTTTTTCGCCGTCTTTGTACTGAATAAGAGCTATTCTGCTCGAACGGTTAGGATCGTACTCGACCGCTATGACTTCGGCGGGAATATTGAGTTTATCCCTTTTGAAATCAATGATTCTGTAAAACCTTTTGTGACCGCCGCCTTTGAAACGCACCATTACCTGTCCGGTATTGTTGCGTCCGCCGGTTTTTTTGATGATTCTTGTCAACGATTTTTCAGGTTCTGTTTTGGTTATATCCGAGAAATCGGAAATAGACATCTGTCTTCTGGACTGCGTGTAGGGTTTGAATGTTTTAATCGGCATTGCTTTTTCCTGTTTATCGGAGCGCTTTGCAGCCGCTCCATATTTGCTTCTTGCTAATAACGTCCTTTTTCCTTAACTCCACTCTTCACACTTCGCTCTTCGCGCTATTGCGCAAACTGTCCGTATTAAGATGTATGCTAAAAGGCTAAACTCGTTATATGCTTATGAAACCCTAAAATGCTTAGGCTTCATCGACCATTTGAATTTCTTGGCCTTTGCCAAGTTTTACTATAGCTTTTTTCCAATCGCTTCTGTATCCGGAGTGCGCGCCCATTCTTTTTGCTTTTCCTGCATAGTTCGAGGTATGCACGCTTTCAACTTTAACGTTGAACAAATTTTCAACAGCCATTTTTATCTGGTGTTTGTTTGCGTCTTTATCAACCATAAAAGTATATTTATTGTCTTTTTCTTTCATGATTGAAGCTTTTTCGGTTACTATCGGTCTTTTTATTATGTTTCTGATATCCATTTTAGTCCCTGTACAATTAATAAAGACAAGCCTTAAGTTTTAGGCTTGCCTTTCTTTAAGAATTTCTATGGCTTCGGGCGTAATAACAAGCTTATCCGCCCAAAGAACCTGGTACGCATTGATATTTTTTACGTTTTCCACAACGACATTTTCTACGTTTCTGGCCGCAAGTTTAAAATCCGCGTCGTTGTTAACGGCAAAAACGACTTTTTTGCCTTCAACCTTGAGATTTTTGACGAGTTCGGCCACTTTTTTCGTTTTGACTTCGCTTACTTTGACAGAATCCACGACCATAACGTTCCCGTTTTGAAGCTGCGCCGAGAAAGCCATGCTGAGAGAAAGTTTCTTTTTCTGCTTTGAAAGTTTCGTGTAGTAATCTCTCGGCTCCGGTCCGAAAATCACTCCGCCTTTTCTCCACAAAGGAGAATTTTTCTGTCCCGCGCGGGCATTTCCGGTGCCTTTCTGCTTCCAGGGTTTGGCGCCCGAAAAAGACACTTCGCCTCTGGTTTTCGTTTTATGCGTGCCTGATCTTTGGTTGTTTAAATAGGCTGTTGTTATTTCATGCAAAAGGACGTCGGAAACTTCCGTGTTAAAAAAAGCGGGAAGCTCCATCTTTCCTTTTTCCTGACCTTTAGCGTTATAAACTATCGTTTCCATTTTACTTTTCTCTCTCATATGGAAGCTCGGAGAGCCTGGAAGCCCGAAAGTCCGGCAACTGCCGCTGCCAAACTTCTAAACATCCAAACTTCTAATCTTCCCAATTATTTCTTCTTTGCTTTTTTGTCCGTTTTGATTTCTTTTACGACGGGAATTTTCTTAAGCGTATTGCTGATAAGAAGCGTTCCGGTTTTAACGGCGGGTACGGCTCCTTTTATAAGCATAAGATTCTTTTCCGCATCAACGTTTACAACGAGCAATTTTTGTATTGTAACATATTCAACGCCCAAATGTCCAGACATTCTCATACCTTTAAAAAGCTTTTGGGGTCCCTGTCCGCCGCTTGAACCTCTGGCGCGCATTCTGTCCGACTGTCCATGGGTTCTGGGCTGCATTCCGAAATTATGTCTTTTGATTACGCCCGCATAACCTTTTCCCTTTGTCAGCGCCGAAACGTCGACATAATCGCCGGCCTTAAAAGTATCGGCTTTTATTTCCTGTCCTACGGAAAAGGAAGCAGCGTCCGCTACTCTGAACTCTCTTAAGATTTTTTTTGGAGAAAGATTGTTTTTCTTAAAAAATCCCATGCGGGGCTTTATGAGCTTTTTCTCTTCAGCGTCTCCGAAACCCAGCTGAACCGCGCTGTATCCGTCTTTTTCAGCCGTGCGTATGCCCGTGACAACGCAAGGCCCGGCTTCGACGACAGTTACGGGTATAAGGTTACCCTTATCGTCAAAAACCTGAGTCATTCCTATTTTTTTTCCGATTATTGATTTTAACATATTTTCTCTCTTTTAATATAAAGCGAAAAGCGCAAAGTTTAAAGTTAAAATAACGCGTTTTGCCGAAAGCAAAACCCATTTACCGATTTCCGCTATGCGAAAATACATCATTTTCGCTTTTCACTTTTAAATCTTCACTTTATCTTTCAAACTACATTTTTATTTCGATGTCAACGCCCGCCGGAAGGTCGAGTTTCATCAACTCTTCCACCGTTTTGGACGAAGGTTCGCGTATGTCGACCAATCTTTTGTGTATTCTCATTTCAAACTGCTCGCGAGACTTTTTGTCGGAGTGAACGGATCTGTTGACCGTGTACTTTTTTATATGCGTAGGCAAAAGAACGGGACCCGTTATGGCTGCTCCCGTACGCCTTGCAGTCTCTACGATTTTTGCAAGAGAATCGTCCAACATTTTATGGTCGTAAGCGCGCAACTTAATTCTCAATCTCTGTGCCGGAACTGCTTTTTCATTTGACATGTTTTCAATCCTGTTTGTTTTACTTTTTTATATGACTTCGAAATTACGCTTTGTCGCCAGACTATGCGCTTTTAAGCGCGACGACCCCCGCCAGAGGTAAGCATAACCGCAAAATTTCTTTATTATTCGACGATTTCGGTAACTACTCCGGAACCTACCGTTCTTCCGCCTTCTCTTATCGCAAATCTCAGCTGCTTCTCCATCGCTACAGGCATTATCAGCTCTATGTCCATCGTTA
>JAISVT010000027.1 GCA_031271405.1 Candidatus Endomicrobium macrotermitis | reverse complement strand
ATAATAAGACATTGCCGCGTAAGGATTGTATGTTTGGTCTGCGCCGTAAGAAGCCCCGAATGCGGCGCCGGGGACGTCTTCTTTAGCGGTTTTTGTTATAACGTTTATCACTCCGCCGAAAGCTCCCGAACCGTAAATTACCGAACCCGCGCCTCTTATAATTTCAACCCTTTCTATAGCCGCGGCGGGAATTGCCATAAAGTTTGCTCCGCCGTCGCCGCCGGTATTTGCCCTGCGCCCGTCAATCAATACAAGCGTCCTTGCCGATTTTGCCGCGCCTCTCATAAATACCGTAGGCATATCTCCGGTCGTGCCGTTTGTTTTATAAAATATTCCGGTTTCGTTTTCAAGCAATTCGCCCAAAGTGCCGACATGCTTGTTTTCAATGTCTTCCTGCGTTATAACCGTAACATTGGTAGGGAGTTCGTCTATATTTTCCTGCGTTTTTGTCAAAGACAAAAACATATCCTGCGCAAAAGCGGCGTTTGCCGCAAAAACTACAAACAACAGTGCCGATATTATTTTTTTCATTTTATTTTCCTTTTTTACCCTCACCCGAGACTTCGCCTATCACTCTGCCCGGACAAAGAAGAGGGTGAATTCGCTGTTTTTTGCCCTTCTCTCCTAACTCCTCATTCCCAAACTCCTAACTGCCGTTCAATTGTCTTTCCATAAAATCCTCCTTGGGGACAGCCGCAAACGCGGCAAAAGTCAAAGGCAGGCATTCTGACTTAGAAACGGCATCGAAGATGCTTTGTATGCGCGCTTCATCACAGCAGCCGGACTGCTCCCGATTCGCACGGGATTCCCCTGCCAATGCTGATTAACTGCAAAATGAAAAGTGAAGAGCGGAGAGAGAAGATACGGCATTTTCGCCGTATCTTCACTTTCCGCTTTCAACTCTTAACTCTTTGCCGTTACAGGTATTACATAAGGTTTACCGGACATAGGATTGTTTTTAACGATCACGGTTGTCTTATATACTTCTTCTATGTCTTTATAATTTAAAACTTCCTGCGGGCTGCCCGTATTTTTTATTTTGCCTTTATCCATAAGAAAAAGCGTATCGCAAAATTCTCCCGCGGCGTTTAAATCGTGTAACGTTACGATAATTGTTTTATTGTGTTTCTCATTTAACAGCTTTAATAACCGTAAAATATCGCTTTGGCTGCCTATATCCAAGTGAGACGACGGTTCGTCAAAAACAAGTATTTCGGTACCCTGGGCTATTGTCTGGGCTATTAAAACCCTTTGTTTCTCGCCGCCCGAAAGCTCGCAGACGTTTCTTTTTCTTAAATCTTTAATGCCTGCCGTTTCCATGACTTCTTCAACGGCTTCATAATCTTTTTTCGACGGAATTTTAAAGGCGTTCATATGCGGGTATCTTCCGAACATTATAAAATCTTCAACGCCAAAAGGCATAGACGTATCTATATTCTGAGGCATAAAAGCGATTTCCAGAGACAAATCTTTTTTCGAATGCGCGCTTATGTCTTTACCGTTTAAAACAACATTGCCCGAAAAAGGTTTGAGCAGCCCGCATATAACTTTTAAAAGCGTGCTTTTCCCCGCTCCGTTTCTTCCGATAATCCCGGCAAAAGAACCGCGCGATATGCCTAAACCGATATTTTTCAGGATTTCGATTCGGCGATACCCCGCAGAAATATTTCCGATTTCTATAATCTTTTTATCTTCTCTCTCCACTCTTTGCTCCACGCTCTGTTTTTACCTTTCTTTTGAATTCATCAAAAGAAAAATAAAAAATAACCCGCCAGCGATATTCGTTATAACGCCTACCGGAATACTGACCGGCGAAAATAACATTCTCCCCAGAGTATCGCAAAGCGGCAAAAAAACCGCTCCGGCAAGAGCCGAAACGGGTATCAAAGACGAATTGTCCGCGCCGTTTATTCTGCGCATAATGTGAGGGACCATAAGCCCTACAAAACCTATTACGCCGCAAAGCGAAACGACCGATGCCGTAATAAGGGACGCGGTTAAAAATATTATTTTTGTTATTTTTTCCGTGTTTATCCCGAGCGTCTTGGATTTGTCGCCGCCCAAAGAAAGCATATTGATGATATTTCCCGACAAACACAATGCCGCTACGCCTAAAATAACTGTTATGCAAACGTAAATAAGCAGCTGTTCGTCAAATACCGACAGGTTTCCCATAAGCCACATAAAAGCGGCCTGAATATGGTTAGAATAAAAAAACGCGTAAAGAAGCATTACGGCCGACGAAAAAATATAGCTTATTATTACTCCCGACAAAATCATGGAATCCCCGCCGAAACGTTTGCGGGAACTTAAAACATAAACTATAAAAACGGAGATCAAAGCTCCCAAAAAAGCAAACAGAGGCACAAAAAAACTGCCGAGCGCCGCAAACCCCAGAGTAAACGCCGCAGTTGCCCCGAAAGCCGCGCCGCCGGAAATTCCCAAAGTAAAAGGATCCGCCAAAGGGTTTTTCAGTACGCCCTGAAAAACGCATCCGCTTGCGGCAAGCGCCGCGCCCGCTATCACAGCCATTATAATGCGCGGAAGCCTTATCTGTTTTATTATCATAGCGGTATTATCGCCGGCGCCGCCGAAAATTACTTTAAGCGCTTCCCAAAAAGAAATCCCGCTTGAGCCGACTGACAAAGAAACCAATATTACCGCAAACAGCAGTAAAATGAGAATTATGCATGTATAAATTGTTCTTTTATTCAAAACATTTTTCCTTAACGGCCGGTCATCAGCCGTCTGATGCCGTTTGTTGTCCGGCGGCTCTCCCGCCTGCTTTGCAAGCCACTCTTCCCGGCAAGGGAAAGAGCAGGGGCAGGAGTTCTTTGCCTTTCCGCCGTTCTCTATTTTCCGCCTTTAAAAATCTCCGGATATACTATGCCGGCAAGAATTTTCACGCCGTTTGCAAAAGTTGACGGGGTCGGGGTAAAAATATCGTTTACGTCTATCATAAAAATTTTATTGTTTTTTACGGCGTTTATATTTTTGTATTTTTTCCAAAAATCTATTTCTCCGGAAGTTATATCGCCCATATTCACAAGAATGATAATATCCGGATTTCTGCTCAAAACGTCTTCGGCGTCGGCGGACAAATACCGCGCGGCGGCATCCGCGTAAATATTTACGGTTTTTGTGTAATGGTTATAGCTGTTTACAAAACTTTTTCCCGCGGCCGCGTAAAGAGGCCTTGCGCCCACTTCCCAGAATACGCTTTGCGCCGCGGGAACGTTTATTTTTTTCCGTATATCTTCCGCAGCGTCAAGCGAATCCGAAACTATCTTTTTTGCTTCGTTTTCTTTTCCGACGGTTTTTGCAAGAGAAAGGAAATTGGAGCATATTTCATTAAAGTCTTCCGAAGTTTCCATAACGTAAACGTTAAAACCAAGACGAATAAGTTTTTCTACCGCGGCTTTATTGTTGCCCTCTTTCGTAGAAATTACCAAATCGGGCTTTATAAGCGCGATTTTTTCAAAATCCGGTTCCAAAAGAGTGCCGATTATTTCTTTTTTATATTTTCCTTTCGGGCAATAAACCGTTATCCCCGCTATTTCGGAATCGATCCCGAGCTCGTAAAGGCTTTCGGTAACAAGCGGCGCAAGGGAAACTATTTTCCCGTATTGCGCAGATGCGGGCGATACAAAAAACAATAAGAAAATCAATAAAGTAATGCTTAATACCGCCCCGGGCCGCCGCGCCGGAATACTGCGTATTCTTCCCCGCAATGACGGCAAAGACGCTGCCTTTGACGTTAATTTCACTCTTCACTCTCCGCTTTCCGCTCTGCCGTTAAAACTCTATACCTTTCCTTGCCTTAACGCCTTTATTGTACGGATGTTTTATTTCTTTCATTTCCGTGACCAAATCCGCTATATCCGTCAATTCCTGCGGGGCGCCTCTGCCGGTTATGATAATATCTGATTTTTCGGAAAGCGCTTTTACAAGCCCGATAAATTCGTTTTTATTTATAAAATTATCTCTCAAAGAAATATTGAACTCTTCCAAAACGATCAAATCGTACTTTTTAGGCTCATTTGCAAGTTCTTTTAATTTTTCAAGCGCCGGCTTGCACCTTTCCGCCGCTTCCTGCAAAGAAACGCCCTTTATGCAAAAAGGATGTTCTTTTGAAAAAGAAAAGAAATCCAAATTATCAAGCTTTGTCAAAATTTTTTGCTCGCCGTAAAAACTTTCTCCTTTAAACAGCTGTATCAAACAAACTTTGAAGCCCTGTCCCAAAGAACGTATAATCTGACCTATCGCGGCAGTAGTTTTTCCCTTGCCGTCTCCCGTATTTACAATTATCATAACACCTCTGAATTATTTACCCTATCCCGAAATAAAAAAGCCCGCTTTCAATAGAAAGCGGGCTTTTACATATTATCCTCTTCCCCACGAAAGCATATTCAGGGTCTGTCGTCCCTGACCGGTTAATAGACCGGGCTTAAAGCAAACTTCTGCTTCTTACCGTTGCGGGGCAGCGTCCGAATCAAGACATTTTTCAGGCCTTTCGCGGAACTTCCTTTAACCGTTTTTATAATAAAGAACTTTACTGCAGAATTTTCTCTTCGCTTACTCACATCTTTTCAAAAACACTTGCGGCCGCGCCGCATTTACGGCACTTTTCGGTAACTTTTTCGCCGGCCGCTCGGTATCCGCAAATGGGGCATCTCCATACTACGGCGTCAATTTTCTTATCTCCGTTTTGAGATATTACCGCGAAAGTCTTTTTCGGAGAACGCCTTTCCCGAACCGGAACGAATTCCTTTTTCCCTTCGGAAACTTCTTTTGAAACGTATAAACCGCAAAAGCACGCTCCGAATTCTTTTACGTCTTCTTCCATATATTCGCAGGGGCATATAAGGTCTTCGTCTCCGGCGTATTTCCCGGAAGACAGCCTGCACGGGCAGGATATATAGCCGTACCTGTCGAGATTTTTAAACAAGCCGTCTATAAGAAAGTCAACGCGCTCCGTATCGACATTATTTAAAAAATAACCTTTTTCCCTTGCGTTATTTTTAATAACTTCTCCGAGAGCCCGCGCCGATTTTATTTTTATCGTCACGACAAAACCGCCGTTATTTCTTCCGGTTTATATCCTACTATGACTTCCGTTTTATTTATGACAAGAGTAGGGAACCCTCCCTGCGGATTAACGGCTTCTATGTCGGAAACCACTTTGTTCTGTTCGTCCCCGACGAGCAGGTCAACGTCGATGTAATCGTAAGAAACTCCCAGATCGTTCAAAAGAGCTTTTGTTTTTTTACACCAGGGACATGTGCTTAAAGCGTAAAGGAACACCTGTTTTGCAGACTTTTTTCCGTCAACGTGTTTTACAGACATTGCTTCCTCCTTTTTGCGCGTTTAACAGCATGATACGGAAGTATTGTAGCATATTTATATCAGATTATACTCTTTGAAGCTGAAATAGCTTCCGTTAGATATTATTATGTGATCTAAAAGCGAAACGTCGATTGTTTTAAGGGCGGCGTGCACGGATTTTGTGGCGTCTATGTCGTTTTGCGACGGTTTTAACGTTCCTCCGGGATGGTTGTGCGCTACGATTACGGACGCGGCTTTATATTTTAACGCCGCTTCGGCTATTTTTCTGGGAATAACTACGGATCTGTTAACCGTTCCTTTTTCAAGCTCGACGCATTCTATGACTTTGTTTGCGGAATTCAGCATAACCGCGCAGAACTTTTCTATTTTTTCGCCGCTTAATGCGGAAACGAAATAATTTACGGCTTGCCGCGGCGAAGAAAGATTTTCGCCTTCTTTTATTTCAAGATACCCGTAATGCAAGGCGATACTTTTTAAAAAAGATATGAAAACCGACGAATGCCCGGAAATTCCTTTGACGGTTTGCAGTTCCTCGAAAGAAGCGTCAAAAACCTGTTTTAAACTGCCGAATTTTTTTATAAGCTCTTTTGCCAAAGGTTTCGTGTCTTTGCGCGGCATGCAAAAAGTCAGCGCAAATTCCAAAATTTCATAATCGGCAAAACTTCGCAAATCAGTTTCCCTGAATTTTTCTTTAAGGCGTTTTCTGTGGCCGAGATACGCGGGTTTTATTTCGCTGTTTTTCATATTTTCAATAAACGACTTTTTCCCGGAGCTCCTTTTTTTCGGAAGCAAATTTTTTATCCTGCAAAATTTTTTCTTTGGCTCTTTTGGAGCGTTTTCTTTTCTGCCTGCGTATTTTTTCTATTTTCCGGCGTTTTTCCGACAATTCCCCTAAAACCCGTTCTTCTATTTTTTCGCAAAGCATGCGCCGCGCGATAAACCTGTTTATCCCCTGGGTCCTTTCCCTGCTGCATTTGACTTCTATTCCGGTAGGCAGATGTTTCAGGTAAACGGCGGTTGAAACTTTGTTTACGTTTTGGCCGCCTTTGCCGGACGACCTGACAAATTTTTCTTCTATATCGGTTTCTTTTATCGCGTACTTTTCAAATTTTTCGCAGAGTTCTTTTTGTTTTGACGCGCTTACTCCGAAGTCCGTCATATTATAATTCCTTCCGATTTCAGGTTTTCTCTGAGATTTAAAGCCGCGGTAAACCGGTACGCCGTCATCCCGTTTCTTTTTGCAGCCTGAACGTTTCCTTCCAAGTCATCGGTAAAAAAGAGAGCCTGCGGCTCCGCGCCGTAATACTCTATTACTTTTTTGAAAATCCCGTCATCGGGTTTTCTTTCTTTCATTTCGTATGAAAGAAAAAACTTGTCGAAAAGCGCGAATACTTCGGGGTACCCCGCTTTCAAATATTCAAAATGGAGTTCGTTTGTATTTGACAATACGGCCAAAGCGCATTCCGACTGCCGCAAATCCGCTATGACTTCAAGAGTCTCGCAGTTCAGCCTGAATATATTGTTCCAGATAATTGAAAATTCGTTGAAACTGCCGGTATATCCCGTTTTTCTCACAAGAATATCGTAAAATTCCGAGGATGAAATTTTTCCGGTTTCGTAAAGAAAGGCTGTTTGAGAGTAATCCGATATGATTTTATTGATGTCTGTCAGTCCGTTGCCCGGAATTTTTTTTGCGAAGGATTTTATGAATTTCGATAAGTCAAAATTGAAAATAACCTGACCCAAATCGAATACAACCGCTTTTATAGACATTTTAAACACCGAATAACAAATTAAAAAACGCGCCGTTGAATTGTAAATTGTTCTTTGCTAACTGCCTTAGCTTATCCTTTCAATGCGCCTGAAGCTATGCCTTTAACGATATGTTTTTGCATCAACAGATATACTATGACGATAGGAATTGTGGCAATCGTAAGACCTGCCATAAGAAGGGGGTAATCGGTTATGAACGTTCCCTGAAAGACCATAAGGCCTCTCTGTATGGGCATTTTCGCTTTGTCCTGCAAAACGACCAAAGCAAGCAAAAATTCATTCCATATGGTAAGGGAGTTCATTATGATAAGAGTGGCAATTGCCGGCTTTGCCAAAGGAAGAGCTATTCTCCAATATATGCCGAAACGCGAGCATCCGTCTATCAAAGCGGCTTCTTCGACTTCTCTGGGGAGTTCGTCAAAAAATCCTTTAAGCAAAAATATCGCAAAAGCCAAACCGTTGCTTATATAACATAAAAGAAGCCCGGTTCTGGTATCAAGAAGCCCTAAGTTTTTTAAAAGCAGGTACAAAGGCACAAAAACGCCCGGAATGGGAATAAGCAAAGTCGCTATAAGAAGATAAAACAAAAAGGTTTTACCGTGAAATTCCAAACGCGAAAAAGCGTAGGCCGCCATAGACGATATCAAAATTACAAAAAATACTCCTACGACCGTATAAAATAAACTGTTGGCGAAATAGTATCCGAAATCGGCTTTAACGAACGCTTCCCAATAGTTTCCCCATTTCCAATTGAAAATGTCAAGAAGCGATCCCGGCAAAAGGGACATCTTTGTAAAAATCTGATCCTGCGTTTTTAAAGAAGACGAGATCATCCAAAAAACCGGAAACACGCAAGTCAGCGCGACAGATCCGAGAATTATATGTATTACGGAACTTGTTGATATTCTTTTGATTTTGTATATGTTCATCGCGTTTTCCCTATCTGTCGTAATTAAGTTTTTTTGAAGCGTAAATCTGTGCGCCTGAAATTACAAGCAATACCATACCGAATATTACCGCCATAGCCGTGGAATAGCCGAATTCCCCGTTTGACATATATTCGTAAATTTTCGTTATCGGAACGTGCGTATGTCCCGCCGGGCCGCCCCTTGTCATCGAATATATCAAATCGAATATCTGCATGGAACCTAAAATGGTAAGTATCGTTACTATGGTAAAAATAGGTATCAACAGAGGGAAAGTTATGTTTTTAAACTGCTGCCAGGCGTCCGCGCCGTCAACTTCCGCGGCTTCGTAAAGTTCAACGGGAATTGTCTGAAGGCCGGCAAGAAGTATTATAAAACCGTAACCGAACCCTTTCCACATATGAACGACGCCTACGGAAAGAAGCGCGGTTTTTATTTCCGAAAGCCACGCGAAATCGGTAAAACTTGCAAAACCGATGTTTACGAGAAAATGGTTTAAAATGCCGAAATTGCCGTCAAATACGAATTTCCATATTAAACCCACGACTATGCCCGATAAAACCGGCGGGAGAAAAAATATAGTTCTGTATATGTTTTCCCCTTTGATATTTTTTGTCACAAGAAGAGCCAGAATCAAAGCCAGACCGTTTTGCAGAGTAAGCGCAAGAAGAGTGATAATCCCGGCGTTTGCCATGGATTTCCAAAAAGCGGGATTGTTGAACAGAATGTGTTTGTACTGTTCAAACCATACGAAAGTCATATGTTTGTCTATGCCGTTCCACTCAAAAACGCTTAATTCGAACGTTCTCAGTATCGGATACAAACTGAATACCAAAAACAAAACGAGCGCGGGAACGACAAATAAAAAATTCCCCAGTTTTTCTTTGCGCGTAATTTTCATTATTTTCCGGCCTTCATCTGCCTTTCTTTTTCGGACTGGACTTCCATAGCCGCATCCTGCGGAGTCCTTTCTCCGATTATAACGGACTGCAAATTGATATTTATGAAATTTACAACCTGCCAGGTTTCTATTTTTGGCAAAACTTCAAACGTATTTTTTATATTTTCCGAAAAAACTTTCAGCATGGGAGGCAAATCGGCGGCACAGTTTTTATTGGAAGGAATATTAAGCGTTTCCTTAGCAAGAAAAGTCTGGGGGCCGGACTGAGTCATCCATCTTAAAAAGTCAATCGCTTTCTGCCTGTTGGGAGACGATTTATTTACGAACAAAGAAGAACCTTCGCCTCCGAACATCAAAAGAGGGAATTTTCCTTCCGGCAAAGACGGCACCGGCATAACGCCGTAGTTAAGCTCGGGGTTCATAGAATTGTAAACGTTTACTCCCCATGAGCCGTTAAAAGCCATGGCGGATTTTCCGGTCGCAAAACTTCTTTCCGCATCTTTGTTTACCATTGTAACTATTCCGGAAGCAAAAAGTTTATTGTTCTTCATTTCTTCAAAAAGCCTGAATATTCTTACCCATCTGGGGTCAGTGTAAGGGATTTCGCCTTCCAAAACTTTAAGAACTCCGTCTTTTCCGAAAAGATTCCACTCGTAAGACTGGGCAAAAGCGCCTATAAGCCAGCCTTCGCCGAATCCCGACACGAAAGGCTGAATATTTGCGGCTCTGAGTTTTTTGCCGGTTTCTATGAATTCCGGCCAGGTTTTAGGGTAATTTTCAGGATCAAGTCCCGCCTGTTTAAACAAATCCTTATTATAGTATATCATCAGGGCGTTAACGTCCAGAGGAACCGCGTATATGCCGGGTTTGACGTTCCATTCGTTCCCGGGTTCAAACGAGTTTTGCCCCAAAGCCTTGGAGAAAAAAACGTCTTTCCAGTTGTCTTTATCCATTTCTTCGGTCAAATCCGCTATAAAATCCGCGTTTATGTATGAAGCGACTTCTTTTTTATCGCCAACCGGGTTAAAAATGTCGGGCAAAAGATTGGCCGTTGCGGCTGCGGAAATTTTGTTTTTATATACATCGGTAGGTGCGTAAGTTTCAAATAAAACTTTTACGCCTGTTTCTTCGTAATAATCATCGGCAAGTTTTTCAAAAGCGGCCTGCCTGTCTGTCATCCAATGCCAAATTACAACGTCGGCCTTCGGTTTTACTTCTTTAGGCTGGCAGCCTGAAAAAACACACAGCATAAATGCTAGGCATAAATTAAGCGCGGCAATCGTTTTCAACTTTGACATCGTTGCTTCCCCCGTATATTTAGTTTGTTTTTTTACAGGTATTCAGATTTACAGAGTTTATCAAATTTCGGCAAGTCAAGTCAATGAAATATTTTGGGGAGCGCTGCGCCCGCCCGGCCCCTCCATACTTTTTGCACAAGCGAAGAATTAAGCAAAACGCCCGCCGCTCAAAGGCATTCGCGTTAAAAGCGGCACGGCAACGGCAATGACCAAACCTCTTATCCGTCATTCCCGGATGTCTTTATCGGGAATCCATTTTTGCTGAAGAATAACGGAATTATCCCATTATGCGTACTAGTAAAGTCCGCCATCCTGCGCGTAGCCGCAGGGCGACAACTGCCTGTCAAGGGATAATTCAGAAGAATAATATCTATTCTTTATGTCTTTTACGCTAAACTTCCAGAACCATCTCATAGTCGTTCATGTAAAAACCGCTGCCTATGTCCTGGTTGATTTCGCCGCGGATTTTAAAATTCATTTTTTTATACGCTTCTATTGACCCGGTATTTTCTCTGTTGACTGTCAGAACTATATTGTCCAGATTTAAAGATTTCGCGAACTCTTTTATAAATTCCACGGATTTTCTCGCGTATCCCTTTTTGCGGCTTTCTTTGCGCACGTATATTTTACTTAAAAACAAACATCCGCTTTTAGGCGCTACCGCGAAGTAGCCTTCGAAACTCCCGGAATCGCTTTTGATCAAAAAATAAGAATATTTTTCGTTTGATATCTGCTTCGATATTGCTTCAGGCGACTGGAATTTTTGAACCATATAGTCTATCTGGGAAAGAGTAATAAGATTTATATAATGTTCATGCCAGATTTCATCGGCAAGGCTTGCGGTTTTTTCTATAAGTTCTTTATTGTTTACTTCTGTTATTTGCATCGGAAACAAAGCCCTTTATTTTGTAACGTTAAACCTGAATTCTATTATGTCGCCGTCTTTTACCGCGTATTCTTTGCCTTCGCTTCTCAAAAGGCCGGAATCTTTAACCGCTTTTTCATTTCCGAGCCTGTATAAATCGTCGAAACTCATGACCTCTGCCCTGATAAAGCCTTTTTCAAAGTCCGAATGTATTACTCCCGCCGCCTGCGGGGCAAGAAAACCTTTTTTTATTGTCCACGCGCGGCTTTCGTCTTCGCCGGCGGTCAAAAAAGTCGCAAGGCCGAGCAAATCGTAACCCGCTTTTATCAAACGGTTAAGGCCGGGTTCGGAAAGCCCCAAATCTTTTAAAAATGTTTCCTGATCGCTTTCGGAGAGCTCGGAAAGTTCGGCTTCTATTTTTGCGCATATCGGTATCGCAAGCGCATTTTCGGTTTTTGCCCTTTCTTCCACGATTTGCGTATATTTGTTTTCCAGTGACGGCAAATCGCTTTCGGAAACGTTGCAGGCGTATAAAACCGGCTTTGAAGTAATCAAAAAGAACTCTTTTAAAGCGCTTTTTTCATCGTCCGTAAGAGCAAGCGTCCTTGCGGGATTTCCCGCTTCAAGATGAACTTTGACTTTTAACGCCAAATCTCTTTCGGCGATTATTTTTTTATCCTGAAGGCGGATATTTTTTTCCAGCCTTTCGAGTTTTTTGGTTACGGCTTCCATATCTGCCAGAATAAGTTCGGTATCTATTATTTCTATGTCTCTCAAAGGGTCAACGCTGCCCATAACATGCGTTATGTCTTTGCTTTCGAAACATCTGACCACGTGAACAATCGCCGCCGTTTCCCTTATATGCGCCAAAAACTGGTTTCCCAGCCCCTCGCCCTGCGAAGCGCCTTTGACAAGTCCCGCAATATCCACAAACTCTACCGCCGCGGGAACTTTCTTTTTAGAATTATATAATTTCTCCAAAAAATCGAGCCGCTTGTCCGGCACGGCAACGACCCCTACGTTCGGGTCAATTGTGCAAAACGGATAATTGGCTACTTCCGCTCCGGCTTTTGTAATGGCGTTAAATAAAGTGGACTTTCCGACATTCGGAAGCCCTACTATGCCTAATTTCATATTTTACCTCATTGATACGGATGATAAGAAGGCGGATACCTTCTGCCGTTAATAATTATTTTTCAAAAACGAATTCGAAACCGCCTATGCGTACCGTGTCGCCCGGCTTTGCGCCTTTATTTTCAAGTTCGGTTTCCAAACCCATTTTTTTCAGTATGTTCTGATAACGCCTTAAAGCGTCGTCTTCGTTAAATTTTGTCATCTCGGTCAAAGTTTCCACTTTTTTCCCGGTAACCACAAAAATTCCGTCTTCGATATGCACTTTAAATTCGGGCTCGTAAATATATTTTTTTACGGGAACGGTTTCTATTTCTTCTTCGGCGTTAAACGCCAAAGGCTTGTCTAACATTTTTACCGTTTCTTTAAGCAAAGCGTCTATGCCCTCGCCCGTTGCCGCCGAAATCTGCAAAAACGGTTTGCTTTTCAAATGTTTTTTAAAGACTTTTACGTTCTTTTGGGAATCAGGCAGATCGATTTTGTTTAAAACTATGATAATGTGCTTTTTGGCAAGGAATTTCGAATATTTTTTCAGTTCGCCGTTTATGATTTTGTAGTTTTCGTAAGGGTCGCTTCCGTCAAAACCGCTTACGTCTATAATATGTATCAAAACCTTGGTGCGCCTTATATGCCTTAAAAATTCAAATCCAAGCCCCTTGCCTTCATGCGCGCCTTCGATAATTCCGGGAATATCGGCGGCTGCAAAATGCCTGCCTTTGTAATTGACAATGCCCAGATTGGGGCTCAAAGTGGTAAACGGATAATCAGCGATTTTCGGCTTTGCCGCCGAAATCTGCGAAAGCAAAGTCGACTTTCCGGCGTTAGGAAGGCCTACAAAACCTACGTCGGCTATCAAACGGAGCTCCAGATTTATTTCGGCGGTTTCCCCGGGCTCGCCTTTTTCGGCAATGCGCGGCGCCGTATTTTTTCCGGTTTTAAAAGAGGCGTTGCCTCTTCCGCCTCTTCCGCCTTTGGCTATAAGGATTTTTTCTCCCGATATTTTAATATCGGCAAAAAGTTCCCCGTTTTTAAAAATCATCGTGCCTAAAGGGACCGTTAATACCAAATCCCGGCCGTATCTGCCGTATTTGTCGCTCGGTTCGCCTTTATGGCCGTCTTCAGCTTTGAATTTCGGTCTGTAAGAAAAATCAAGGAGAGTCGTTTTGCGGTCGTCGCCCTCAAAATAGATATTGCCGCCGTTTCCTCCGTTGCCGCCGTTGGGGCCGCCGAAAGGAACGTATTTTTCCCTTCTAAAAGAAATACAGCCGTCGCCACCGCGCCCGGCTGTAAGAAAAATATTTGCTTTGTCTATAAACATTTTGTTTTAAAGTCCGCTAAACCGAACCTATGCTATGATATTTACATAGCATCTGTCGCCTGATTTGCGGATAAACTTAACTGTTCCCGCGACTTTTGCAAAAATAGTATTATCTTTTCCCATTCCGGCGTTTACTCCGGGATAGAATTTGGTTCCTCTCTGGCGGACTATAATAGCTCCCGCGGACGCTTTTTGGTCGCCGTATATTTTTACGCCTAACCGCTGACCGTGCGAATCGCGGCCGTTAGAGGATGAACCTTGTGCTTTTACGTGTGCCATTTTATTGCTCCGTTTTAACTACAGAGTGAAAACTGAAGAGTGCCGAGTTAAGATAAGAACCTGCCGTATCTTCACTCCTCACTTTTAACTTTCCACTCTATCTTTTTAATTTGATTTTATCGAGGTTACCTGCAGCTCCGTTACATACTGGCGGTGTCCTATCATTTTTTTAACGCCTTTCTTGGGTTTTCTTTTGAAAACCAAAATTTTGGGCGCTCTTTTTTGAGATATGACTTTCGCCGTAACGCTTGCTCCGGCCACCGTAGGTTTCCCTATGGTCGCTTTGTCTCCGTCGGCAAGGAAGAGAACTTCGTCCAAAACGATTTCTTTTCCGACTTCCGCTTCGTCAAGTTTTTCGACTATCAGATTGTTTCCTTCTTCAACTTTGTACTGCTTTCCGCCTGTTTTGATAATTGCGTACATTTGACATACTCCTTTATAATCGCTATAATCTACAAAAATTTAAAAAAAATGTCAACTTCAAACACCAAAGAAGCGCATATACATGCCAGTGTATAGGCGCTTCTTTATGGACAAAACGGAGCGTAAAATGGATTTTATCTCAAAAAGAGTTCAGTCTGTTAAACCTTCACCCACGCTTGAAATAGACGCGAAAACAAAAATACTCAGGCGCCGGGGAGTTGACATTATAAGTTTCGGAACCGGCGAGCCGGATTTCGACACGCCGGAAAACATCAAGTCCGCGGCAATTGCCGCCATAAACGGCGGATTTACGAAATACTGTCCCGTATCCGGAACACCCGAACTTAAAAACGCCATAGCGGACAAATTAAAAATAGACAACAGCCTGGAATATTCGCCTGAAGAAATTATAGTTTCCTGCGGGGCGAAACATTCGCTGTACAATTTGTTTCAGTCGATATTTGACTACGGCGACGAAGTCATAATACCCGCTCCTTACTGGGTGTCTTATCCGGACATGGCAATACTTGCCGGAGCGGTGCCCGTAATAATACACACCGACGATAAAAGAGGCTTTAAAATAGATCCCGGCGCCGTAAGAAAAGCCGTTACGCCGAAAACAAAAGCCATAGTCATAAATTCTCCGTCAAATCCGACGGGAGCGGTTTATTGCCCCGAAGAACTTGCCGAAATAGTAAAAGTATGTTTGGAAAACAATATTCTTATAATATCCGACGAAATATACGAAAAACTGATCTATGACAACCTGAAGTTTTATTCGACCGCCGAGGTTTTGCCCGAGGCGAAAAATCTTATGGTCATAATTAACGGCGTTTCAAAAGCTTTCGCCATGACGGGCTGGAGAATAGGTTATGCGGCAGGTCCCAAAGAAATAATTTCGGCGATGACAAAAATTCAAAGCCAGTCCACTTCAAACCCGACGTCGATTTCCATGAAAGCCGCGGCGGAAGCTCTGAACGGCCCGCAGGACGCCGTTGAAAACATGAGAAAAGAATTCGAAAAAAGAAGAGATTACATAACGGAAAGATTAAATAACATAGAAGGAATATCCTGCCTGAAACCCGGCGGCGCTTTTTACGTTTTTCCGAACGTTTCGAAACTTATCGGAAAAACTTTCAACGGAAAAACGGTAAACAACGATATGGATTTGGCAAATTATCTGCTTGAAAAAGCCGAAATAGCCGTAGTTCCCGGCTCATCGTTCGGGACCGAAGGCTATTTGCGCTTATCGTACGCGACTTCCATGGAGCTGATAAAAAAAGGCATAGACAGGCTTGAGGCGGCGGTCAAATAATCCGGTCAGTATTCTTTTCTTCCGTTCCTGTGTCCTATGCCGAAAAGCAGCTTTCCGGCGACAAAGGCTACAAGAAACTCGATCCACATATTTACCGTAGAATCCATAAAAGAATGCCAGAACAAATCTATTATCCCCGCAAGAGGCGACAGAAAGAAAGTGGCAAGGCCTATTATCATCGATATCTCGATACTTCCCAAAAAATTATAAGAAATCCAGTAGATATACCACCTTATTATTATAAACAACCCGTAAGCCATTGATAAAAAACCTACAAGTTTTAATAAGCCGGCGAAAAAATACTTCATTTTACCCCCAGATATTTAAACGTAAATTCCTTGAAACTGCACTCATATTTTATAATATTATCAAAATAAACGCTAAACCGTTTGAACACGTCTTTATCTTTTACGGTTTCCTTAAAATATCCGTCCGGATTTAAAGATATTCCGCTCTTTTTTATAAAAGCCGCGATTTCTTCCTGTTTTTTGACGGCATTATTTATATTGACTACGGAAACCTCGGGAGCGGAATTCAGGGATTTTCTTAAATTATAAACCCTGGTTAAGACGTACGAAAAATACCTGTCGGCGTCGGGAAGCGAATAGCCTACAAAGCACCATTTATCCGCCTGCGTCAAAAGATTTTCCATAGACATCCAGATTTTCAGCAAATGCTTGTTTTCGTAAATCCTGTTATAGCTCGGATACACTATGTAAGGCTCAAGGTTCGTAAGTTTGCAGCTGTAGCATTGCGTGCCCTCTTTGATATCGTCAACCCTGTTTTGGCTCGTAAGTTTTGAGAATACCCGTCCGCATGAACGGCAAAAAAGCCAGTTCACGGAACCGTGCGGCCGCAAAAGAAACACTTTTCTGTTTTTCAGGCGCGGCCTGTTAAAAGAAAATTTATGTTCCGCGCTTAAATCATAATTTCCCAAGTCGATGCCGTAGTCCAAATCGAAAGATTTTCCGGGCTCCTTATCGTGCATGGAAAGCAAAACGCGGTCAAGACAGATGTCGTAATTGAAGTTGATAAAAGAAAAGTTTACGTCTTCGGAAACATAATTTTTCCGTATCTTAACGCCGAGCTCGGTGTAAGGGCTTTTTATGGAGCCGGCGGGTTTTGACAAATGCTTTTTAACGTTATGGATTTCTACATCGGCAGTTGTGCGGGTGGCGTACATAACGCCCTGGATCAAATACCTGTAATAGTTGCGGATGTCTCTCAAGTCCGCTTTACCTATATTTTCTCTTTTATCGAGTGCGGTTTCCAGGATATTAAAAAGACTCTCAAGACTCAGGTTTTCGGGAGCGGATTTTCCGAACACAAGGGATACGAACTTATTTATTTGGGAAGAAATTTTTACATATTCTCTTCCGGCGGAAGTTTTGGGATATTTCGCAGCGTAAGCGAATCTGCCTTTTAATATCCTGTCCAAAATCTCGTTTTGAACGGGGATATTGTCGTCTTTGCTCGCACCCGCGCCCATTATAAAAACGGTTTTTCTGCCTGAAGAAAGAATAAATTTTTCCATGCGGAGAAATCCTTTAAAGTCCGGCCGTTATGCCGCAAGAAACAACGGTAAAACGGCAGATCCTTAAACAAGTTTTCGGTTTAAACCTTTAATCTTGTCAGGAACCTGCCGTTTTGTATTATATCAAATTGAATCCTCTGCCGTGAATCCCGGGAAAGACAAAAAAGCGGAATTAAAACCCGCTTTTGCCTGTTACATCTTCTGGTCAACGTATATTCCGGGCCCCATCGTGGATGAAATCGATACGCTTTTAATATATTGGCCTTTTGAACTCGAAGGTTTCGCTTTTGAAACCGCTTCAAACAAAGTTTTTATGTTTTCCGCAAGTTTTTCTTTATCGAAAGACGCTTTGCCTACGGGGCAATGAATTATTCCGTAAGCGTCGTTTTTATATTCGACTCTGCCTTTTTTAAGTTCGGATACGGTTTTGGCGACTTCAAACGTTACCGTTCCGGATTTAGGATTAGGCATAAGCCCTTTAGGTCCGAGAATTTTTGCAACCTTGCTCAAATCTTTCATAACGTCCGGCGTTGCGACCAAAACGTCGAAATCAAGTTTGCCTTTTGCTATTTCTTCTATAAAATCGTCGGCTCCGACAATGTCAGCTCCGGCGTTTTCCGCTTCTTTCTGTTTTTCGCCTTTTGCTATAACCGCGACTTTTCTCGTTTTGCCGATGCCGTTCGGAAGCGATACCGTTCCTCTGACTATCTGATCGCTCTGTTTCGGATCTATCCCGAGCTTAATGTGAAGTTCGACGGTTTCGTCGAATTTCGCTTTTGCGGTCTGTTTGACGAGTTCCGTGGCTTCAGCCAGAGAATACGTCTTGCTTTTGTCAACTAATTTTGCGGATTCGTTCAATTTCTTTCCCATTTTTTCCTCCCGTGGTTATGCGGCATTTTCAATGCCTTCCACACTCCAGTTTTATTCAATCCAAAATTACGTAATTCGCCATTCGTAATTTGTAATTGCCTTTATTTAACTACGTCTATTCCCATGCTTCTTGCGGTGCCTTCGACCATAAGCTTGGCGGCATTAAGGTCTCCGTTTGCGTTTAAGTCGGGCATTTTCGCTTTCGCTATTTCTTCAACCTGCGCTGCCGTGATTTTTCCGACTTTATTTCTGTTAGGAACTCCCGAAGCTTTCGCCACGCCTGCCGCTTTCTTTACAAGAGCGGCTACCGGAGGCATCTTCGTTATAAACGTGAAAGATCTGTCTTCAAAAACGGTTATAACTACGGGAATAGTCATTCCCTGCTCCATTTTTTTAGTTCTTTCATTGAACTGTTTGCAGAAATCCATAATATTTACGCCCTGCTGGCCTAAAGCCGGGCCTACCGGAGGAGCAGGATTTGCCGCTCCCGCGGGAATTTGAAGTTTAACATAACCTTTTACTTTTTTTGGCGCCATTTTACTTACTCCTAATTATTAATTACGAATTACCGATTACGGATTACGAATCAAAAACAACAATTTAACCGAATCTTATTCGTAATTCGTCACTCGTAATTTGTAACTATCTTTATATCTTCTCAACCTGAAGGAAGTCTAACTCAACTGGGGTAGGTCTGCCGAATATGGTAACCATAACCTTGAGTTTGCCTTTTTCCTGATTGACTTCTTCGACAATACCGATAAAATGCTTGAAAGGACCTTCGATAATGCGCACGTTTTCTTCCTTTTCAAAAGATACCGCCGGTCTGGGTTTAGAAGCTTCCGGATTGACGATGGTGTTAAGAAGGTTTGCGACCTCTTCCTGCGCCATCGGAACGGGTTTCACCCCGCCCAGAAAACCCGTGACTCCGGCCGTATTTCTGATAAGCCAGTACGTGTCGTTATTTACGGTCATTTCGACAAAAACATATCCCGGATAAAATTTTCTTTTCTTTATTCTTTTTTTATTCTGTTTGACTTCCACCACTTCTTCGGTGGGAACCAAAATATTCGAAATGACGGGCTGCATATTAAGGTTTGTGACCGCCATTTCAAGGCTTTTCTTTACTTTATCTTCATGCCCAGAATAAGTATGGACAACATACCATTGGTTTGCCATTTTTTACTCCGAAACTATAATACGTGCCTTAATATTCCGCCCAAAAGCAAATCGACCAAACTGACGAAAACAGACATGATTATAATGAAAATGATTACCACCACGGTGGTGGCGACTGCCTCTTTTTTGCCGAGCCACGTAACCTTCCCAAGCTCATAATAAGCTTCTCTGAAAAACTGCATGGCCTTTTTAAATAAATTCATTTTACACCTTCAAAATTTAATATTAAAAGCGGGGGCAGAAGGATTTGAACCTCCAAAGCCGGTTTTGGAGACCGGAAGTTTACCGTTAGCCTATGCCCCCAAAGCCTTTAATATATATTGATACTTATTTCGTTTCTTTATGATCAGTACGTTTTCCGCAGTTCTTGCAAAACTTTTTCAACTCGAGCTTGCCTTCCTGTTTTTTGCCTCTGTCGAAATAATAGTTTCTGTTTTTACATACCGTGCAAGCCATGGTTATAATAAATCTTTCAGCCATTTTCTTATATTTTCCTTTATTTTATTGCTTCCGCGCCTTATTATTCGACGATTTCGGTAACTACTCCGGAACCTACCGTTCTTCCGCCTTCTCTTATCGCAAATCTCAGCTGCTTCTCCATCGCTACAGGCATTATCAGCTCTATGTCCATCGTTA
>JAISVT010000019.1 GCA_031271405.1 Candidatus Endomicrobium macrotermitis | reverse complement strand
GACAGGGAAGCAGCTTTGGCATGCGGGATACCGTAAAAGTTTATTTTTTACTCTCTTTTGGTTTTATGCGCGCTTACGGTAAGCCTTAACATAAGGACGGTGGGAGGGCTTTTGATATACGGCCTCATAGCGATTCCTCCCGCGGCGGCTTCGGGGTTTTCAAACAACCTCGCTTCTTTGTACGTTTTGTCAACGGCGTTTGCGGTTTTCTCGTGCGTTGCGGGCCTTTTTGTCTCGTATTTTTTCGATTTGCCGGTCGGAGCTTCGGTAATAGTTATAGCGTCGGTTATTTTTGCGTTAAGCCTTTTGTTAAAGAAAATATATGCGGGGAGACAATGAGGGAAAATAAAGAAAAAAAAGATTTTTTTGACGGACGCTGCGAACACTGGAAAAAGCCGGAGCCTCAAAAATACGCTTTGATAAAAGAAAAAATCATGCCTTTGCTTGAACTTAAAAAAGGCGAAAAAGTTTTAGACGCATGCGGAGGCACGGGAATACTCATTCCGGCCTTAAAAGACTACGGCGTTTCGATAACCGAGTTCGACTATTCCCCGAAGATGACGGACAAAGCGCGCGAACTCCACGAAAATGACGCCGAATTCGTTACGGGAAACATAGAAAATATGCCGTTCGAAGACAAAGTATTCGATAAAATCATATGCCATAACTGCCTACCCCATATAGAGGACAAACGGAAAGCGTTTAACGGATGCGCAAGGGTTTTAAAAAAAGGCGGAATTTTGCTTGTTTCCCACGATTTGAGCAGAAAAGAAACCGACGATTTGCATAAAAAATGCCATAAATCCGTATGCGAAGATATGATGCCGTCAAATAAAGAAATAACAATGCTCGCCGCGGCTGCGGGTTTTGAAACCGTAGAGATTTTTGACGAAGAAAAATATTTTGCCGCGGTCTGCAGGAAGTAAAATGGTATTGCCGTTTTCAAAAACAGGCCATGAAACAAGTTCAGGGCGGCATTCGGCTCCGCGCGAAAGGGTTTTAGTGCGAAAATACGGTAAGCGAAGCGTTTTTTATGCCCTTTGTGCCCTTTACAAGGCAGTAGAATTTTTCCGCTTCTTTTTTCTTGCCTTTGACTATAATAATCTCAAAACAGTTGTGATGGTCAAGATGTATATGCTGCGACGACAGGATAATTTCCTGAAAATCGTGCTGTATCCCCGTAAGTTTTTGAAGAAGTTCTCTTTTGTGATGGTCGTAAATTACGTTTACGGAACCTATTACGCCGGCGTCGTCTCCCGCGAGCGAATCGTCGGATATGTAATGGGTTATAAGGTCTTCGATGGCTTTTGACCGCGTAGGATATTCGCGGGCGCCGATAAGGCTGTCGAATCTGTCAAGCAAGTCTTTGTTTACGGATACTCCGAAACGCGATAAAACCGATTTTTTCATTTTTCTTTCGCCTTTTTTGCAGCCTCTTCTTCTTCTTCGGATAAAAACCTGTACTCTATTTCTCCCGAAGCCACGACTTTCAATTCGGCTCTTATTTCGTGTTCCATATATTCGGGCACGTTTTCAAGCCTGTCGAGGCGCGATTTGTAAAGTTCGTTTTGGGCTTCGGCTTTTTTAATGCCGCTGTTAAGTTTCCGGATTTCGGCGGAATGGCGTATAAGCGTGCGCGCTCCGTCGTTTAAAAATAAAAAAGCCAAAGCCCCGAGCAGTATGACGTATCGTATTTTAAATTTTTTCATTTGCAAAAACCCCGGATTGCCGTCCCCGGCTAAGACGTTCGGGGATAAACTCCCCCGCAGTGACGGCAGCGTACTATTTTATCGAAGAGAAAGCGCTTTTTCCAAAAAATGAAATTTTGCTTCTCTTGTTTTCCAGTTCTTCTTCTATTCTCAAAAGCCTGTTGTATTTGCATATCCTGTCTGTTCTTGACGCGGAACCGGTCTTTATTTGTCCCGTATTTAGGGCTACGGCCAAATCGGCTATAATCGTGTCTTCCGTTTCTCCGGAACGGTGCGACATAATCGCCGTGTAGCCGTTTTTATAAGCCATCTGAACAGCCGCGACGGTTTCCGAAAGGCTTCCGATCTGGTTTACTTTGATAAGTATGGAATTTGCGATTCCTTTCTCTATCCCTTCTTTGAAAATTTTCGGGTTTGTGACGAAAAGATCGTCTCCCACAAGCTGGATTTTGGATTTCAGTTCGTCCGTAAGGATTTTCCATCCGTCCCAGTCGCTTTCGCTCAAACCGTCTTCTACCGACATAACCGGATATTTTTTCAAAAGTTCTTCGTAGTAAGAAATCATTTCGCGGGACGATTTTACTTTATTTTCGGTTTCGCCTTCAAGAGTATATTTCCCGTCTTTGTAAAGTTCGCTTGCCGCAACGTCCAAGGCAAAAACCACGTCTTTGCCGGGTTCGTATCCCGCTTCTTTTATGGCTTCGCATATGACTTCCAAAGCTTCCGCGTTCGATTTTAAATTCGGGGCAAAACCGCCTTCGTCGCCGACTCCCGTGGAATAGCCTTTTGAATTCAGAACTTTTTTAAGGCTGTGAAAAACTTCGCAGCCCGTTCTTAACGCTTCGCGGAAATTATCGGGGCCTACGGGCGCGATCATAAATTCCTGCAAATCCACATTATTGTCGGCATGTTCTCCGCCGTTGATTATGTTCATCAAAGGAACCGGAAAAACGTATTTGTCGCTTTTTAAATTGTAAATTTCCCTTACGTATTCGTAAACCTGAAGCTTTTTTGACTCCGCTCCGGCCTTACACGCGGCAAGCGAAACGCCGAGTATCGCGTTTGCTCCGAGATTTTTCTTAAAATCCGTGCCGTCAAGCTTTATCATCGCATCGTCAATTTCGGTTTGAGCGGTTATTTCTTTGCCTATAAGAGCCGGGGCGATCGTTTTGTTTATGTTTTCGACGGCTTTTAAAACGCCTTTTCCGCCGAAACGCTTTTTGTCGCCGTCTCTTAGCTCAAGCGCTTCCCTGGAGCCTGTCGATGCTCCCGAAGGCACTGCCGCCCTGCCCAGAGTTCCGTCTTCTAAAATAACGTCCGCTTCTACAGTGGGGTTCCCGCGCGAATCGATGATTTCTCTTCCTAAAATCTTTGCGATTTTTGCCATTTTTACGCCTCCCGGCTGTTTTTTGAGTTTTTGTCCGGCTGACAAAAGACAGCGGTTAAGCCCCGCTTTTACCGGCTGCCAGCATTTCAAAAACTTTTTCGGACATATGCCTTGCAAGCAGGCTGTTATTGCACACAACGAAGATTTTTACGGAATTTTCAGAGGTTTCTTCAAAGGAAATTGCGGCTTCGGTAGAATCGAGGCAATAATCGAAAGTCTTTGAGAAGTCAAAAGCGACAATAAAACCTTTATTAAAGCTTTTATGAGTGACTCTGGCTCTCAATTCGCTTATAATTTCAAGCGTTTTATCGAAAGCGTCCTTTTTGGACATTTGAAAAGTTTGTTCGAACCGCCCGGTTTTTTCGTTTTCAAACTTTTTGATTGAAAAACCCGTTATTTTTGCGGGATAATCCAAAACGGCGCAGGAAACGGACAGAAACGGCAAAAAAATTAAAAAAAACAGTTTTTTCATAAGAACCAAATTATAACAAAAACGGCGCGAAATAAGAAGACGGGAGATTAAGACGATAAGATATCATGCGGCTGCCGTGCTTCTTTCTTATCCTCCGCTCCTCCCTCTTTCCCTCTGTTGTTCAAATTTTGTATAATCAAACCTAAAAAAAACAAAGCGTGAAGTGAAAAGTTGGAAAAGGAGAAAAGAAATGAGCTGTTCCAAAGAAAAATGCGCTTATGAGTGTTCTCATGAAGTGCAGCAGATGACATGCGTGGCAAAAGGCGCAAATCACGGCCCGGCGCCGATTCCCGAAGAAGGAAAATGGGTAAAAGCCAAAGAAATTACGGATATCAGCGGTTTGACGCACGGAGTAGGCTGGTGCGCTCCGCAGCAGGGAGCCTGCAAACTTACGCTTAACGTAAAAAACGGCATTATAGAAGAAGCTTTGGTTGAAACCATAGGGTGCAGCGGCATGACTCATTCCGCCGCCATGGCCGCCGAAGTTTTAAGCGGAAAAACAATACTTGAAGCTTTGAATTCCGATTTGGTCTGCGATGCCATAAATACCGCTATGAGAGAGCTTTTCCTTCAGATAGTTTACGGAAGGACCCAGACTGCTTTTTCGGAAGGCGGCCTTCCGATAGGCGCAGGCCTTGAAGATTTGGGAAAAGGGCTGCGTTCGCAGGTCGGTACGATGTACGGCACAAAAGCGAAAGGCGTGCGTTATCTTGAAATGGCGGAAGGATACGTTCTTGAAATAGGGCTTGATAAAAACGACGAGGTAATAGGTTATAAATTCGTTCACCTGGGAAAAGTGATGGAAGACATAGGGAAAGGCGTTGCCCATAAAGACGCGTTTGAAAAACACACGAAAACTTACGGCAGATACGACGAAGCCGTTAAGAAAATCGACCCGAGAAAAGAATAATACTTTTTGCCGTCATTCTGCGCGAAGTCGCAGAATCCATAAATTTACAGACCCTGCGACTTCGCGCAGGGTGACAAAGTAAAGTCAGGAGAAAATTATGTCAGTTACGTTTGAAAGTTACGAAAGAAGAATAAAAAAGATAGAAGCGGCTTTGAAAGAATACGGGATCAAAGATTTGGAAGAAGCGAAAAAAATCTGCACGGATAAAGGCGTTGACGTTGAAAAAATAGTCAAAGGCATACAGCCCATAGCTTTTGAAAACGCGGTCTGGGCATACATCACGGGCGCGGCAATAGCCATTAAAAAAGGAATCAAAACCGCCGCGGAAGCCGCGGAAGCGATAGGAATAGGGCTTCAGTCTTTCTGCATACCGGGATCCGTCGCGGATCAGCGTTTGGTAGGGCTGGGACACGGCAATCTTGCCGCGATGCTTTTAAGAGAACAGACAAAATGTTTTTGTTTTTTGGCGGGGCACGAAAGTTTTGCCGCGGCCGAAGGCGCGATAGGCATAGCGAGAACCGCCAACAAAGTCCGCAAAGAGCCTCTTAAAGTTATTCTCAACGGTTTGGGAAAAGACGCTTCTTACGTCATAAGCCGCATCAACGGTTTTACGCACGTCGAAACGGAATACGATTATTCTACGGGAACCCTCAATATCGTAAAAGAAACGAAATTTTCAGAAGGCGACAAATCCAAAGTCAAAGTTTACGGCGCGGACGACGTCAGCGAAGGCGTTGCCGTTATGATTAAAGAAGGCGTTGATGTTTCGATTACGGGAAATTCCACGAATCCGACAAGATTTCAGCATCCGGTGGCGGGTACGTATAAAAAATGGGCTGTCGAAAACGGCAAAAAATACTTTTCCGTGGCTTCGGGCGGCGGTACGGGCAGAACGCTTCATCCCGACAATATGGCGGCAGGACCGGCTTCATACGGTATGACCGACACTATGGGCCGCATGCACGGCGACGCCCAGTTTGCCGGTTCGTCTTCGGTTCCCGCGCACGTCGAAATGATGGGGCTTATCGGAATGGGAAATAATCCTATGGTAGGCGCGTCCGTTGCGGTCGCCGTTGCGATAGAAGAATCTTCAAAGTAAATTAATAAAATCGGTTTTTATGTTCAGAAAAGAGCCCGGCCGGGATAAACGGCGCGCGGGCTCTTTTTTGCAATAAATTCACATTTAAAAATAGTATAATAACAAAAGGTATTTTTATAAGACGAATGCAGAGAATAAAATGAAAATAGTAAACCACGTCGGCACCAGCACCCTTACCGAAAAAAACGGGCTGTTAAATAAACGCTACATAAAGGAATTTGCAAAAGCCGTCGCCGGCCTGCAGAACGACGGCAATAAAGTTCTGATAGTCAGTTCGGGCGCGATCGGCGCCGGGCAGGGGCATCTGGAACTTAAAGAAAGCCCAAAAACTTTGCGCGAGAAGCAGGCATTGGCCGCTGTCGGACAGCCCATAATAATGGCATATTATTACGCGTACTTTGCGAAGTACGGCAAAAAAAACGTAGCCCAGCTTCTTTTGACCAGAGACGATTTTGACAACAGGGCGAAATATATTAACGCCAGAAACACTCTGAACGAACTTACCGAACGCGGTATAATCCCGATAATAAACGAAAACGACACGGTGGCTGTCGAAGAAATAAATTTCGGCGATAACGATACCCTTGCGGCTTTGGTCGCGGCGGCGGTCGACGCGGACAAACTTATCATTTTTACCGACGTTGACGGCCTTTACGACGGGCACCCTTCAAAATCGAATCTTATACCCAGAGTCGAAAAAATTACGGAAAAAATAGAAAGTTTTGCCACGGGAAATTCCGCAAGCGGCAAAGGCACCGGCGGAATGAAAACGAAACTGACGGCGGCAAAAATCGCTTCGATTTCCGGGACGGATACCATTATCGCCAACGGGGAAAGGCTTTCCTCGCTTAAAGAAATAATAGAAGGCAACGGAACCTGCACGGTTTTTGACGCAGGGAAACGTTTTCTCGAAGCAAAAAAAACGTGGATAGCTTTCAGCAAGAAACCGAAAGGCAATATTTTTGTGGATAAAAAAGCCTGCGAAGTGCTTACAAAAAAAGGCAAAAGCCTTCTTGCAGCCGGCATAGTAAAGATAAACGGAGATTTTAAGAGAGGCGATACCGTGACCGTGTCGGACTTTGAGACAAAAAAAGATTTTGCCCGGGGCCTTGTCAATTACGGTTCGCCCGATTTGCACAAAATCAAAGGCAAAAAGACTTCGGAAATGAAAAAAATAATAGAAGCCGCGGAAGATGAAATAATACACAGGGACAATCTGGTAATTTTATGATGAAAAAAGCGTTGATTCTGCTGGTAATCGCGTCGTTTTTTCCGGCCAATCTTTTCGGAGTCGTTTATAAAAAGAAAGAGTCCTCCGGAAAAGACTCTTTTTTTGTTTATACGGATAAAACCGGCGCCGAGATTTCAAGAGAAAAAATTTTGCCGGACGGCGGCACAAGATTCGTTTCGGGAATCATAATAAGCGGCGAAGTGCAGGAACTCGGCGAAAACGGAAAACCCGTGTATCAGTGGAATTACCGCAACAGTAAACCCGAGGGGCCTGCGTATAAGTTTTATCCCGGAGGGGAAAAACTTTACGAATTAAATTATAAAGCCGGCGTTCTGTCCGGCGACGCCAGAAAATTTTATGAAGACGGAAGCATTGCCGAAGAAGCCGTGTATGTCAAAGGAGAAGTCGAAGGCACGGCGACCGTTTATATGAAGAACGGGAATTTTTATAAATACGTTTATAAAGACAATATGCTCAACGGCCTGACTCATTTATACGATAAAAACGGCAGGCTCATTGAAAGTTCTTCATATAAAGACGGCGTTTTGGAAGGAACGTCAAGAAAATATTATCTTTCCGGCGCCGTGAAATCCGAGATGGAATATTCGCACGGCAAACTTGACGGATACGTCAGGAATTACGATGAAAAGGGGCAGGAAGTAAACGTGCTGCTTTACAGAAACGGCAAAGAAATAGGCAGTAATCAGGAAACGTCCTCAAAAAATACCCCCGCAAAGGCAGACGCGGACAATACCGTTATATGGCGCGGACCCGCCCAAATGCATTTGACCGACAGCAACAGAGCTTTAAACGAACTCAGATTTTTTGCCAAAAACAAGTATTTAAACGGCGAGTACAAAGTCAAGTATAAGAACGGGCGGACTCATTTCGAAGGGAAATTTAAAAACAACAAACCCGACGGGGTGTTTAAAACTTATTCGCGCGATGGAGTGCTTATCGCGAGGGACATTTATTCTAACGGCAGGCTTAACGGAACTTCCGTCATGTATTATGCGACCGGAGAGAAATTTGCGGAATTTAAGTACAGCAACGGCAAATTGCACGGCGAATTGGACGTTTATAAAAAAGGCGACGACAAAACGCCTGTAATCGAGGCCAAATACAGAAACGGATTGATGTACGGTTCCCTTGAAGTTTTTTACGAATCCGGCCAGCTTTGCTTCGAAGCGTATTTTGCGGACGGAGTTCCCGTGGGGCAGTTAAGGTATTATTTCCCGAAAGATAAAAGGCTGAAATATTTGATAGAGTTTAAAAACGGGAAAGTTTATAAAACCGTTCAATATTCGTACGAAGGCTTTGTCGAATTCGAAGATTTGTATGAAGAGCAGCCTGTCAAAGCGTCTTAAAGCCGCCGAAGGATTTTTCCCAAACGTCTTTTTCTTCCATGCACAGATAAACCGCCGCTTTTGTTTTCTTTGATTTTATCCTGTCTATCAGGGTTTTATACATTTCTGTCCGCAAATCTTTAAAATATCTCAATTTGTAATCTTTTCCCAAAATAAGTTCTCCGTCAAGCAAAGAGTTTTCCGGAAAACGGTTTTCTATAACCGTTTTCTGCGCCGCCGGCATTCTCAAAGATCCGATGCTTATCCATTTCACGCTTTTTTCGGGAACCGTGTCAAAAATCATATCTACCGTTTCCGCGTATCCTTTCTGCCAGCCGCCGTAAAAAATTACGGGATCGAAATGGAAAGCCGTGGAAAAACCCGCATCAGCGCACTTTTTGGCGGCGTCAAGCCTTTCCGGCACGGAAGGGGTTTTGAATTCGTTTTCGGCAGCCGCTTTTAAAGAGTTTACGCTCCATGCCGCGACAATATTTTCTTTTCCGCCGCTCTCGAGCAGATTTTCAATATTTACGCTTTTTGTTTTAAACTCAAACATAACTTCGTTATGATTTTTAAAAAAGGAGATTATTTGCCCGGAAAAACCGGTTATATGGTCAAAAACCAAAGAGTCTGTAAATTCGCCGCTTCCTATCCTTTTGTAATTGAAAAATCCCGAAGTTGAAGCGGAAATCTTGTCTTTATCCAGATAATCCGAAATATTGTAAGGTATGACAATGCCCGGAATATTTTGGTAGCCCTGTAAAAAGCAATACGAACATTCGTAAGGGCAGCCCATGCCGAGATTCATAATCGAATAACCGCAGTTTACTACGCCCGAAGTGCAGGGGCATTTTTTAAAGAAATCGTATTTTTCTTTTACGAGGAACAAATTATCCGTACGGTTATTATAGTCTTTGACGCCGAAACGCATATTGCGCATAAAATCTTTCAGAGACGGGATTTCGGAAAATGCGGCTTCCGGAAAAAGATTTTTTAAATTGTTAAACACGAAAGTATTTTGCGAACCGCTTTCGAAATATATGTTTTTAGGATAAAAGGCGCGGTTATGCGTATCTGCTTTTAAGTCCGGATTTACCTCGTATTTCGGAAGAAAAAACGAATTCAAAGGGACTTTTGAAAAACTTGACGGGTAACGCCTTTGCAAAAGCGTTTTTTTTACGGTTTCGTAATCGTCTGATTTTATTGAATTTAAAACTGAGATGAAATTTCCTTCGGTTTTTGATATTTCGGATATAAGCCTGAAAATTTCGCGGCGTTTGTTTATGCCGAATTTTTCAAAACGCGCGTCAAAAGCAGTTTTCAAAGCGTCATTCATTGATAAAGTCCGAAATCATTTTAGCGAGTTTTTTTCTTGAAGACGAAATTTTTGATTTTACGTTTTCTTCAAGGCGGTTGCCTATAGGATTTTTTTCAATATGATCCGCGACGTACATAAGGCAAACGGCGTCCGCGCCTATTTCGTTTGCCGCGGAAAGAACTATGGAAGACTCCATATCTACGGCGCATATTTCTTTCTCTTTGAAAAAATTTACGCGTTTGTTTTCCAGAAGCAGCGAACTTACGCATGCCGAATTTGTCTTTATCAGGTCTTCATACGGGTATTTTGCGTAAAAAGCCGAAAATAAATCGCCGGAAAACTCTTTATGCTTTACGTCTTCGTCAAAAGCGAGCATCGAAGAAAAACTTTCAAGGTTGTACGCTTTGCCTATTATCAGTAAATCGCCGGATTCCACGTCTCCGCAGCCGCCGCAGCTTCCGAAAAGAAAAATCTTTTTGCATTTCGTTTCTTTAAGGTATAAAACCGTGTCGCCGGCAAGAAAATTGTTTTTTAAGGCTATGACAGTCGCATTTTTTGCGTTTGCCGTTTTGACGAAAAATCCGTTTGCGGTTTCCCGCGCGAAAAGCGGAGCGTCAAAACTCTGGCATATTATGCAGGTTTCTTTCACTTCTTCGGGAGCGGTGCCGAAATATTCTTTAAATTCCATAGGCAACATTCTATAAAATATAGAAAGCAAATTGAAAATTTTTATATAATGATCCAGATGTTTGGAAGAGCGGATGCATACAGGCGCGGCAAAAATAAAGACGATACTTAAAAAGGGAGCTGAAAATGCACGACAGCAATAAATTGTGGGTAATGATTGCGGTTTTTTTGGTGATAATGGGGCTTTTGGTAGGGATGTATCTGACCGCGTCTCCGGACAAATTGTTGAAAAAACCCGTAAACAATAAACCTGCCGTAACGGCGCAGCAGGAACAGACTGCCGTTGACCAAAATGCCGTTTCGGACGGACAAAAAAGTATTGAGGCCGGCATTAACGATCCCGAAAAGCCTGAGGCCGAAGAAGTTTTGGAAACTCAGGCTTGAGCGCTGTCTGACGCTCTGCGTCCTGCGAAGGACATTGCCCTCGCGGAATGACAAAACTTACAGCCGGCGCGTCAATTGATGACCGTAAGGTTTGAAACTCTTGCCAAAAGTTTTTTCCATTGCCCGTTTTCAAATAAAACGACCAGCTTTAAATCATTTCCGGCGCCTGACTTTTCAATGACTTTTCCGCTGCCGAAAACCGGATGCGAAACCATGGTTCCTATTTTGTAAGGGCTTTTGTCTGCCGCAGGCGCGTATAAAGGTTCGTCTTTTATTATTTCGTCGTCACTCGGCATATAATCGTAAGAGTCGCCGTCAACGTATTTGTATTCGGCTTTTGATTTTGAACGGCTGTCCGGACTCCATTTTGTTCTGTTGAAAGAACCCGCAAAAGAAGTTTGTTTAAACGGGCTTTGCCCCGGTTCTCTTCCGGCAAATTCGTCTTTAAACCCGGCTTCGGCCAAAAAGCGCGACGCCATATTCCATCTGGTTTTTCCGTAAATCATTCTTTCGGACGCCCAGCATAAATAAAGATTTTTCTTTGCCCTTGTCATCCCGACGTACATAAGCCTTCTTTCTTCTTCAAGCTCTTCGGGATTAAAAGCAGATTCCCCTATAGGAAACAATCCGTCTTCCAAACCGCATACAAAAACATTGTCGAATTCAAGCCCTTTTGCCAGATGGAGCGTCATAAGGGTAACTTTGCCTTTTGAATCGTCAACCGAATCGGAGTCGCTTATCAAAGCTATTTGCGTGAGATATCCCAAAAGGGATTTGTCCGGAGAACGGCGTTCGAAATCGTCTATCGCCGAAATCAATTCCTTAATGTTTTCTATTTTCGTCAATGATTCGGTCGTATTTTCAATTTCAAGTTCTTTAAGATAACCCGAGTGCGTTATAACTTTTTCGGCTATGGTTTTTACCGTATCCGTTTCTTTCAATTGAGACAAATTCTCAATAAAAGAAACGAAATTTCCGAGCGTTGCGATTGTGCCTTTATTTAATCCGGCTTCTTTTGCAAAAGGTATTGTCTGCCATATGGAGGTGTTTCTTTTTAACGCCTCTCTTTCAAGGTTTTCGATAGAAGTTTTGCCTATTCCTCTTCGCGGAATATTTATAATTCTTTTAAAACTTATATTGTCGTTATGATTAAGAATGAGTTTTAAATAAGCGGTAATGTCTTTTATTTCGGCGCGGTCGTAAAATTTAAGAGTTCCTACGACAACATAAGGCATACCGGCCCTTCTGAAAGCGTCTTCAAAAACGCGCGACTGGGCGTTTGTGCGGTAAAACACGGCGAAATCCGACAAATTATATTTGTTTTTTGCCGTATTTACGGAAATAATGTCCGCGACTTTTAAAGCTTCGTCGTTTTCGTTCGCGGCTTTGAGCACCGATACCGAGCCGTCGTCCGCATTTTCGGTCCACAGCTTCTTTTCGACTCTGCCCGTATTGTGTTTTACTACCTGATAGGCCGTAGAAAGTATTTTCGGAGTCGAGCGGTAATTTTGTTCGAGCTTTACGGATTTTGCCTGCGGATAATCTTTTTCAAAATCCAAAATATTGTTTATGTCCGCGCCCCTCCATGAGTACACCGAATTGTGCACCACTACGCCGTTGACGGCAAACTGCCTTAAATCGGGAACGCTCAAATCGTAAACAAATCCGTCATAATCCGAATATGAAATCTCATCGATAGTATCGTCCGTTATTTTGCCGCCGTTCAGTACCGGTACAGTCATGCCGGGTTTAAAATGAGAGAAAGGCATGGCAGTAAAGCTGCCGGCAGATGTCAGTTTTGCTTCTACCGTCAAAGACAGGTCCGATACGGCCAAAATATTCTTTACGAATTTTTCCGCTTCGTCATATTCCGTTCGTTCCGTTTCTATTCTCCAAGTATTGCGCTGTCCGTTCCTTACGGCAAAATCCGCCTTTTTGAATTCGTTTTTTAAACCTTCTCCCGAAGTGTTAAGGCATATTCTGTGCGAGTGCCGGCCTTTATCAAGTCCTGTAATTCTTCCCGAAAAAAGATTTAAATTTACGATCCGCCTTGAAGAATTTCCTCTTATGGCGGCTTGAGCCTGATGATGCGGATATTCTTCGAAAATGTTGAAATCTCGCATTAAATTTATGACGTTTGCCGAAGTGTCTATTTCTTTAAACATCCTGTCGCAATAGGTTTGTTTCAAATCGCGTTTTGAAGAACTTTTTTTATATCCGGCATTAAAAATCATTGAAGGTATGCCGTATTTTACCGATATAAACTGTTCAAAAAATATGGCGCTGTCTTTATCTTTGCATATGTGAAGTATCCACATTTTGTCGGCGTGTTCCTGATTCAGCCTTATTGCGAGCCCGTTTGAAAGTTTATCTTTTTTTCTGCTTCTTATGCCCTGCGTCTGGCCTATTCTGTAGCCGGCGCCTTCTTTATACATCAAATATATGTAGTATACGCCCGGCTGCGGGTTAAGCCTTGCGAAACCTATATGATTAGGCGTCGCGCAAACGGTTTTTCCGCTTTTTGTCTTGATTTTTACCAGAACGCCTTTATATTTTTTCTTTTTTACCGTATCGGCTTTCGAGCGGATTGTTTTTCCGTGTCCTGAAGCGGAAATTAACGCATCGTTTTTTGTAATAAGTTCTATCTTTTTCGATCCTTTATCCGCGGAGATTAAAGAGCCTTCGGGAATGCATTGGTCGTCATCGCCGACTACGCAGATGTTGCGGTGTTTGCCGGCCAAAAGTTTGGCAAGCATATACTGCGCGTGGTTTGTGTCCTGATATTCGTCAACCAGAATATATTTGAACCTGTCCTGATAATGGTCAAGTATCGCGGGATACTGCTGAAGAGATATTACAGTTCTCATTATCAGATCGCCGAAATCCAAAGCCTGCGCCGTTTCGAGTTTTTTTTGGTACAGAGCGTATATTTTTGCTATTGCCGAACCGAAAAAATCGCCGGTATTTTCGGCGTCCGCCGCCATATCCGAAGGGGATTTCAAATCGTCTTTTGCGCGGCTTATCCTGTCGGCAACAGCGGAAGGCTTGTATTTTTTGTCATCGTAATTCAATTCTTTCAGGCAGTCTTTAATGACATTTTTCTGATCGGCAAAGTCGTATATGAGAAAATCCGGGCTTAAATTTATTTTCGAAGCCTCAACGCGGAGAAAATACGCGCAAAAAGAGTGGAAAGTGGAGACAAAGACATTCGCGCCCGTGCCCGGAGTCAAATCGTTTACTCTTTTTTTCATTTCTTCCGCGGCTTTGTTGGTAAACGTTACGGCAAGAATTGACCAAGGCGCTACTCCCAATGACAAAAGATAAGCAATTCTGTGGGTAATCACCCTTGTCTTTCCGGTCCCCGCGCCCGCGAAAATTATAAGCGGTCCTTCGGTGCATAAAACCGCTTCTTTCTGGGCGGGATTTAAGTTTTTCGTCAAAATATCTTTCATAGCGGTCTATTATAGCATATTGTCGTTGAAAGATAGTTTTTGAATATGATAAAATAACGGGATTAAAATATATAAAAAAGAGGTAAAACAGTGAACGTAGCGGAAAAAATCATTAGAAAACATTTAGCCGGCGGAGAATTTGAAAAAGGCTCCGAAATAGCCTTGAAAATCGATCAGACTCTTACCCAGGACGCCACGGGCACAATGGCGTATTTGCAGTTTGAGGCAATGGGCGTGCCGAAAGTAAAAACGGAACTTTCCGTAAGTTACATAGACCATAACACTCTCCAGTCGGGCTTTGAAAACGCGGACGACCATAAATTTTTGCAGACCGCGGCCGAAAAGTACGGGGTAATTTTTTCTCCCGCCGGAAACGGCATTTGCCATCAGGTGCATTTGGAAAGGTTCGGCGTTCCGGGGAAAACTTTGATAGGTTCGGATTCGCATACCCCCACGGGCGGCGGCTTAGGCATGCTTGCTTTCGGAGCGGGCGGTCTTGACGTTGCCTGCGCGATGGCCGGACAGCCCTTTTATATAACGATGCCTAAGATAGTCAAAGTAAACCTTAAAGGCAAATTGAGAGACTGGGTAAGCGCGAAAGATATTATTCTTGAGCTTTTGCGCATAGAAACCGTCAGGGGCGGCAGAGGCAAAATATACGAGTTCGCGGGCGAAGGCGTCAAAACGCTGTCCGTCCCGGAGAGAGCGACGATCACGAATATGGGCACGGAACTCGGAGCCACGACAAGCATTTTTCCGTCCGACGAGATAACGAAAGATTTTTTAAAGCGCCAGGGGCGCGCCAAGGCGTGGTCGGAGATAATTCCCGACGCGGACGCCAAATACGACGAAGAGATGGTTATAGATTTAAACACGCTTGAACCTTTGATAGCTTGTCCTCATATGCCGGACAGGGTCGTCAAAGTCAAAGAGATAAAAGACGTTAAAGTTGACCAGGTCGGAATAGGTTCGTGCACAAATTCGTCGCTTGCCGATATGCTTTTGGTTGCCGAAGCGTTAAAAGGCAAAAAAATAAATAAAGACGTAAGCCTTGCCGTGTCTCCGGGCTCAAGGCAGGTTCTTGCGATGCTCAGCCAAAACGGAGCGCTGTTTAATATCATCGAAAGCGGAGCAAGAATTTTGGAAAGCGCCTGCGGGCCGTGCATAGGCATGGGGCAGGCTCCGAAAAGCGGCGCCGTGTCGCTCAGGACTTTCAACAGAAATTTTGAAGGCAGAAGCGGCACCAAAGACGCGCAGGTTTATTTGTGTTCGCCGGAAGTTGCCGTTGCCTCGGCTTTGACGGGTAAAATTACCGACCCTATGAAGTATTTCGGCAGAAAGCCGAAGATAACGATGCCGGACGTATTTTTGGCGGATGACGCCCAATTTCAGCAGCCGGCGTCCGACGGGTCGAAAGTCGAAGCCGTGAAAGGGCCTAATATAGTTTCCCTGAAAGAATTTACTTTCGATTTAAAAAATAACGCGACCGTAACTTTGAAAGTCGGCGACAATATTTCGACGGATCACATCCTTCCCGCCGGAGCGAAGATTTTGCCGTTCAGATCCAATTTGCCGAAAATATCGGAATTTACTTTTGAAGCGGTAGACCCTGCGTTTGCCGCGCGCGCCTCAAATACGTCAAACGGCATTATAGTCGGCGGGGAAAATTACGGGCAGGGATCGTCCAGGGAGCATGCCGCGCTTGCTCCGAGATTTTTAAATATAAAAATAGTGCTTGCCAAATCTTTTGCGAGGATACATTTGGCAAATCTGATAAATTTCGGGATAATCCCGCTTACATTTGATAATCCCGGGGATTACGAATTTATAAAAGAGGGCGATAACCTTACTTTTGAAAACGCTGCTGAAATTCTTAGCCGGGGCAAAGAATTTTTGATTGAGACGCCTTACGGCAATCAAATAAAAGCGAATTACGGCCTGACTCAAAGGCAAAAAGACATTCTTCTTGCCGGCGGTCTGTTAAACTGGATAAAAAGCGTTCAGAATGAAAAAAAATAAATCTTTGCCGAATACGTTCAAAGACATAATTGAAAACAGCGGTTTCGCGTGTCTTTCCGCGGTCAACGCCGAAGACCCGGACTACTCTCTTTTGAAATTCTCTTCGGAAGAATATAAATACTACAACGGGCAGTTTGAAGCAGTTTCGGGAAAAATATAGGAAAGGCAAAGAACAAAATACAATAATGGAGTTTGATATGGAAAATAATGAAATAAAGCAGGCGGTTTTGATTAAAGCCGCGGCGGCAAAAGAGGCGTCTCTTTTGCTTAATTCGGTCACCGCGCGGCAAAAAAACGATATGCTTGCCGCCATGGCTGACGCTTTGGAAAAAAACGCAAAAGAAATTCTTTTTCACAATGAAATAGACGTTGAAGCGGCAAAAAACGCCGGGCTTTCTCCGGTTTTGATAGACAGGCTTACCTTAAACCAATCCCGCGTCGACGCGATGATACGGGGCGTAAAAGACGTCGCGGCTTTGCCTGACCCGGTTGGAACGCTTGCCGAAGATTTAAAATCGCCGGTAAAAGATTTGGACGTTAAAAAAATAAGGGTTCCGCTCGGCGTGATAATGATGATTTACGAAGCGCGCCCGAACGTTACCGTTGACGCCGCGGCATTATGTTTAAAAGCCGGCAACGCCGTTATTTTAAAAGGCGGTTCGGAAGCGTTGAACTCGAACAAATTTCTTTCGAAAATTATTTCCGAAGCGGGAGTGAAGGCCGGTATGCCCGCGGGCGCCGTGCAGCTGATAGACACTTCCGACAGAACGGCGGTAAGCGAACTTCTTAAACTTGATAAATATGTGGATCTGGTTATTCCGCGCGGCAGCGAAGAACTTGTAAACTCCATACGCAAAAATTCGCTTATTCCGGTTTTGTCGCACGGAAAAGGCCTGTGCCATACGTATGCGGATATAGACGCCAATTTGGATATGGCCGTAAAAATCGCGATAGACGCGAAATGCCGGCGTCCGGCGGTTTGCAACGCCATGGAAGCGCTTCTTGTCCATAAAGACATCGCGCCTCAGATATTGCCGAAACTTTGCGAACTCTACACCGAAGCCGGCGTTGAAATAAGAGGGTGCAAAATAACTTCGTCGCTTGCGAAAAACGTCATTCCCGCGTCTGAAGAAGATTATAATACCGAATATCACGACTTGAAAATTTCGATGAAAGTCGTAAATTCTCTGGAAGAAGCCATAACGCATATAAACAAATACGGCTCGCATCATTCAGACGCGATAATTACCGAAAACAAAGAAAACGCCGACAGATTTTTGGCTCAGGTAGATTCCTCGGCAGTTTTCGTAAACGCTTCGACAAGGCTTCACGACGGATCGGTTTTCGGGCTGGGCTGCGAAATAGGAATTTCCACGCAAAAACTTCACGCCCGCGGCGCAATGGGCTTAAAAGAGCTGACCACGACAAAATATATAGTTCACGGAAAAGGAAACGTAAGAGAATAAAAGACAGAGAGAAGAGTTAAAAGTGAAGATTGTCACTCTCCGCTCTTCAAGCTTCACTTTGTCGTTAACCGGAGGTTTCAAATGTCAGGAATTGCGGATATCGGCGCTTTAAACGAAAAAATCGCGCAGGCCAGTATTTTTACTTCAAAAATCCAGTCTGAAATTTCAAACGTTCTTGTCGGGCAGAAATACGTTTTGGAAAGAATGCTCATAGGCCTTCTTTCCGACGGGCACATACTTCTTGAAGGTTTGCCGGGGCTTGCAAAAACGCTTGCCGTAAAAAGCCTTGCTTCCACAATCAGCGCCGCGTATAAAAGAATACAGTTTACGCCCGATTTGCTTCCGGCCGACATTGTCGGAACTTTGATTTACAACCCGCAAAGCGGCGAATTTAACGTAAAAAAAGGCCCCGTTTTTGCGAATATAATCCTTGCGGACGAAATTAACCGCGCTCCCGCCAAAGTCCAAAGCGCGCTTCTTGAAGCTATGCAGGAAAAACAGGTCACAATAGGCGATACCACTTACGGCTTGCCGAAACCTTTTTTGGTTATGGCTACGCAAAACCCGATAGAGCAGGAAGGAACTTATCCTTTACCCGAAGCGCAGGTTGACAGGTTTATGCTTAAACTTAAAGTGGATTATCCGGACAAGGCGGACGAGAAAGTAATACTTGAAAAAATGACTCACGCCGTGCCGAAACTTTCCGCCGTCGTAAACCTTGACGAAATACAAAAAGCGAAAGAACTTGCGGAGCAAGTTTACGTTGACGATAAAGTAAAAAATTACATAGTGGATATTGTTTTCGCGTCAAGAAAACCGGAAGATTACAATCTCAAAGATTTGAAAAACCTTATAGCTTTCGGCGGTTCCCCGCGCGCCACCATAAACCTTACTCTTGCCGCAAAAGCATACGCTTTCCTTCAGGGCAGAGGCTACGTTATCCCCGAAGACATAAAAATAATCGGCAGAGACGTTTTAAGGCACAGGATACTCGTAACATACGAAGCCGAAGCGGATTCAATCACATCGGACGACATAATCGACAAAATATTCGGCGGCGTCGAAGTCCCGTAAAGTCAAAGTGAAAAGTGAAGAGTTGCAAGTGAAAATAACGGCAAAGCCAAATAATTGCAGGCAAAACCTGCCGGCTTATGTCACTTTGTATTTTTAACTTTTTAAAGTGGTGTGTAAAATGCTAGACAAAGACATATTGAAAAAACAAATACGGAAGCTTGAGATACGCTCGAGTAAGCTTGTCAACGACGTTTTTGCGGGGTCGTATAAAAGCGTTTTTAAAGGGCAGGGGATCGAGTTTGCCGAGGTCAGGGAATATCAGGCCGGAGACGATTTCAGAAATATAGACCGCAACGTTACCGCCCGCCACGGGAAACCTTATATAAAACTTTTTTCGGAAGAAAGGGAACTCAGCGTAATTTTTCTTATAGACGTTTCCGCTTCGCAGCGTTTTACGAGCACGGATAAAATGAAATCGGAAATCGCGGCGGAAGCCGCCGCGGTTTTGGCTTTTTCGTCTTTAAAAAACAATGACAGGGTCGGTATGATTTCCTTTACCGATAAAATCGAAAAAATAGTGACTCCGAAAAAAGGCAAAAACAATATTTTAAGAATAATCAGCGATATTCTGGATTCCAACCCTTCGGGCAGCAAAACTTCGATATCCGCGGCATTAAAAACTTTAAACGAAATATGGCGCAAAAAAGCCGTGGTATTTTTGATTTCCGACTTTCAGGATGAAAATTACGAAAGGGATTTGGCAATTACCGCAAAAAGGCACGATATAATATGCGTTAAAATAAGCGATAAAACCGAAACGGAACTTCCGGGCGCGGGACTTGCGGAAATTACGGATCCCGAGACGGGAGAAACTTTTATTGCGGACTTGTCTTTTTCGGGAAAAGATTTCAAGGAAAAAAGCAAAACTTTCGAAGAACGCACGGACAAAACGTTTAAAAGATTAAAAATTGACGTCATAAATCTGAATACGGAAGAGTCTTATATAAAACCTTTGATAAAGTTTTTTAAAACCAGGGAAGTAAGAAAGGCAATGAGGAATTAGGAGTGAGGAATCAGGAATTAACGGCGCATCCTCACCCGGGACTTCGTCTTTCCCTCTCCCCGATCAGGGAGAGGGAAAGCAAATAAACTAAAATGTTAAAAACGACAATCTTATCGCTTACGGTGTTTTTTATTTGCCCTTTTGCTTTTGCCGCGGAAAAAGCAAGCGTTTCTTTGAGCGGAGAAACGGCTTTTGTCGGGGATATAATCGATTTTAAAATTACCGCGCAGCTTCCGCCGGACGCTCAAATAAGCGCCGGTCAAAAAGTAACTTTCGAGAATTTCGACATCATCGGTTACGGTATTGAACGCGTATCGGAAAACCCGAATATTTACGAATTGAACTTTAAAATCGCCGCGTATAAAACGGGCGTTCTTGACATAGAGCCGGTAAGCGTAAGCTACATCAATGCGGACGGGAGCGATAATTTATTTTTTACTCCCGAAGCGAAAGTTGAAATCAAAAGCGTTTTAGGCGGACAGCAAAATCAGGATATAAAAGACATCAAACCTCTTGTAAAGCTGGGCATAAAACCTTTATACGTTTTTCTTATGATTCTTGCCGCGGCAATAGCCGGAATTTTAATTTTCTTTCTATATAGAAGTATTTCCGCGTCAATAAAAATTGCGCCGGCGGCCGTTATAGACCCCAGAACGCAGGCTTTAGACGCTTTAAACGGGCTTTACGTTTCCGGAGAGCCGGAAAAGTCCGGCGTTAAGATTTTCTATTACAGGATGTCCGAAATTTTAAGGGGTTATGTCTCGAAACAATACGGTTTTGACGCTTTGGAAATGACCACCGCGGAATTTTTCGATAAAATGAAGCCTTTGCTTCCGCAGGAAATCAATATAAACGAATTTAAAAACTATTTGAAAGTTTTTAATCTGGCCAGATACGCCGGTTTTAAGCCCGAAAAAGCGGAAGTCGAAGGCAATTTTAACTATACGAAGAACCTTCTGGAGAAATTATGAGATTTGCAAACCCGGAAATTCTTTTGATATTTTTGCCGCTTTTGGCGCTTGCGTACTTGTATATAAACGTTTTTAAGAAAAAATCGTTTTCGTCTTTCGCGCGTTTTCCGAAAAGTTTTATTTTAAAGAAATCGCCCCAAGGGCATAAACCGGTTTTGTATAACGCTTTAAAATATTTCAGGTATATCGCGCTGGCTCTGATAATCGTTGCTTTTGCAAGGCCGCAGGAAGGCAAGACTTTCGAGCAGTCGCAGGATCAGGGCATAGACATTATGATCGCCCTTGATACGTCTTCAAGCATGAGTTCCGTTGATTTCAAGCCTTTGGACAGAATGCAGACCGCGAAAAAAGTGACGGAAGAATTTGTGAGAATGAGAAAGTACGACAGAATAGGGCTTGTGGTGTTTTCGGGGCTTGCTTTTACGCAGAGTCCGCTTACCACCGATAAAGAATCGCTTGCGGAGTTTGTAAAAAACGTAAATATCGGCGACACGAATCTTGACGGAACGGCGATAGGTTCGGCGATAATGACAAGCGTAAACAGGCTGAAAGATTCGCAGGCCAAAAGCAAAATAATCATTCTTATTACCGACGGCATCAACAATACGGGCGAAATAGACCCTGCGACCGCTTCCAAAATAGCGGCGTCTTTCGGAATAAAAATTTATACGATAGGAGTCGGAAGCCCGGACGGAGCCGTTTACACTGTTGACGACCCGTTTTTCGGAAAAAGAGAAATAAGAAGGCCGGAAGATAAAATAAACGAGGCGTCGCTTAAAGAAATATCGCAAAATACTGCCGGCGAATATTTCAGGGCTGTCGATCTTAAGTCTTTTGAAGAAATAATGAAACGGATAGACAGCCTTGAGAAAGACGAAATAAAAGTAACGCAGTTTACCAATTACAACGAGCTGTACAAATATTTCGTATTGATTGCGTTTATTATGCTGTTTTTGGCGGTGCTTTTGGAAAATACTTATTTGAGGAAACTGCCGTAACGGCGCAAGATAAGACGATGGGAAGGCAAGAGTGTAAGTAACGGCCGGCTAAAAATGTTTTTGGACAAAATATATTTATCATTATTGTTTTTGCTCCCGGTTTTGGCTTTTCTTTTTTACGTTTTTTACAAAAAAAGAAAAAAAGCCTTAAGCCTTCTTATTTCGCGCGTAAATACCGCGCAGTTAAGCAATGTAAATCTCAAAGCTTACTGCGTAAAATACGTTTTTATGATACTCGGCCTGGCTTTTCTTATCCTTGCCCTCGCCCGCCCGCAGTACGGCGATAAAACGCAGGAAGTTATAAAAGAGTCGTCGGAAATAGTGTTTGCGCTGGACATATCGAAAAGCATGCTTGCGCAGGACAATAAGCCGGACAGGCTTGAAAAAGCCAAACTTATGCTTTTGCAGGTTATAGAAGAAAGCGCCGGAGAAAAAATAGGGATAATAGTTTTTTCGGGAACCGCGATGTGGCAATGCCCGATGACTTACGATTTTCAGGCATTGAAAATGTTTTTGCAGGGAATAGGAAGCGCGCAGCTTCCTTTGGGCGGCACGCAGATAAGCGACGCGGTCGATCTGGCGGTAAAAGCCGTAAGCGCAAATCCGTCGAGCAGTAAAGTTATGGTTTTGATAAGCGACGGCGAAGACCACGATTCAAAACTGAAAGAAGCCCTGAGTAACGCCAAAAGCGCGGGCTTGAAAATATTTACGGCCGCAATAGGCACTCCGCAGGGCGCGCCTATACCGTTAACAAATCAAAGCAACGAAATTACAGGCTATGTCAAAGACAGAAGCGGAAATATCGTGATGAGCAAAATGAATCCGGTTTTGTTGAAAAATATGGCCGATGAAACCGGCGGCAGTTATTTTGACGCTTCGGAAAAAGACGTTTCCCGAGATATAGTCCGGGTCATAAAAGAAGCGGAAAAAAATAAGTCCGAATCGCAGCGGCACGGCACGAAAGCCGACAGGTTTCAGATATTTTTATTTTTCGCGGCAATAGCTTTTTTTATAGAGCTTTTGATACCTATAGCGAAACGATAGGCAGCAGGCAGTCATGGTTTTTTACCCCGGCCGCTTGCGGGAGAGAGGTCTGCCGTCAGTCTTACATAAGGGTTGAAAAATGAAAAAGAACATAATAATATTGTCTATATCGGTATTTTTGGTTTTGCTTCTTTTTGCGTTTTTGTTTTTGTTCGCGAAAAAAGAAGTAAGCGCAAATAACGAAGGCGTAAAACTGTTCAACGAAGGCGATTTTAAATCTGCAGCCGAAATCCTCGATAAAGAGGCCGGCGAACGCCCGCAAAACTATGAGATTTTGACAAATGCCGCCGGCGCGGATTATAAAAACGGTAATTTTGAGTCGGCATCGGATAAGTACGGTCTGGTTTTAAATTCCGCGAATACCGCCGCAAACGGCAAATTTGCGTCTTTGTACGGGCTCGGAAATACCGAATACAAGAAACAAAATTTCCAAAAAGCGGCCGATTTTTATAAAGAAGCCCTGAAAATTATTCCCGAAGACGCGGACGCTAAACATAATTTGGAAATTGCCCTGCAAAAACTCCGGCAGAATGAGCAGCGGCAAAATGACAAAGATTTGCAGCGGCAGGCGCAGGAAAATTCCAAAAAGCAGAAGGAAAATAAAGATAAGCGGGAAGAGTCTGAAGAAAAAGAGCAAAATGCAAAAGACAAACGGGAGCAAAGCTCCAAAGAAAAAGAGGACGCCCGAAAACGGCAGGAAGAAATAGAAAAGCAGCTGGAAAATAAGGAAGACAAAGCCGGGCAAGAGAAAAAAGACGAACTCGAAAAAGAACTTAACGAACAAAAAGATAAAGAAGCGGACGCTTCAAAACAGGAAGAAGCCGCTAAAAAAGAACTGGAAAAACAGCGCGGCAGACAAGAAGAACTTAAAAAAGAAAAAGAAGAACTCGATAAACAAAAACAGGAAATAGAAGCAAAGCTGAAAGAAGAAAAAAAGAATCAAAAAGAGCAGGGCGAAAACCCCGAAGAAAAACAAGCCGCGCAGCGGCAGGAACCTGAACCGCAGGATAAAAAAGAAGATAATACCGCGGCGGCGGCTCTTCTGAATTATTATGAAGAAGCGGACAAAAACGCGGATAAACTGAGAAACAAAACGCAAAGTCCGGTCATAGGGCAGGTTGAACGGGACTGGTGATAAAGACAGTCAGGAATGAGGAGCCGGGAGCGATGAATTGAAAAATTTAAAACTTATTTTATTGTTGGTTGTTTTCGCGGCGTCTTATTCGTTTGCGGACGACATATCGTTTTCGGCTTCGGTAAATGCAAACTCCGCGGCTTTAAACGAATCTTTAATTTATTCGCTGACGGTAAGCGGCGATATTTCAAATCTTCCCGACCCTAAAATCGGCGCGCTTGCGGATTTTAACATATACGGGTCGGGCAAATCGCAGAACATTTCGATAATCAACGGTAAAGTCAGCGGCAGCGTTACGCACAATTATACTCTGTCTCCGAAAACTATCGGGAAATTTACAATTCCTCCCGCTTCTATTTCGTATAAGGGAAAAACTTATTCGAGCGACCCGATAGATATTGAAGTCACCGCGGCAAAAACAAAAAGCGTGCAGTCCGTTCAAACCCGAACTTCCGGGGCGCGGCAGCCGCAAAACAATAACGCGCGCGGCGGGCAGCGGCAGAACGCGCAGGGGAATGTTTTTGTCAAAGCGTCCGTAAATAAAAAAAACGCGTATGAAAACGAAAAACTCGTATATAAATTCAGTTTTTATACCAATATGGATTTAATATCGAATCCGGAATACTTGGCGCCTGACTTTTCAGGATTTTGGAACGACGGCTCGCAGCCGAAAAACCGCTTTGAAACCGTTGACGGCGTCAATTATTCGGTAAATGAAATCGAAACGGTGCTTTATCCTCTTGAAAGCGGCAAAAAGACAATCCCTTCCGCAAAATTAATGGTCGCGTTTATGGATTTTTCGAGCCCGTCGAATATGGGAGGCTTTTTTGACTTCTTTTCGGACATGGGTCTCGGCCAAAGGCAGATTAAGGAACTTGCCGCAGACCCGGTAGAAATCAACGTTTTGCCGCTGCCGCTTGAAAATAAACCGCGGGATTTTTCGGGCGCAGTCGGGGACTTTGAAATCAAAGCCGCCGCGGACAAAACCGAAACGCGGACTAACGAGCCCGTAACCGTAACCGTTACCGTAAGCGGAAGCGGAAATATGCGAAGCGTCACGAAACTTGACTTTGAGCCGGACAGCGGATTTAAAAAGTATGATACCGTGGTATCGAACGGTTCCGGCAATATGAAAGAGTTTAAAACCATACTTGTGCCTTTAACTCCCGGGGAAAAGAGCGTTCCGCCCGTAAAACTTTCTTATTTTAATCCTTCGTCGAAAAAATACGAAACCGCGCAGACGGCGGAAATTAAAATCAGCGTTACCGGAGACGCCGTATATGAAGAAGAGATGAAAAGCGCCGCGCAGCCGGCCGCCGTAAAAAAAGACATAAATTACAATAAACGCATCGAAAATCTTAAATCTTACGGCGGTTATCTTGTTGAGAGCAAAAGATTTTATTTGATTTTCATTCCGTTTATCGTTTTGCTTGCCGGAGCGTGCCTTTACAGGCTGATGTCCGGCAGAATAAACGCCGAAACGCTTGCGAAGCTGAAAAATCCGTCTTTTGTAAAAACGCGCAAATATATTCAAAAAGCGGAATACGAAATATCCAAAGGAAATTTCGCTAAGGCTAACGATCTGGCATATAAAATTTTAACGGAAGCGGTAAATTCCAAAACCGGAACGGTTTCGGAAAACCCGGATAAGCAGTCTATGATGCGCGGACTTAAAAACAAAGGCGTTTCAGGCGAAACTGCGGCAAAAATCGAAAAGATACTGGAAGAAATAAATTTTTACAAATTCGCGTCGGTAAAAGCGGACGCCGAAACCGCAGGCAAAATGCTTGATAGGATAAAAGAAGTCATATCGGAGCTTAAATAGATGAAAAAGATGATTCTGTTGTTATTATTTTTGTCCGCCGCTGCGGCATTTGCCGCGAACTCTTATACCGTTCAGCTTGAAAATGCCGAAGAAAGTTTTAAGAAAGGCGATTATTCCAAAGCCGTTGAAATATACGAAGCGCTTTCGCAGGTCGAAAAAATAAACAATCCTTTTGTTTATTACAATTTATCCAACGCGTATTACAGAAACGGGAATTTGGGCAAAGCCGTTTTAAACATAAACAAAGCGCACAGGCTTGCTCCGAGAGACAAAGACATAAGGGCAAACCTTGAGTATTTAAGCGGCTTGGCGGGGGAAAACCCCTACGGCGGTTTTGCGGGTTTAATGCTCAGCCGGTTTTCTTTGAACGAGATAACCGTATCTGCGGCGGCTCTTGTAATAATAATTCTTCTCGGTTTTTCCGCGTTTTTAATAAGCAGAAACTCTTTTGCCAAAAAGTCCGCCGTTGCGGGGCTTCTTATTTTAATCCCGGCATCGGCGGCTTTGTTTTTCAGAGCCGATGCGGAAATACTTTCAAAACGGGCCGTGGTCATAAACGCGTCGGAAATAAGAAGCGGTCCCGGCATAAACAATCCCGGGGTTTTCAGCCTGCCGGAAGGCAAAATAGTAACAATAGCGTCGTCAAACGGCGGCTGGAGCAATATTCAGACCCGTTTTGAAGAAGAGACTTTAAACGGCTGGATCGAAGACGCGGACATAGGGAAATTCTAATGGAAAAAATCGCCGTTTTCGGCGGATCTTTCGACCCGCCGCATAAAGCGCATGTTCAAATCGCGAAAGAGGCGTTAAAGGCTTTTGATTTGAAAAAAGTCATATTTGTTCCGGCTTATGCCGCGCCGCATAAAACAAAACAGTACGCGGACATTTCCGACAGAATCGAAATGCTGAAAATAGCTTTGGCTTCGGAAAATCCGGATAAAACGGAAATCGGCCTTTACGAGGCCAGGCAGCGCAGAAAAGTTTACTCTTACGAGACTTTGGATCATTTTAAGAAAATTTATCCCGATAACGAAATATTTATGATAATCGGTTCGGATTCTCTTTTGGATCTGCCCGGCTGGAAAAATATAGAATACCTTGCGTCGCAATATAAGTTTATAGTTGCAAAACGCCCCGGAGCCGTGATAGAAGAAGGAACGAAGTTCACGGACAGATGCTTGTTTATCGATAAAGAAACGGAGGATATTTCTTCTTCGGAAATACGCGGTTTGATAAGCAAAAACGACGGTTCGGTTTTGGATTTTATCGATGAAAAAGTTTACGGGTATATAAAAGAACGGAAACTTTATATATAGCCGGCCCTGTCATCACCGAAATAAATTTCGGTTATGACGAGCGGAAAGTTGTCATTCCGCGCAGGCAATGCCTGCCGCGGAATCTGCCGGTTAATATACCCTGCGGCTTTATGCAGGGCGGCAAATAGGCGGGTTTATGCGTAAAACTTCGGAAGAAAACATTTTCGGATATCTTCAAAAACACTTGAGCCCCAAGCGTTTCGAACATTCTTATAATGTAGCGAAATTTGCCGCAGAACTCGCCAAAGCGCACGGAGCGGACATTCTGAAAGCGCAAACAGCGGGTCTGCTTCACGACTGCGCAAAATTTAAAACCGATAAACAATTGATATCTTTTTGTGAAAAACGTAAAATAATGTCCAAGTATTTTGACGGTATAAAAAAATATTCGCCGCAGCTTCTGCATTCTTACGCGGGAGCGGCAATAGCAAAAGAAAAACTCGGCATAACCGATAAAGATATTTTAAACGCCGTACGAAACCACACTTTGGGCAGGGAAAATATGAGCCTGCTTGAAAAGATAATATTTGTATCGGACGCGGTATCTTTCGACAGAAAGTCCGCGGAATCGTCTAAAATCCGCAAACTCGCGTTCACGCATTTTGAAAAAGCCTTTTTAAAAGTTATCGCAAAAAAAATACAATATGTCCTTGACGGCGGCAAATGGCTTTGTCCGCAGGCTATTGATACGAGGAATTATTATGTCATCTGAAATGTCAACTGAAACGCAGTCTAAAATGTCTGCCAAGACAAAAAAAAGGCTTAAAATCGCCGCGGTAGTTTTTACGGTTTTGGCCGTTGCTTCGGCCTCATTATACTTCAGCGTGTTACGGGGAATGCTCGGGCACGATCCCGTGGTAAGAAGTATTTTGGATAATCAGCCCATAAGGTTTTCAGTATTGCTTTACGGCGATGAAAAAATGAATCCCGGGGAGCTTGACATCTTTTTAGTAACGTACGAGAGGCGCAATAATGTTTTTAAAGTGCTTTCAATAAACCCCGATATGGTGGTTTTCAGGAAAAAAACGAAAGCGCTGAGTTTTAAACATTCTTTTAACGAAACTGCAAAAACCGATTTGAGTCTTGCGGCAACAAATTTATATATGGACTTGTTTGAGCTTACCGAGAACGGCTTTAAAGTGGATTTTTATGTCGAGTCGACCTATAGCGCCTTTTTGGAATTTCTCGGCGGCGATGAAGAATTAAAAGAACATATTCTAAAAAGAGATTTTGAAAGCAGGGACGAACAGCTTTTAAATCAAATTGAAATTACGGATTTCTTTTTAAGCTGCATAGAAGAAAATTCCCTGTCGTTTATCTTGCAAAGAAATAAAAAACTTAAACTTGTCGACACCAATATTTCGAAATTTGCCTATATAAGAATGCTGCTGTTCAATAAGAAAAACAGCCCTGTCCTTATCTTTTGCGATCTGCCGGCAAAATATACCGCGTCAAGGGTCGAACCCGACAAACGCAATATTACGAATTTTTTATATTCCGTATATTATAAAGATACCGATTTTGAGATCAGGGATAAAAAAACGATTGTGGAAGTGAAGAACGCGTCGGAACTGCCGCGCATGGCCGAGAAAGCCGCGTGGGTTTTAAGAAATAACCGTTTTGACGTCATAGAGTGGAGCAACTCTCCGCTGCGCTACAACACTACTTTGATAAAAGATTATAAAGGCTATTACGACGAAGACTTGAAAGCCATGGAGGCTTTAAACTGCGGTAAAATTTTGATTTCGTACAATGAAAAGTCTTACTACGATATGACGGTTTTTATCGGGGCAGACTGCGAAATTTATGATAAACTCGATAAGGTTGATTCGCTTTAGACCGTAAATTTAAGGGGATAACAATGGAAAAATTTGATTTTCTGTCATTGGCGAAAGAAGCCGCAAAAATCGCGGACGATAAAAAATCGGAAAATGTCGTCATTTTGGACGTAAGAGATTTGACCGCTATAGCTAATTATTTTGTAATTGCGGCCGCGGATTCCGCCCCCCAGATAAACGCAATATGCGGCGAAATTGAAAAGAAATTTAAAGAAAAAGGCATACCGATAGTAAGAAGAGAAGGAATAGATTCCGGCTCTTGGCGGGTTACGGATTACGGCGGGCTTATAATACACGTTATGTCGCCGTCGGTAAGAGAAACGTATAACCTTGAGAAACTCTGGAAAGACGCCAAAACCGTAAAAACGGGCATAGCAGAGATTTTAAAAGTAAAACCTTCCGGAAAAATTAAAGAATATGCCGAAGTATTGTCTGAAATCGTGAAAAAAGAAAAGAAAGCAGCAGCCGGATCCGCGGAGAAGATTTCCGAAACGGCATCCAAAAAAATCTCGGCAGCCAAAAAGAGCGTTGAGAAAGGCATTAAAACCGCAGGAGATAAAGTTAAAAAAGCCAAAAGAACCGTAAGAGCCGTAGGAAAAGGCATCGAAGCATTCGGTAAAGCGCTGGTAAAGAAGTCTCCGGCCAAGAAAAGCGTAAAGAGTAAAGCAAAGTGAGGAAAGGTCGCTGAACGGCGAAGTTCGGCAGCTCGGTAACGGCTAACACCTTATTTGTCATCCCCGAATATCTTAGCCGGGGACGGCAGTCTAACCGCATATTATCCGTTTTTGCCGCTGTTTGTTATTCCTGTCTTTTTCAATGAATATTTTGTTGCCGTTTAAATCTTTTTCCGTATAGTACATCATCGTTGCGGCCGTTGAAGGCGTGGGGGTAAAAATCTGCACCTGTTCGGGGCGGATTTTTAAGTTTTTGCCGATAAAAGCCCGAAGGTTTTTCATTTCTCTTTCGCCGCACCCGGGATATGCAGCTATGAAATAATATGTTAAAAACGTCTTTCCGTTATTTGCATTTTGTACATTTTTGAACAGTTCCATAAAATGTTTAAAAATGCCGCTGCCTGGTTTTCCCATCAATTCCAAAACTTTATCGTCCGTATGTTCCGGCGCTATTTTCATCTGTCCCGAAATATGGTTTTCAAGCAGGTTTTCAAGATAATTCTTTCCGTTTTCGGCATCCGCGCAAATCAAGTCGTACCTTATTCCGGAAGAGATAAACACTTTTTTAACGCCTTCGATTTTTGATACTTTCTCAAGCAGTTGCGTCTGTTTATCGTGTCCCGCGATAAGATTTTTGCAGGTTTCGGGAAACAGGCAGCGCTTGTTTTGGCAGCTTCCGGCATTTGTATTTGCCGAACAGCCCGCCATATACATATTTGCCGTCGGGCCGCCCAAATCGGTTATGTATCCTTTAAAATCTTTCAGCCTGGTTATTTTCCGCGCTTCGTTTAAAACGGATTCTTCGCTTCTTGAAACCGCTTCTTTTCCCTGATGCAGCGCAATCGAGCAAAAATTGCATTCCCCGAAACACCCTCTGTGCGTTGTAATGGAAAATTTTATAGTGTCCTGCGCTTTAACATGCCCCATTTTTGCATAATACGGGTGGACTTCCCTTGTATAATCCAAATCGTAAATGACATCCAGCTCTTTTGAAGTCAAAACCGGCTGTTTGGGGTTTTGCACAAGGTATCTGTCGGCGTGTTTTTGGCACAGAATATTCGGTTCTTTTGAGGTTTCGTTTTTATAAAAAGAGGAGAATGCCTCAAAAAATTTGTCTTTGTCGGCTTTGCATTCTTCAAAAGACGGGATTTCCAACGAATTTTCGGGCTTTTCTTTCGATATGCGGCATAAGCCTTTTATATCATGCCAATCTTTTTTGTCGCGCAATGCCTCCGATAAGGCAAGCATTGCCTGCTCGCCCATTCCGTAAGAAAGAATGTCGGCTTTTGCGTCAAACAGAATAGAACGCCTTAAAGCGTTATCTTTAAAATCGTAATGAACTATCCTTCTCAAGCTTGCTTCCACTCCGCCCAAAACTATTGGTTTTGTGTTTTTGAAATGTTTCCTTATTATATTCGTATAAACCATACTCGCTCTGTCGGGGCGCCTGTTATTGATGCCGCCGGGCGTTAAATCGTCATCATTTCGGAATTTGTTTAAAGAGGTGTAGTTTGCGACAAAAGAGTCCATCGCTCCGGCGGAAACTCCCCAGTAAAGAGCGGGCTCGCCGAGCCTTGCAATATCATCGGTTGTTATATCGGGCTGCGCGATTACGGCAACTTTAAATCCGTGAGCCGTAAGCCAATTGCCTATAACGGCAGCGCCCATAAAAGGGCTGTCGATATAAACGTCTCCGGACACCAAAATAATGTCCGGCCTTTCCCAGCCCAGTTTTTTTATTTCATCTTTGGTTGTAGGTAGAAACATATCGGTATTATAGCTAACTATAAAGCGGAAGGATAGATGTATTGAAACGGCGAAGTTCGGAAGTTTGGCAGCCCGGTAACGGCAATTGCCTTATTTGTCATTCCCGAAATTTGTTGTCGGGGATCCAAGTCTGTTAAAGGCTAACGCGGATTCCGGCGCAAGCCCGGAATGACACGGCAAAAAATTACCAGCCGTCTTTGCGAGGAAGTTTGTCCACGAATGTCTTAATCGGGGACGGCAATCCGGGGTATGAAGCTGTTTAGTGACTTGAAAAAACCGCCGCAAGTGCGTAAAGCAACCCGGTGTTATCCTCGCCCCTTGCGGGAGAGGGACTTGCGAAGCAAGAGGGTGAGGGGTCTGCCGTTATTTTTTCTGTCTTCTGTCGTTCCCGTTTGCCAATTTTTACGCAATATTGTAAAATGAACTTCATTTTTAAAAAGACGTATCAGCGGAGAGATGGCCGAGTTGGTTTAAGGCGCAGTCCTGGAAAGACTGTTTATCCGAAAGGGTAACTAGGGTTCGAATCCCTATCTCTCCGTTTTTGTTTTGCCTTTTGCGTTTATTCTGCGTCAGACGCTTCGGTCATTTACCTCCGTGCGTAAACTTCCCTCGCCTCTTCCTTGTCCAAACGTAAAATACTTCACGAAATTTGTTATATTATTTAAATAAGAAGTAATGGAAAGACATATAATTGCCGAAGGAAGAGGTTAAACGGTGCGGTCAGTTACTACGTGAACTGCCCCCTGTTTGGTATATAAGCAAGTTGTCACATGGTTATTAACAATCATTACTACAAGGACAGCCGTTATATTTTAACATCAGCCTTTCATTATTGTAATATCTGGCATATT
>JAISVT010000008.1 GCA_031271405.1 Candidatus Endomicrobium macrotermitis | reverse complement strand
TAAAAGACGCTTTGATAAAAGCCGACCCTCAAAACGCTTCTTATTACGAAGCGAACTTTGAGGCTTTTAAAAATAAGATCGGGCAAAAATACGCCGGGTGGAAAGAACGGATGAAACCTTTAAGCGGCAAAAGTTTTATTTCGTACCATTCTTCATGGGTCTATTTTGCAAAATCTTTCGATTTGAATATCGCCGCAAGCATCGAACCGTTTCCCGGAATACCTCCGACGGCAAAGCATTTGGACAAACTTATAAAGCTCATAAAAGAGCAGAAAGTGAGTTTTGTTTTGCAGGAAGGATATTTTTCCGACTCGGCCCCGAAATTTCTTAAAGAAAAAACCGGAATAAGAATAGTAAAGAGAAATCCGTCCTGCGAAGGAACCGCCGCGGACAGCTATTTTGATTATTTCGATTCGCTCGTTAAAGAAATATCGCAGGCGGAGAAATGATGCTGTTCGAATATCCTTTTATTTTCAAAGCCTTGATCTTATGCCTTATCCTTACCGGCATGCATACTTATCTCGGCTACCATATAGTCAAAAGAGGCGTGATTTTCGTGGATTTGGCGCTCGCCCAGATCGCGGCGCTCGGCGGCTGCGCCGCGGCTTTGGCGGGTTTTAGCGCCGAAACGCATCCCGCGCTTAACTATCTGGTCGCGCTGTGTTTTACTCTGCTCGGAGCGGTTTTGTTTTCGTTTTTCAGAAGCAAAAAAGAAAAGGTGCCCATAGAGGCGCTTATAGGCATAACTTATGCCGGCGCGATAGCGCTGTCTTTGATAATACTCGAGCGTTCCGCGACGGGCTCGGAAGAAATAAAAGAGATGCTGTCGGGTTCTATCCTTACGGTTTCTTCGGGCGAGCTTCTTTTTATAACGGTATTGTACGCCGTTATAGGCGCCGTGCATTTCGTTTTCAGAAAGAAATTTATTGCCGTTACCAACGATCATGAAGCTGCCGCGGCAAGCGGCGTAAACATAATGTTTTGGGACATTCTTTTTTATGCGACATTCGGTTTTATCGTTACGTCTTCGGTAAAAATCGCCGGAGTGATGCTTGTCTTTTCTTTTCTGATAATACCTTCGGTTGCGGCGGCTTTCGCCGCAGCCGGAACGGTCAAAAGGATAGTTTTCGGATGGATATTCGGCATAACCGGCTGCGTTCTCGGGCTTGAAACTTCTTTAAGGCTGGACTGGACCCCCGGGGCTTCCATAGTTGCGGCGTTTCTCGCGCTGCTTTGCGCGGTAATTTTCATTAAGAATAAAACCGGCGTCTTTAACGGGCTTGATAAAGAACGGTAAAAACTTTCGCGGTGTTTTATAAAAGTTTGTGTGGCATATTTTTCTCCATAATTTGTATAATCTTAAAGTGTTTATAACTTGGGCGGAAGCAGATTATACGGAGATGTCATGTTCGCATTAAACATTTTGCTTATTTCTTCCGGCGCAGCCGTTTTACTGTACAGTATCGTAAAGTATTATACGTCTCTGGCGGAAATCAAGAAACAGACGAAATCCGAAAAACTGTTCAGCAATTGGGTTTATTTTGCTTGTTTTATAATGATGATTTTCTTTTTAGCCGGCTATGTCCTGAACATAGCCGGCTATTTTTTTCATCCGGATAATGTTTCCGTTCGGGATTTGCTTATTTCATTTATTTTCTTCTTCGGAGCCGTATTCGTGTACGCGATGATTAAGGTGATGCGCCGGATGTTTGACGCAAATTCGGATAGAACCGAACTTAAAAGAAGGCTTGCCCAGCAGGTTCTGATGTCCGATATAGCCAGAAGTTTTACCGTAATCGAAGATCTGGAAAAATTTATTCCGGAAGCTTTAAAAAAATGCGGCAAGTTTATGAACTCCGACCATGCGTTTTTGTCGAAATATGTGAAGGAAGAAAACGTTTTGCAGGGCATTTACGAGTGGCGCAATGAAAAAGCCGTATCCTTTATGGGGCAGGAAGGCAGGTGGCCGCTGACGGGCGATATGGAATATTTCGACGAACTGCTCAATAAAAGTTATTCGACAATAAGCGATTTTACGCTGGTTGAAGATCCGAATTTCGAGAAGGCTAAAAGTTTAGGCGTTCATTCTTTCCTCAATATGCCGATCAATATAGAGGGGCAGTTTTGGGGGATTTTAGGATTTACAATTTACGGAAGGACTTACGTCTGGGACGAAAGCAATATCAATTTGGGACGGCTGCTTGCGGGTATTTTTTCCGGAGCGATCGGCAGAAGCATTGCAGAGCAGGAGCTGGTAAAAGCAAAGAAAATGGCGGAGCAGGGAAGCATGGCAAAAAGCGAATTTTTATCGCGTATGAGCCACGAAATACGCACGCCGATGAACGCTATTATCGGTATGACCAATATCGGCAAAAACGCGGCGGACATGGAACGCAAGAGTTACTGTTTTAAGCAAATCGAATCGGCTTCGAAACATTTGCTGGGCATAATCAATGACATTTTGGACATATCGAAAATAGAAGCGAATAAGCTCGAACTTTTTTATGCGGATTTCAGCCTCGAGAAGATGCTTTCAAAGGTCGTAAACGTCGTAAGCAGCCAGATGGAAGAAAAGAAACAGCGTTTTTCGCTTTCGATTGACGGCGATGTCCCCGAAGATATCAATTCCGACGAACACAGGCTTATGCAGGTTCTGACAAATCTTGTCGGAAATGCGGTTAAGTTTACTCCGGAAGGCGGCGAGATTTCGGTTTTTGTCCGTAATCTTAGCGAAGAAAACGGAGCAGCCGCTCTGCAGTTTGAAGTAAAAGACACGGGTATCGGAATACCGCAGCAGCAGCAGGATAAGCTGTTTGCGTCTTTTGAGCAGGCCGACGGCAGCATTTCCAGAAAGTACGGGGGCACGGGATTGGGACTTGCCATTTCAAAGCGGATTGTCGAAATGATGGGCGGCGAAATAAGGATAGAGTCGGTTCCCGGCAAAGGCGCGAGTTTTATTTTCAGCATACGCGCCGGTATGGCAAGCCGCGGCGCTTTAGGCGAAAGCGAAACAGCCTCCGCCGCAGCTATCGCGGGCTGTTTTAAAAATAAAAAGATTTTGGTTGCCGAAGATATTGCGATAAACAGGGAGATCGTCGCGGCGCTTCTTGAAAGCACGGGAATTGCCATAGATTTTGCCGAAAACGGACGCTCTGCGTACGATATGTTTGCCGCAAAGCCGGAGATTTACGATATGGTTTTTATGGACGTCCATATGCCGGAACTTGACGGTTACGAGACGACAAAAATGATACGCGCCCTTGACCATCCCCGCGCAAAAGCCGTGCCGATAATCGCAATGACCGCGGACGTGTTCCGCGAAGATATAGAAAAGTCTATCGCCGCGGGAATGAACGACCATGTCGGCAAACCTTTGAATATCTGCGACATATCCAAAAAACTTACGAAATACCTCTCTTGAAGCCCCCTCAAAAAACTGTCAAAAATTTTTCATATATTTCACTGCCTGTTGATACATTTATAATATAATATGTTTTACCCGAAAGAAATACGGCGGACAGTAATGTTCCGGTGTTTCTTTAGTGTCGGTTTTTAGTTGCAAAAATGATTGAAAAACACATTAAAAGAGCATATATTCAGAATGAATCCCATACGCATTTTTTATATAAACCGGCAGAGGAAATTTTATGAGGTTTCTCAATACGCTGAAACTAAAAAAAACCGTATCATTAATAACCGCATTTTGTTTTATTTCCGCTTCGGCGCCCGTTGACGCCTACTCTTTTGCGCCGTCAGCTGAAATTTCTTCCGGTTTGATATCAAGCGCTTACGGTAAAATAATCGAAAAAGAGTTTTTTGACAGCCCGGAAATAGTTATTAATATCCAGGATCTGCACTGCAATCCGGAAGTTCAAAGAAATATAGCTTTATTAATACAAGAAATAAACGATAAATACGGAATAGACGGCATATACGCCGAGGGAGGCTACGGAGACGTAAATACCGGGTGGACGGACGGCGTTGAAAATAAAGATGACAAGCTTGAACTGCTGAATGTTTTACTCGGCTCGGGAAGGCTTACCGGAGCCGAATACTATTCCGCGTTAAATGATAAGCACGACATTATAAAAGGCATTGAAGACGAAGATGTTCACAGGCAAAACATAATAAGGCTTAACGAAATATTGTCCAGGCAGGATTATTACAAGAGCAAATTAAAAGAATTCGATAAAGAACTTTCTTTTATGCGGGCAAAGTACTTGGGTTTGCGAAACAAGCGTTTTGACAGAATTACGGCGGAATATAAATCCGGAAAAATCGGAATGCCCAGATATTACGCGCTTTTAAAGAAATACTCAAAAACCTTCAAAGAAATCAATCTGCAAAAATATCCGAACATACTGCGGTACATAAAAACGAACGAATTAAGAGGAAAGCTGGACTATCCCGAAATACAAAGGCAGCTTGAAGCTTTTGTACGCATTTTAAAAGAAAAACTGCCGTATTCCGCGTATTCCGATATTTCCGCAAAGACCGGTAATTTTGCAAATATCGGCGATTTGTATTTTTACGCGGGGCAAATAGTAAAAAAATACGGGATTGAGTTAGGCAGAGGTTTTTCAGAGTTAAACCTGTTTTTTCGATATGAAGAGTCGGAGAACGCCATAAACCCGAAAGAAATGCTGGAAGAGGAAAATAATCTTTCGCAGGAAATAAGAATAGCGTTTTCAAAAGACATCGATGAAATAGAAACGGCGTTTTTATCGTATTTTTACCCGTATTTCGAAGGGTACCTGACAAATTCTCTTACGGCGTCCGATTATAAATATTTCGTTAAAAAATTCGGCGATTTTAAGTATTTGTGGGATAAATATAATTATGAAAGCGGTTTGAAAGATTTACAAAAAGATTTTGACGTACTGGACGAATACTACAGGGTTAATAATGAAAGGGACGCCATATTCGTAGGGCAGCTGCAAGGCGTATTGCCTGCAAACGGCAAAGACAAAGCCGCCCCGTTAAACATATCTCACTCCGAAATACAAAATAAATTAAAAAAATCCAAAGTTTATGCGGTTATAACCGGCGGTTTTCACTCCGGCGGTTTGAAAGATCTTCTTAAAGAGCGGGGCGTTTCGTGCATTACGGTAATGCCTAATGTCAGCGGTATTTCCGATACGCAGGAAATTTATGAAAGTCTTGTCGTAAAACAAGCCGTTAAGATGAGTTCCCCGGTACAAAAAAGCGTTTCGGAACGCGCCTCGGAGAAATATTCGCTGGCGCTGGCGCTTGGGTCTACGGACGCGCGGATAAAATATGAAAACGGAATATACATAGTAAATATCAACGGCGAGATACTTGAAATATTTAAAAATGAACTGACAAATAAATTTGAAATAAAGGATTTTTCAAAAGATGCGGGTTTCGAAGACGCGGTAAATAATGCGCTTATAGGCAGGGCTGTTAAAGAAAACATACTGTCAGGCATCGAAAAAATAAGAGCTTTATCATCGCCCGCGGGAAGCGCGGAACTTATATATTGGCTCGTAAAAGACATATCAAAAAGCGGAAAAATAAATTCCGTTTTGCTCGGAGACGGTTTAATCTGGAAGATAGCGAGCAATCCGGAAGTTCAGAGGGCGATAAGGCAGAACGAAGGTTTTTCGCCGAACGAAATAAATCTTCTGCCGGAAATTTTTCAAAATGTAATAGCAAATCATGCGGTTTTAAAAGAAAAATTTAAAGATAATTCCGTGATATGCGCCGTTTTAAATACTCCGGAATTCGAAACGATTCTTGCGGTAATATCGGATAAATTCAAAATTCGGAATTATCTTACTTTGGAGTTCGGATCGGTTAAAAAATATTTTGACGGCCTGGTAAGCGTTGCGGCTGTCAGGGCAAAAACTAAAGCCCGGGACGTCAGGGGGTATGAAGAATACGGCGGCGAAGTTGTCAATTACTACAAACAAAGGCTCAATTTGCTTAATGCCGCCCGAACCGCGGACATGGATATTTATCAAGAGGCCTATAATTCTTTGCTTAAGTCCGCCCAAACCGTGAAATCCGCGTTTTTGAGCAGAAAACTGGATTTGCAGCTGTTGATGGAAGTTTTTGAAAGAGACGGAACGCTTAACCGGTATGCCATAGACGACGCTTACGGAGCCGGCACAGCCGTGGGCCCATGGTATGAAATCATAAGTTCCGCCGGAGAAGAATTTGACGAAGAATCCGTCCGCCGGATAGACGAGGCGGTAAATATGTTAATATCCGCTTTTCCCGAAAATCAAAGAGCCGGTGTTGCGGCTTTAAGAGACGAACTTATAAAAAATACCAAGCCTCACGGTTTTTCTTCGATGGTTTGGTCTCCGGAACAAATGAGAGAAATATTCTCGAAAGTTTCTCCTCTGCAGTATCAGGCAATACTTGAGAGCTTTTCAAGAACTCTGGGATTGGCGTCGGATTTTGAGAAATACGGAAATTTAGGCTATACGGCCGCCGATACGGACACCGTTTATATGCACTCCATTGAAAATAAAGAACTGTTTATGTCCGTATATGTCCACGAACTTATACACTCTTTGGCAAATAAAAAAATAATAGACATACCCTTTCATATCGAAACTCTCACGCAGGCGGTAAGCGCTCTGCTGTACTATTCCACAAACGTTCCGGAAGAAATAGAGATGACGGATTATGCGGCTTTTGACCTCGGAAAGAAAAACGCCGCTAAAATAACCGGAGAACTAACCGGGGCGAAACTGAATAAATTTATGTTTGACTTGATATCGGCTAATTGGCAGGAGCTGGGTTATTCGTCGGTGCAAGACGCTTTTGTATGGCTCAATGCCGTAATGAGCGGCGCCGCCGGCGATACCGGATCCGAGATGTTTCAAAGGATGACGGGGACGGCAATAGCCGGAATATTGTGGGATAGGAATAAAAACATTTCGGACAGCGGCGCGAGAAAACAAAAAGCTTTGTCCGACGCTTTAAGCTGGGCGGATAAGGTCTTATCCGAAGAAACGAGCAGCGTGCCGAAATATTTTCCGGACACGGAAAAACGCAAAAGGATAACCGACGAAATTCAGGAACTTATAAGAAATATGAGCGGCAACCGCGGGTTTACGCTTAAAGAAAAAGACAAGACGTCCGATAATGCGGACGACAGCGGTCTTTTTGCCGTTTCAAAAGACGGAAATACCATATACTATGATCCGCTGCTTCTCGATTATCCCGACGAAGAAGCCGCCAAAGCGTTATTTTTGGAACAACTGTCGGTCGTCCGTTTTTCAAAGCCGGTGCAGGTTGAAGCGGAATATGACAATTCAAGGTTTTACCTTTTGATGTCCACATTAGAACTGATAAGGACAAGGAGAGATAACTTTAAAGGCAAAATAAACGCCGATTTGATAAAAGTGTTGTATCCCAATCCCGATTCGGAATCCGCAAAACGCATAATGAGCGGCAAATCCCTTTTCGCGCAATATATAGAAGGGCTGCTTTTTACTGCAAGGACCGGAAGAGATACCGACCCCAGAATTGAAAACCCTCTTGTGTTGAAAGCTTTGGAAGAAACAAAACAATCCGTAGGAAAAATAGCCGGGTTGGGGGTTATCGGCAACGGCATTCCCGAAACGGTCTATGAGACGGCCAAAACGGAAATTTGGCCTAAGCTCAGCGGAATAATAGCCGAATCCGAAAAGTATTTGAGGGAGAAAAAACTAAAGGAAGCGGCTGAAAAAGAAGCTGCGCGCAAGCAGATGCAGGAAAATATAAATTCAATGCTTGAAAGAATGCGCAAACAAAAAGAACAAAACGATGCGCAGTCCGGACAACAGATGCAACCGGGGCAAGCACAGCTTACTCCCGGCAGCGGCGGACAGCCGCTTACTCAGGAACAAGCGCGTCAGTTTCAGGAAATGCTTGAAAATATGAACGAAGAACAAAAACGCGAGTTTGACGGTTTAATGAAAGATTTGATGCGCGATGAAATAGACAATATGCTCAGCCAGCAGTCCGGCGGATATTCCCAAAGCGGCAAGCAGGCGTCCAAAAATGAGAAACGGGGAGAGCGGTACGATAAAATGCAGGGGCAGGCGGATTCCGCAAAAGACAAAACCGGCAAACTGGGACAGACGCAGCGGGAAATATCCGAAACTATAGAGCAATTGCGGCAGGAAATAGAAAAACTTGAAAAATCGGCAAAAGACATAGAGTCAAAAAGCGGTTCGGGCTCGGATATGACTCAGGACAGCGGGCGGCTCGGGGAATTATCCGAGCAGCTGCAGGCACAGGGAGAAGAGCTTAGTCAGGAAATGTCCGACGTAAGAAACGGAACTCAGCAATTAAAAAGTCAGGGCGGCGGCCTCGGAGAAAGCGAAGCAAAATCCGCCGAAGGAGTACAGTCTTCTTCGGACGATTTATATCAAAAAGGCAGGCAACTCGATAAAGGCGTAAAAGAGTTTGAAGAAAAAATGAAGGAACTGCAGGATAAAATTCAAAAACTTCAGGAGCTTTTATCGGAAAATAAAAATGTTCCGTCGCAAAGAAATCAGGCGGGGGAAGTTGAAAAAGGCGCGCAGGATTTACGGGATAACGTATCGCAAATACAGCAGCTAAACGACGGGCTGGGCGATTCTTTGCGGGATTTGCAGGAGCAGCTGGAAGCATACAAGCGGGAAATAGAACAGCTGAAACGGCGGATAGGAAAAGAGCAGGAGGATTCTTCAGGAAATAAAGAATCTTCTTCCGGACAAAGCGATGACGGGCAGCCTTCACAAAGCGGAGGACAGTCTTCGGAAGATAATCAATCTTCGCATTCGGACGCCCAAGAACGGAGCGGTAAACGGATAAGCGAAGCTTCAAAGAAAATGGCGGACAGCCTGAAATCATTTTCCAAACCGAAAAATAAACAGATTGCCGGCGCTGCGCAGAATGTAAAGGACAGAACGGCAGAAATGCAAAATACGATGCTGAGTTCTTCCCGGTTTAACGAAATGCTGAAAATTTTGGAGCCTTTCAGGCGGCCTGCGGACGAACTCGCCGGGGAAATAAAAAGGGAAATGCAAAAGACCGTAGACGACGAGTATCTTGAAGGTATGGACAGCGGCGAACTTAGCGATGATTTTTCGAGGCTTGCCGATGGGAAGATATTTAAAAAAATGCTTGTGCGCGGCAGCGGCGAGCACCGCGTAATGGTGGTTATAGACAACAGCGGCTCTATGGGAAACGTTGAGTTTTCCGGAGACGGCACTCTTATAAATAACGGATCCAGCATGTACGGCACATTGAAAATGCTGATCACGGTTCTTCTTGCCTTAAAAGAAATAGACGGCATAGAAATAGGCGTAATGATGTACGGAGATGTTGCTAATCTTTTGGATATCACAAAATCAAAAGACGTTACGGACGAAGCGGTTTACCTTATGGTTAAAGCCCTTGCAGACGGCTACGGAGGCACCGATGACGTTCCTACGCTGCGATCAGCCGTAGAGAAAATATCCTCCGGCGGAGAAGGTATTTTTAAAAGCATTCTGCATATCAGCGACGGAGGCGGATACGGCAGGAAAGCTGTTCAGGAGTTTTACAGGGAAAATTCGGAAAACGGGATAAAGTTTGTAAGTTACGGTATAGGACTCGATACGCAATTGTTGGAAAAAGCTTATTCTCCGTCCGGCGAGATAGTCTCTCTTTACCCTCAAGGGCTTGAGCCGGCCGCTAAAACCGTCGGCAATGCCGAAGACCTTCTTGGCGAAATGGCGAAATTCATAGAAGATATGTTCCGCGATGAACGCGATGAGACAATGGTTTTCGGCAAGAATGCCGAAAACATAATAACTGCCGTATTGGAAGGATTTCCGAGTATTTGGACGCGCTATGTGAAAGAGAAATTCGGGGAATTAAACGGCGGTTTAAAAGATTTAGCTTCGGGATACGCTCAAAAGCTTGTAAAGTTTTTACTGGAAGGCAGGCATAAAAACTGGCTGCTCAAAGACGGCGAGGCGCAAAGAAAATACGGCGAATATCTTCCTTCCGCGGAAGTTCAAAACAATAACGGTTATGCCGTAATGGTAAGTAAAGCGCCTTTGGATTTGACCGTTGCCGACGGGGATAATTATGTATTTGCGACAATCAACTTGAACGGAACAACGGGCGTTAAAGAGATAATAATACATCAGTCTGTTCTGGAATGGATTAAAAACAACGGGCCTCCCCGGGGATATTCTCCGCAGACTTTTATAGAAGAACAGCTTATACGGCACGAATTGGACGAATACGAATTTGTGCAAATACGGCAATCGGGAAACTACGAAGATTTTCACAGGCTTACCTGGGAACAATACAAACCGTTATTTGAACTCGGCGATTCCGTTGCAAAAGGCGATAATTCCGGCGGCAATATAACATTTCTCGGTTACGTAAACAGAGATGAAAAAAAATATTTAATAATTAAAAACGCCGGCCGGATAAACCCCGTCGAAGCCGCGGTTGACGGCCGGGAAGACTCTCCGAACAGGGTAAAACTTTACATAAAAGAAAACGGCGGATGGAAAGAGTTTTCACCGGGAGGAATTAACGGTGTTCCGGATTTAATAGGGTATTCCGTAGGGAATTCGGACAGGATAAACTCTTTCAGATTTACGGACGGAAACAGAGATTTGTTAAGGCGTATGATTGCGGCTTACGGCAAGCCGGATTCGGACGTAAGAAATACCAATATATGGCTCGAAGGGGAAAAAGGCAGCGGTAAAAACGCGCTGTCTTTTGTTTTTGCCGGACTTTTAGGCATACCGGCGCGTTTCGTAAGTTTGCATGCAAATACTACGCAAAAAGACATAAGCGAAAGAACCATTATCGCGCAGGGAACTCAGGAAATAGAAATAATTTTAGAAAACGGAGAAGCAATAAAAGCCGAGATTCCGGCGGGCGTTACCAGACATGAATTTTCGGAGATCTACCGGGCTGCGCAAAAAGGCGAGCTTGTGATAATAGACGAAGTCGATAAAGTAAAACTTGAGGGAGTGCTTTCGGCATTGAACACGATTCTCACAAGAGAAAGAATCGGCGGGCTGGTCTATGACGCCGGGTTCCGCGTAATAATGTTAAGCAACGATCATCTGTCCGGCGATGTCAGCGGCAACGATTTAAATCGTAAAAACCGCGATCTGTTGAGCAGGATGACAAAAATTAAAGTCGGTTATCCGGAATTCGGCGAAGAATATGAAAGGATAATGGATAGTATTTACGGCGACTTGGCCGACGGCAGCGAAGAAAAAGAAATACTTTCCGGCATCATGACGTTCCTTATTACTTTGGCAGGCTGGTCCAGAGATCGTCAAAATGGACGTTACATCGAATATGACGGGCAAAAATTAGAATTCCCTAAACTGTCGAAATCCATATCGCCGAGAACCATAATAAAAATAGCAAAACACCTGCATCCGGATAATTATTTTAACGATATTGAATATTTGGGAAGTTTGATAGACTCGGCTTTCGGAACGGATTCTTTAAGCGATAAAGAAAGAGAACGATTTAATGCCTTCTTGTCTCAAGTTGCCGTTTTTAAAAGATTTAACAAAACTCCGGACTTTACTTTAGGTTATGATTCCGTTGAAGACGCCGCATTTGAATACAGCGTTGAAAACGGAGCCGTTTACGCAAGTTTGGGCAAAGACGAATGGCAGGTCAGAATAAAAACGGCAATAGATCCTGAAAATATAGAAGAAGCAAGAAAGCGTTTAAAATCGCAATACCGGCTGCCGGATAATATGCTTTTATTCTGGCAATGGATGAAAGATATCAGCCTAGGCGAAAATTTAATGGTTTTAGGCGTGCCGGGCACCGGAAAAACCGTGCTTACGGATTATTTGCTCAATACGGTATTGGGTTTAGACGCTCCTTTAATGCAAATGAACGTGCAGTCTTCCGGGACAGATTTGCTTGGCGAGTGGGGGCTTGTGAACGGAATACAGGTATTTAATGAAAGCCTGTTGGTGAGCGCTATGAGAGAAGGGAAGCCGGTAATAATAGACGAAGCGGACAAACCCCGCGACGAAACGGCATTAGCCGTGTTAAACAATATTTTGCAGGACGGTTTTGTCGTGCTGCCCAATGACGGCAGAAGCGAGGAAGAGAGAACCGTTTTTGCCAAGGAAGGTTTTTTTGCGGTAACCGTCGGAAATTTGGCGGCTAAAGGCGGAACGGCTTCAACAAGAATAAGCGGCGAAGTTATGGACCGTCACAGCGTTTATGTAGCGGAAGCGCTGCCGAAAGAGCAAACGGCGGTAATGCTGGAAAGATACGCGCAGGCAAACGGGTATGAAGTGCCGGAAGGCATTATAGAGAAGATTACAGAGGTTCATTATAAAATAATGGATGATAAAGACATTACGCAAAAACCGTCAATGAGGACGCTTGAAAAAACAATCGGTACGCTTGCGCGCGACGCTTCAAGGCTTGACGATATCGCAAGCGTTTATTTAGAAGGATATTCGTTAAATAAAAAAAACATTAAAAAAATTATGAGGTTTTTTATTCAAATCTTCGGGCCGGGGTCGGATTCATCACGCATTGCCGAAGTGCCTTTAGCCGGCTTACTTATTTCAAGACTTGAAGAAGAACCGGTTAAAGCCGAGTTGTTAAGGTCTGTGGAGGAACATTCCAAATCTCTCTCCCTTTCCGAATGGCGTGATTTTGACGACCCTCTGGATGACAAGAATTATGTGTATATAACATTAGAGGGTTACCCCAATCAGGACCTTTACATGAGGTTTGATGAAGACGCATGGAAAATTTTTAAAAGAGAACTTATCGATTTGATATCATACGACTTTCCGGATATAGATATTTCTTATGTTTACAGGCAGCTTGAGTTAACGGAAAAAGAAATGTCCTCGAACTATAATACCCATACTGCCGTGAATTATGGACGAACTCCCGATGACCTCGGTTTTTTAAGAAAACTTCTAAGCCATCTCGGCACTTTTATTTCTGCGGAAAGAGAACAAAAAAAAGTTAAACATTCCGAATCCGATTCCGTGAAACAGGAAAACCCCGGGCCGGAATTATTTTACGATAATAACTTATTAGTCATATCCGGCGTCTCCGCCGCTGTAGATAACCGCCGCAATGAAGATCCGGACGGAAGGCGCAGGGTAAAACTGTTTTTGAGCGGCGAAGAAAACGCGCAAGAGGTGTTTGCGGGGGATTTGGACGAAATTCCCGAAACCGTATATTATCAAATAGGCGGCGGCGAGAAAGTCCCTTTCACTTTTACAAACGGCAATAAGGAACTGTTAAAACGAATGCTTGCGGCATACGGCAAACCGGAAAGCGACGCGAGAAACACAAATCTTTGGCTTGAAGGTCAAAAAGGCGGGGGTAAAAACGCATTGTCTTTCGTTTTTGCCGGTTTGCTCGGCGTACCGATGCGTTTCGTAAGCCTGCATGCAAATACAACGCAAAAAGATATAAGCGAGAGGACAATTTTATCCAAAGGATATAAAAAAGTTAAAGCAAAGACTGCCGCCGGCCGGACAATAGAAGCCGATATACCCGCCAGCATAACTATTAAACAGTTTTCCGAGATATACGAAGCCGCCAAAAACGGAGAGCTGGTAATAATAGACGAGGTTGACAAAGTAAAACTTGACGGAGTATTGTCGGCGCTGAATACCGTGCTTACAAGGGATAACATAAAAGGGCTGAAGTACGATCCGCGTTTCAGGGTAATAGTGCTGAGCAATGATCACGAAACAAGAGACGTGAGCGGGAAAGACTTGAACGTAAGGGCAAGGGATTTTATATCGAGACTGACAAAGATAGAAGTGCCTTATCCTTCAAACGAGGAAGAAATACAAAGGATAATGGGAAGCGTTTTCGGAGATTTGGCAAAAGACGGAAAAGAATATAAAGATTTTGAAGAGTTGATAGCTTTCATAGCCGGTTTGGCAAAGTTGACTAGAGAAAGCAAAAGCATGTCCGGGTCTTTATCTCCGCGAAGCGTTTTTAAAATTGCCCGGCATTTAAGAAAATTTCCGCAGGATAAAAAGTATTTAAAAAGCGTAATAAGCAAATATTACGGAACGGAAATTTTATCGGAAAAAGAGGACTTTGATCTTGCTTTTTCGAATTGGGCGGCTATATTCGGAGGATATAAAAATATGAATATAGGAAAAGAGGAAATCGCCGCCGCAAAAATGGGATATGAAGATATTAAAGAAGCGGAGTTCGAATACTCGGTCAGCAACGGAACGGTTTATGTAAGTTTAGGCAAAGGCGAACATAAGATAACAGTTCCCTCGGGAATAAAACCGGAAGATATAAATAAGGCAAAAGCGGGTTTGGCCGCCCAATACCATGTGTATGACAATATGCTTTTATTCTGGCAATGGATGAAAGACATATTGCTTGAAGACAATATAATGGTATTGGGCGTGCCGGGCACGGGAAAAACCGTTCTTACAAATTATTTGTTAAACAATGTTTTGGGGTATTCCGCAGATATGCAGACTTTGTCCGTCCAGACAAGCGGTACGGATTTATTCGGCGAATGGTCTTTGCAAGGCGGCGAACAGGTTTTTACGCCGAGCCTGATTGTGGAAGCGATGGAGGCAGGCAGACCCGTAATAATAGACGAAATAGACAAACCCAGGGATGAAACGGCGCTGGCTGCGTTAAACAATATTTTGCAGTCCGGTTTTGTAACGCTTCCCGACGGAAAAGTAATACACGCGAAAAAGGGCTTCTTTATAGTTTGCGCCGGCAATTTACCGGGTAAAGGGGGGACGGCGTCAACAAGAATAAGCGGCGAAGTTACTGACCGTCACAGCGTTTACATAATGGACGCGCTTTCTAAAGGGCAGACTGTCGAAATGCTGAGTCTTTACGCCGAATCTAACGGTTACTCGATGCCGGACGGATTTATTGAAAAACTCGCGGAATTACATCGTAAAATAATGTCAGACGACAGTATTAAGCAAAAGCCTTCTATAAGAACCCTTGAAAAGACAATCGGCGCTCTTGCGCGCGATCCGTCAAGGTTTGACGATGTTGCGGGCGTTTATTTAGAAGGTTTTTCTTTGAGCAGCGCCTCCGCTAAAAAGAAAATTGCAAAAATGGCGGATAATTTATTTCCCCGCGGCAGCGTTTTTTCGGTTGATCTCGATTATGCCGGCGTAACGGAAATGTTTAGAAAAGTTTTTACAAAAATGCTCAGCAGAGAAATGCCGTCGGGCTTTGAGATGTTCAGCGTTACGGAGTGGGATAAAGATCATGAATTGTACAGCGTGACGGCCGAAAAATTTAACAGGAGGATTGCAAACCCGATACGGAGCTTTTTAAGTTTCGTCGAAGAAACGGGATATACCGGCGATAAAATCGAAAAAATACGAAGCGGTCTGAAAGAAATAAGCGAATTTTCCAGTTTTGACATGGGGGACGGGTATCCTGACGAATATCCCGAAACGTCGGAAACAGTCTCTGATATTTATGATTTATTGAAGGATTTTAAAGAGTATACAAGTTTACTCGTAAATTATAAAACGCCTTTGGAGGATTTTGAAAAAATATTCGAAAGCATGCTTTCCGGGGACGGTTTGCAGCTTAATGTTTTGGGCGGCGCATGGATCGGCACGCTCAGCTCCGGCAATAACCACCTTCTTTATGTCAAAGCCGAAGGGTTTGAAAAAATGGCCGGACCCGTATATAAATTTTTAGAAATCGTGAAATCGGCCGGATATGATGACTCCGTAATTGAAAAAATACGGGAATCTTTAAAAAAATTGGCGGTATATCAAAGTACGGCCGAAGACAGATATGATACGAAATATCCCGATACAACGGAACTCGTTTCGGATATTAAAGCTTTGATAAACTCTTTTGCGGAGTATTCCGATAGAAATAAGAGAACGCAGACAGATATAAAAGTTTCGGACAGCCGCCTTTATATCGGCGACGTGTCCGCTCCGATAGGTACTCGGAAAAAAGACGCCCGCAGGGTAAAGCTGTTTTTAAGCGGTGAAGAAAACGCGCAAGAGGTGTTTGCGGGGGATTTGGACGAAATTCCCGAAACCGTATATTATCAAATAGGCGGAGGCGAGAAAGTCCCTTTCACTTTTACAAGCGGCAATAAGGAATTGTTAAAACGAATGCTTGCGGCATACGGCAAACCGGAAAGCGACGCGAGAAACACAAACCTTTGGCTTGAAGGTCAAACGGGCAGCGGTAAAAACGCATTGTCCTTCGTTTTTGCCGGTTTGCTCGGCGTACCGATGCGTTTCGTAAGCCTGCACGCAAATACAACGCAAAAAGACATAAGTGAAAGAAGCGTAATAGATACAGAGGAAAAAGTCATTTCTGCAACGGATTCCGGCGGCAAAAAGATAAAAGTAAAAATTCCGTTAAGCGTCACAAAAAAACAGTTTTCCGAGATATACGAAGCCGCCAAAAACGGAGAACTGGTAATAATAGACGAGGTTGACAAAGTAAAACTTGACGGAGTATTGTCGGCGCTGAATACCGTGCTTACAAGGGATAACATAAAAGGGCTGAAGTATGATCCGCGTTTCAGGGTAATAGTGCTGAGCAATAATCACGAAACAAGAGACGTGAGCGGGAAAGACTTGAACGTAAGGGCAAGGGATTTTATATCGAGACTGACAAAGATAGAAGTTCCTTATCCTTCGAAAGAGGAAGAAATACAAAGGGTGATGGGAAGCGTTTTCGGAGATTTGACAAAAGACGGCAAAGAATATAACGAGACAAAGCTGATAATAGACGATATAGTAACCGTTGCGGTAACGATAAGAAACAGCAAAGTATTGACAAGGCCGTTGTCTCCGAGGAGCGTTTTTAGGATAGCGAGGCATATAAAGGCGTATCCGCAGGATAAAGAATATCTGTACAGCCTGATAGACGCCTCATACGGGGCGGAAACGTTATCTCTAAACGAACAAAAAGAATTTAAAAAAATATTGAACAATATATTAAGGACAAAAGGACTGAATAACGAGTATCCGAAAGATTTTTCAATGGGATACGATAATCCCGGAGAAGCCGGTTTTGAATATTCCGCCGACAGAGGCATAACGTACGTAAGCCTGGGTAAAGGAGAATACCGGGTAACGATACCGACAAAAATAAACCCGAAGGATATTGAAAAGGCAAAAGCGGGTTTAAAAGAACAGTATCACATTCCGGCGAATATGGCTTTATTGCGGCAATGGATGAAAGACATATCGCTTGGAGACAATATAATGGTGCTTGGCGTGCCCGGCACCGGAAAAACCGTTCTCACAAGCTATTTGTTAAATGATGTCTTAGGATTACAAACGGACTTAATGCAGCTTAATGTCCAGTCGTCGGGTACAGATCTGTTCGGCGAGTGGGGGCTGGAAAACGGAAGAATGGTATTTAAAGACAGTCTTGTAACCCAAGCAATGCAGTCCGGAAAGCCCGTAATAATAGACGAAATAGACAAGCCGAGGGACGAAACCGCATTGGCGGCGCTGAATAATATTCTGCAGTCCGGTTTTGTAACGCTTCCCGACGGCAGGGTGATACACGCTAAAAAAGGTTTCTTTATAGTCTGCGCCGGCAACCTTCCGAACAAAGGAGGCACGGCGTCAACAAGGATCAGCGGAGAAGTAATGAACCGCCACAGCGTATATATACTTAAAGAATTGCCGCAGGATCAAATTGCGGATATGCTGAAGAAGTATGCCGTAAAAAATAATTATAACGTTCCGGACGGTTTTATAGAAGCTCTTGCTGATTTTCATATGAGAGTAGCAAATGAGCCGAGCCTGCCGTATCAGCCCAATATGAGAACGCTTGAAAAAATAATAGGCACGCTTGCCAGGGATCCGTCCCGATATTACGATATAGCCGGCGTTTATCTTGAAGGTTTTTCATTAAAAGAGCGTTCTCAGGAGTTTCGTGTGCGTCAAATAGCCCAAGAATCGCCTTACGGCGGAGAGTCTTTTGACGCATTATCTAAACAGTTTGCGTTGTTATCGGAAAAAATTGATAATGTGCCGGCCGGCACATTAAAAAAATTAAATTATTTCAGAGAAAAGTTTGACAAAAGCGGAAAACACAGAAGTTTTACGGATATTGAATTTTTCGGATTATTAAAACAGGTTTCGTTAAACGGCGGCGATGCGTTAGGGGCGTTTGATTATGCCGTAAAAACTTTGGGATTGCAAGAATCCGGCGCGGAAGCCGTAAAAGACATAGAAAACCTGTACTTTGAAGTGTTTTTGGACGAAATTTTAGAATATGAAACCGAAAATAAATCCGACAGAGAAAAAATAATTGAAATTGCCGGAGCGCTTGGCGAATACGGGGAAATCGATAGTTTTGAATCGTTGGGACAATACCAATCTATGCTGGAGTATTATAAACCTGAAAATCTTGGCTTATTAAAGAAATTGCCCGGGTTTCTGGCGCGTTTTGACTTCGAAATGGGAGGAGATTGGAAAATACCCGTAACCGACGCATTGTTAAAGCTGATTTTAAAAGACGGCGACGTAACGGGCATTTACGATTATGCTTCGCAATCCATATCTTCAAACTCTATATTCGCTAACGACTTTGAAGTACAAAAACAAAAGACAGAGGAAGCTTTAAAAGAGGCGGAGTTACAGTACTTTCTTGTTTTTTTAGAAGACATTTTGGAATATGAAGTTAAAAATGAGTCCGACAGGGAGAAAATAAAACAATTTGCGGAAAAAAACGGGGAGATTGCGAGTTTTGAAACATTAAGGCAATATCAATCCGCTTTGGAAGAAGAGCCGCGCGCGAAAGAGGATTATACGGAAATAAATTTATCCGGAAACAACGCAAAAATACGCGTTTACAATTCAGACGCGCCGCAAGGATTGAAAAATATGGGTTTTAAAGTTGACGGGAATTCCGTCTGGGCAGGCACGGAAAACGGAGAAGTCGTATTGTACACTAAAGCCGACGGTTTGAAAGTCAAAGAAGAAATATTGTCTATGTTGAGCGGCAGCGGAAATATAGCGCCTTCCAAAAGCCTGCAAAACAAACTGGGCAAGCTGTTTGATTCGGCAGGAAAAAAAGTCGATTTTAAAAACATAAATCCGCAATTTGCCGTCAATATCAATATTAGAGGGTTTGATAATATACCGCCTGCGCCGGCAGATATCAATCCGGTTACGCAAATACGGAATCAGATTGCGGATGCCAAACTGATATATGCCGTGCTGTGCGCCTCTTAACGGAATCAGCATCTTTGTGTTTTAACCTGAAAATTTATCTGCGGGACATCAGTTCAAATTCAGGCTTTTGATCCAGTCGGATATTTCGTTTTCGGAGGCGTTTGAGCGGTTAAAGCCTTTTCCTTGTAAAAATTTTGCGTCCGGGCAAAGTTTTTTAATATCGTCGAAAGTTCTTGATATCCCGCCTCCGCCGTGCGTACAAAACGGCACAACGGTTTTTCCGGATAAATCGTACTCGGACAAAAATGCCGATACCGCGGGCGCAATAGTGCCCCACCATACCGGCGAACCTACGAAAACAATATCGTAATTTCCCGTATTTCCGGGTTTTGACGCCAAAACCGGTTTAAAACCGTCCGCTATTTCTTTTTTTGCCTGGTCAAGCAAATTGTCATATTTTGACGGGTATTCGTGTTTGATTTTTATCTCGAAAATGTCGCCGCCGGCATATTTTTGAATCTGCTTCGCGGTTTTCGCCGTATTTCCGGAATAAGAGTAATACACGGTCAAAACTTTTTTCACATTGCCGCCTCCGGCGTTTTGCTGAGCCTGCGCGTAATTAAACGCCGCAAACGGCAAAGCCGCGCAAATGAACGCCGCCAAAATAAACTTTTTCATCTTTTCCTCCGGGTAAATTATTGCGCGCCGGCATTGCCGCGCGTTCAAAAATTATATAATTTTAAAATTTGTAAATAAACGCGGCGCGCTCCGGTTTTGTTTTTGTTTCTTTAAATCGTATAATAACTGAATCGGGTTTGGCGTAATCCCGCAATAAAAATATAAAAAAATTTGAGAGGTCAATATGCAGACAAGAGAAACGATCAAAGAGCTGATAAGCGACAGTATCGCCGCAAAACAATCTATGCTTGAACAATCGGATATTATCGCGGCGATAGCGGAAAAAATAACGGAAGCGTATAAAAACGGCAGAAAAACCGTTATTTGCGGAAACGGCGGTTCGGCCGCTGACGCTTTGCATTTTGCGGCGGAAATGGTAGTGAGGTTTGAAAAAAACAGGAAAGCCCTTCCTTCGATAGCGCTGTCCGAAAACGTTTCCACGATAACCGCAGCCGGAAACGATTTCGGATACGAACAGTCCTTCAGCCGGCAGGTCGAAGCGTTCGCGCAAAAAGGAGACGTTTTTATAGCCATATCCACAAGCGGAAATTCTCCGAACGTAATAAGGGCGATAGAGGCCGCGAAGGCAATCGGCATTTATACCATAGGCCTGACAAATTCCAACGGCGGAAAAATGTATGAACTGTGCGATTTATGCTATCTGGCGCCTTCGGAAGTTACGGCCAGGGCGCAGGAATGCCACATCCTTTTAATACACATCATATGCAAAATAATAGAAGAACAGCTTTTTAACGGAACAAACAAATGAAAAACATTAAACGCGCTTTGACAATGAAAGAACTTAAAACCGAAGTAAAAAAACTTCAGAAAAGCGGCAAAAAAGCGGTTTTTACGAACGGATGTTTCGATTTGCTTCATTTGGGGCACACGTCTCTTTTTGAAAAAGCCAAAAGCATGGGCGACGTTTTGATAGTGGCGATAAATTCGGATAAATCTTTAAGCTGCCTGAAAGGCCCGAAAAGGCCTTTGGTGGGAGAAAAAGACAGAGCGAAACTTTTGCTTGCGTTGAAGCCCGTGGATTATGTTGTCGTTTTCGGAGAGCAGACGCCGTATGAGCTTTTGAAAGAAGTCAGACCGGACATTTTGGTAAAAGGCGGAGATTATAAACTGCAGGATATAATAGGCAGAGAATTTGTCAAAAAAGTTTACAGATTCCCTTTCGTAAAAGGAAAATCAACAACCAATTTGATAAACACCATCGTGGAAAGATACGGAAAGACAAAAGTGAAGAGTGAAAAGTGAAGAGCGAAAAGAAAAAAAAGGCAGGAGTCAGAAATGAGGAGTTAGGAATTAAAGGAAAGAAAACTGCCGGGAAAGCGGTTCACTCCTCACTCCTCACTCCTCATTCCTCATTGTTTCGCATCATAGATGCGAATCTCAACCGCTGCCGCGAAGGATTGAGGACGGTTGAAGACTGTCTGCGTTACGTTTTAAACGACGGCGTTTTGTATAAAAAAATACGGGATATCAGGCATAATACGGATAAAATTTTAAGGGGAAGCTACGCTTCTTTAATAAAAGAGCGGGATACCGCAACCGACAGCGGACGCGGAATGCCGGAAACCTCCGTGAAAAATCTTTCCGATATAATAATCGCAAATTTCAAACGCGCGCAGGAGTCTTTAAGGGTTTTGGAAGAATATTCGAAGACCGCGTTTCCCGAAAGTTCGGTTTTGTTTAAAAAGCAAAGATACGCCGCTTATAATTCGGAAAAAGCCGTTTATCTCAAGTATAAAATCGGCGAAAAAACGTTTGATTTTGCGCGTGCAAAATAATACAATTCAAATCAAAGACGAAGATTTAAATTTTACGTCAAAGGAAAAATCAGAAAATGAGCTACAAAGGCTTAATCGAAAAGTACAGAAAATATCTTCCGGTGACGGATAAAACGCCCGTCATATCGCTTTATGAAGGGAACACTCCTTTAATACCCGCAAAAAATCTGCCCAAAAAACTCGGATTTAACGGCGAAATATATTTTAAATTCGAAGGCATGAACCCCACCGGTTCGTTTAAAGACAGGGGTATGACGATGGCGGTTTCAAAAGCCGTCGAAGAGGGAAGCAAGGCGGTAATATGCGCTTCTACGGGAAATACGTCCGCGTCCGCTGCGGCATACGCCGCAAGAGCCGGAATAAAGTGCGTGGTTTTGATTCCTGAAGGAAAAATCGCGCTGGGAAAACTTTCGCAGGCAGTTATGCACGGCGCAGAAGTTTTGGAAATAGACGGAAATTTTGACGAGGCGTTAAACCTTGTAAAAGAGCTGAGCGCCAAATACCCGCTGACTTTGGTCAATTCGATAAACCCTTTCAGAATAGAGGGGCAAAAAACCGCTTCTTACGAAATATGCGAAGTTTTGGAGCAAAGCCCCGATTATCAGTTTATGCCGGTAGGAAACGCGGGAAACATAACCGCTTACTGGAAAGGCTATAAAGAACTTAACGAAGCCCTTCCGGATTCTTATAAACTTCCTAAAATTATGGGTTTTCAGGCAGCGGGGTCTGCGCCTATAGTTGACGGCAAGCCCGTCGAAAAACCGGAAACGATCGCTACCGCGATAAGAATAGGAAATCCTGCGTCCTGGAAAGCGGCGGAAGAAGCCAGGGACGAATCGGGCGGAGTCATAGATAAAGTTACCGATGAAGAAATACTTGAAGCTTACAGGCTGGTTGCGGCAAACGAAGGCATTTTTTGCGAGCCCGCGTCCGCGGCGTCGCTTGCGGGGCTTATAAAGTACGTTAAAAACGGATATTTTAAAAATGAAAAATCGGTCAAAGCCGTATGCATTCTTACGGGACACGGGCTGAAAGATCCGGACACGGCAGTTTCAAACGCGGTAAAACCTAAAAAAGTAAAAGCGGAAATTGACGGCATAATAGAAGCGATCGGTCTTAAAAAGACAATTAACAAATAATAAATAAAATCCGTTGCCGTTGACCGGAGGGAAAATGGAAGATAAAAAAAGCGCCGAAATAAAAATTGAAATCGACGAGCAGACCGCAAACGGAATGTATTCCAACCTTGCCGTCATAAGCCATTCCGACAGCGAATTCGTTATGGACTTTATATTTTTTCATCCCCAAAGCCCGAAAGCCAAAGTGAGGGCAAGAATAATAACTTCTCCCGCGCACGCAAAAAAAATGATGTTTGCGTTAAAAGACAATCTCGCCAAATACGAAGCGAAATTCGGCGAGATCAAAGAAACGGCTTTACAAACCCCCAAAGCAAAAACGGAATACTACAATTAATTCGATATGAAAATAGAACTTGTCTGTACCGGAAGCGAACTGCTTTCGGGAAAACTTAACACGAACGCCGCGTATATAGGGTCAAGGCTTTCGTCAATCGGCATGGAACTGTCTCTTGTTACCGATGTGTCCGACAGAAAAGCGGATCTTGCCGAAGTCTTTAAAAATGCTTTTGAAAGAAGCGGCGTTATAATAGTCACCGGCGGTTTGGGCCCGACTTTTGACGATATTACCGTTGAAACGGCCGCGGAATGCTTAAACCTCGGCTTATATACCGACGAGAAAATTTTGGATTCGATAAAATCCTATTTTTCAAAACGCGCTGCGGGCGAAATGCCGCAGACAAACGCCCGGCAGGCGAGAGTCATAACCGGCGCGAAAATTT
>JAISVT010000045.1 GCA_031271405.1 Candidatus Endomicrobium macrotermitis | reverse complement strand
CGGCATCAATTCGGGATAAGCCCTTTCCGAAACCATAGTATCGTCGCTTTTAAACGCCGAAAGCATATTTTCGCGCAATGTCTTTAATGCGCCGAAAAACAAACTGTCTTCTTCTTTGCTTACAATTTGGAGCAATTCGGCCTGAATCTGTATTCTTTTGGGGTTTGAATTTAATATTCTGCCGATATCGACGATAGAATTTACGTTTTTATTTATACTTAATTTGACGATATTGTCGTGTTCGTAACGGTAACGGCGGTCTTTTACGGCTTTTACTCTGTCAAAAGGAGTTATTGCCCTTACGTTTAATTCGTATAAAGCGGTATAGTTGCCGCTGACGAAATCTTCCGGCAGTTCAAGGGCAAGAAGCCTGTCTAACGAATATGCGTCGATTATTTTTTTCAGCGACATAACGTCGTGCAAAGTTATATTTGCTTTGCTTAAATTTATACGTATCCCGTCTATTTTGGCGTCCTTGAAATATTCAAGAATGGAAGACAAACTGCCGGATAATTTTCTGAACTCCGCGCCGTTTGCCGGGTCAAACGAAATTTCCGCCTTCATTTTTTCGCCGTGAACGCGGTTTATTATTTCGGATAAAGCCGGAGATTTGAAGATTTCTTCGCTATACGGCATTATTATCGAGTCCGCTCCCGCTTCTTTTAATTCTTTGGCATAGGAAGGATCGTTTTTAAGGCGTTCCAGATCCTGTTCATTCAATTCCGCGGCAAAAAACGGAACGAACGGTTCATTGCTTCCGATATTTTGTTCGATGATTTTCGAGAACGCGTCTATATAGCCGTTGTCAATCGAAGCAATGGAAACGTCTTGCCGCACTTTGTCGGAATAGGCGTCCAGTATGTCTTTTTTAAGGTTTTCAAACATAGGGATAAACATGGCTCCGGGGACATTCCGGCCGTCTATATAATCCAGAAGTTCATTTACCATTACCGTCGAATAAACATAAAAATAAAGGAAAGCCTGTTCTTTCCATTCTTTTTCTTCTTTGGCTCCTTCGACAAACGTCCACGCCGGGTTGATCATATGGTAAGCCGTATAGAAAAAGACGCGTTTTATGAAATAAGGGTCTTGCGTCAGTGACATCATATCGTTGTCTTTCAAATATTCTATTATTCCGTCAGCGTATAACTTGAACAGTTTTTTCTCAAGGGACATATCCGGAGCGGATTCAAACTCCGCGTAATACCTTCCGTCTTTTTGGGCAAACCTGATTTTTTTGCCTTCGCTGTAAACGCGGCTTATCGTAAACAGTCCGCTGAATCTGCCGACGTCCAGCAAAGGATCGGAGAAGCCCGTCCCTCCCAAAAACGGATTTGCAAAATCTATTACTTTAAGTCTGTCCGTGCGCTCATCGTAAAACATATTTAAAAAATGGAAATCTCCGTGCACCAAAGTTTCCTGCGAAGCCGTAAACCGGCGTTTAAAATACTTGTTTGCCCCCAGGCTTTCGAAAGCTTTTTTTATTCCTTTGTATTCAACGCCGTTTATCATAAGCGTATCCTGCAATACTATGGGGTGTTTTCCGGGAGCAATCCCTTCTACGGGAGCGCGGTCTATGTTTCCGGTAACGGACTTAATCAGCCTTCCGAGCAGATCGACGTCCGTATTTCCCATATCGTACAATTCAAGTCCTTCCAGTTTATGAATCCCTTTCAGTACCGTCATGAATTTATTGAAAATCTTCTCTAAAATTTCATCCGAAACGACGTTGTTTGCCAGAAATTTTACCAAAGGGGGAGAACTTACGAATTCAAGCGCCAGATGTTCGTTTCCTTCATAAGCGTCGCTGTCTTCAAGCCTTGGGAAAAAAGGCGCTATCGGGCTTTTCATCAGTTCCCTGAAAATCGAGATCTCGTTTAAAAATCTGTTTCTTGCGGTTAAAGCTTTTTCGGGCGGGTGTTTTCCCAGTTCCTTTATTATAACGGATTCTTTTCTTCCCGAAAGAGCCGTGTAAGATATTTTTTTTATAATGTCTCCGGCAGTCCCTCCGGTGATAAGCTGTATGTCGATCGACATATCCGCGGGGATTAACGCTTCAAGTTTTTTAGTAAGTTCTTCCTTTAAAAGCGGATCCCGCACCGCCTCTATGGCTTCTCTCGTTTTTTCAATTGCTCTTATAAATCTTACGTTAAACAGTGTGGTATCGCTCAATTTTTGATACGAACCCGACCGTATTTCTTCTTTCCTGAGTATTGCTTTAAGCGACACATCCGTCAGATGCTTGAAAGCTTTATAAAAATCGGCAATATCGTTTTCATATATTGCCGTACCGCCGGAATCGTTTTCGTCAGTCCGTCCGGATTCTTTGCCGATGACTATGTTTTTAACGTCCGTTTTATCTTTGGAAACGCTGCCGATAGTTATGTAGTAATTTTTGCCGTCTTCGGTCATAGAACGCACTTCTTGATTTCTGTACGCCAATATCTGGTCAAACATCTCTTTTATGTCTATATTTTCCAGCTTTAAAAAATTTATGATGTCTATAGAGTAAAAAAACATGTAATGGTCTCCGTCCGGTATCGACAAGAGAATGTTTTGAATGGTCTGTTCGAGTAATTTTTGCCGGTTGTTAAAAATGGTTTTATACGTTTCGCCGGCTTTTTCGGCATCGGCTTTCGATACGTTGGGGACTATGGATATATAATTTATGTTTTCGTCATATAAAATTTTGGCAAGCCCGTCGCTGTGAAAACCTCCGGTTATAAGTATGTCGGCGCTTTTGGAATTTAACACTTTTTCCAAAGTTTTGCTTTTGTGGTCGGCGCCGGACTTTATTCTGATAAGTTTTTCGGGAGCATCCGGCATTTTGCCGTATATGGCATCTATAAAATGCCTGTTTCTTTCGCAGTTATAACCGTAAAAAGTTTTTGCCAGCGAACAGTATCTTTCCATGTCTATTATCGCTTGCGGGTCTATGTAATGTTTCCACAAACTTTTAAAATTGTTTTCGTATTCGGAAATATATTCGAAACCTTCCGCGGTTAAGCTGTTTGTCAAATAGCCTTTCAGATATTCCAGATAATCTTTTAAAAAGTATATTTTCTTTTCGTCGTCAGTTTTTGAAAACCGGTAATGCAACAGGCGTATGAGCCTGTTTTCTTCTTTAATCAAAGCTATGCCGTTTGTATTGCCGTTTAATTTGCCGTAAAAGAATTTTTTCAGGCGCGCGTATTTTTTACCGAAAGAAGGGTTTTCCGTAATTATTTTATAGCACAAAGCATATAATTCCTGCTCCGAAGTTTTGTCTTTGGCCATATTTGCCAATTTCGCGTATTCGGAAAAAGGCATTGTTTCTTTTAAATCTCCGAGAAAAGCCGAAAATTGTTTGCTTAAACGTTTAGCGTCCGGTTTTTTGCGGTTGTTTTTAAGGAAAGATACGATTTGCGGATAGTAGTCCGGATCGATTCCAGCTTTTTCGGCTTTTTTTATTAAGGATGCGTAATACTGCGCGGAATCCGTTCCGCTTTTTTTACTTAAAAATTCATTTAGTTTTTTATTTTCGGCGGAATAATATTTTTCCGACTGCATATCGAAAACATATTGGGCGTATTGAAGCTGACGGTTGATGCCGCCCTGTTCTTTATAAATATTTTCCAGGGTTTTTAAAGCGTTAAAATAAACCTCTTTATCTTCAGCTCCGTACAGTAAATCGTCATTGCCGGAAAGTACCGCGTAATTTTCCGCGCCCGTAAGCCTGCCGGATGACAATAAAAATTTGCGCAGTTTGTGCTTCATTTCGGAATTTTTGATATTCGAAAGCCATTTTACGCTCGTTTTGCCGTAGGAGCCTTCAACGTAAATTTTACCTATATTGATTTTTTTTGAAAGTTCGGAGAGAATTTCGCTTATATTTTCCTGAACTCCTTTGTCGGCGTGCAGATCCATTATGTTTATAAGCGTTTTTGAGCCGTTATTGTACGAAGCGTCCGCTACGGTGCCCAGATGCGGCGGTATTAAACTGTCGGTTGGCGCCGGAAGATTTGCGTCCGAAAGAATTGCGGCTGACACGGCGGTATTATTTGCCGGTATGACAAAACAGGAGCAAACGGCGATAGTCACGGTCTTTATAAATTTGGTATTCATTTCATGCCAAGACAAATAAATATTTTCTGTTGCAGAGGCAACAGAATTATAGCATAGCTTAGGCGTAATAACCGCAATGTTTTCAAATTTTTCACAATCCGGATAAGCAGGCGGCAAGCGGTTAAAATATCCGCAAATTATTGTATATTATGATTGCGTAAAAACGAAATAAAGGAGACGGTTATGTTTAAAGGGAAAACAGCCGTGATTACCGGCGGAGCGGGCGGGATCGGGAAAGGTATAGCGGAACGTTTTAAGGCTTTGGGCGCAAATTCCGCCGTTATCGACACGGCAAAAAACGATTATTTTACCGGAGACATAGCGGATAAAACGGTTTTGGACAAGTTTGCCTCTAAAGTAATAAATGAGTTCGGGAGCGTGGACTTTCTTATAAACAACGCGCCTCCGGCGTTTAGAGGAATTGATTCCTGCACTTATGAAGAATTCGAAAACGCGCTGCGCGTCGGCGTGACGGCTCCGTTTTATCTGGCAAGCCTTTTTAACAAACACTTCGCGGCGGGGGCGTCGATAATAAATATATCGTCTTCGCGCGACAGGCAAAGCCAGCCGAATTCGGAAAGCTACGCTGCGGCTAAAGGCGGCATTTCGGCATTAACACACGCTTTAGCGGTATCTTTAGCGGGCAGGGTTCGGGTTAATTCTATTTCTCCCGGATGGATAAATACGACAGATGCGGTTTTCAGCGGAGCGGACGCGCTGCAGCAGCCCGCAGGGCGCGTAGGCCGCGTAGAAGACATAGCCGAAGCGGTTATGTTTCTTTGCTCGGACAAGGCGGGTTTTATAACGGGGGAAAACATTTGCATAGACGGAGGCATGACCCGCCAGATGATTTACCACGGCGATTTCGGTTGGTCGTTGAAGACTTAAAATCGAGCTTAAATGAATCGTCATTTCACTTTTATATATTTTGCATCTTTAAAAGTGCCCTTCTTTTGTATTTTGCCTTGTTTTAACATTTGTGACAAAACCAGCGCTATGGTGCTTTGGCTAATGTCGGGCAGAATATAGTTTATTTCTTTTTTACCGATAGGCACTAAGCTGTTCAATATGGTTTTTTCTATGCGCTCTCTCTTGGAGAGGTGCTTATCGTTTATAAGTACAAAACGTTTGTCTAACTCCTTGTAGCAAACCATCAGAGTAAAAATAAAATTTTCTATAAAAGGCACATAATCATTTTTGCCTTCATGCCAATTAAGTGAAGATTTTTTTAAAGCGTCATAATAAGCGCTTTTATTTTTGTTTATTTGGTCTTCAAAAGAAATATATTTTCCGGCATCAAAACCATTTTTGTAGAGCAGTAGCAATGATAATAATCTTGATATTCTGCCATTGCCATCTGAGAAAGGGTGTATGCATAAAAAATCTAAAATAAAACAAGGTATTAAAAGAAGTTGGTTTATGGAACTATCGTTTCTGGCATCAATAAAAGCCAAAATCATCTGTTCCATTGCTTGTTTTGTTTCTACGGCAGGTGTCGGGTAAAACCTAATTTTTCTGTTGCCGCCAGAGTCTATTTCTGAGATTAAATTATCGGCTACCTTATATTTGCCGCGGATTTCGTGATTTGTGTACGAAAGCAATGTGGAATGAATATTTAAAATATCGCTTTCAACAATATCTACACCTTGAAAATTATTATGAATTATATTTAGCGCATCGCGATAACCGGCAATTTCTTCCTCATTGTGATTTAAGGGAGTGGAAGATTTATTAACAATTTCTTCTATTCTTTTATCGCTGGTAATAATACCCTCTATTGCGTTTGAACCTTTAACAGATTCTATTTTGGCAATACTTTCAAGCTTGGTAAAAATTTTTTGGTAATCTTTTTTGCGAACTTTTTCCAAAGATTTTAACTCAGCAATATTGCTGGTGATGTTTATTAAATTAGCCGGAAGCAAGGCATTTTTTAAAAAAGAATAGTTAAAATTTCTCATAAACACCACTCATAAATAGCCTATTTACTACATAAATAATACCTTAAAATATGTAGTAAGTCAAGTTGGCACATAGTAATTACTAGATAATTTATATGTTAAATATGTAGTAAATTTAAAAATACGCACTTTAATCTAAATTGCTTACATACAGCCTTTTGCCTTTGCTTAGATTGAACTCAACAATTGATAAATCCGGTAAAAATATGCCTTCCATTCTGTAAGTACCGTTTACTTCCCATCCGGTTTGTTTGCGAATTGCCTCTGAAAAAACTTTGCTACGTAATGTGTAATCTGCTTTTGTACGCGTAAACAAATCTAGAGGAACTTCAAAAGAGTCTCTTTCTTTTTTAATGCAGCTTTTAACAAAAAACATATTAGATT
>JAISVT010000036.1 GCA_031271405.1 Candidatus Endomicrobium macrotermitis | reverse complement strand
TACATGCGGATTTTCAGAACCGCAATGTTTTTTACAACGGGCAGCGAGATGTTTCCGGAATAATAGATTTTGAGCAGATGGCATACAATTACAGGGCAATAGAATTCTGGCTGCCGGTTTTAGGCGGAGATCTTCAGACCGGGCTTTATACAAGAGAAAATTTAAAAACGCTGTTTTTATCTTATTCGCAATATGCGGCCGAGCCTTTAGATGCCGACGAGATAAGGATGGCAATAGAAGTTCTTCGTTTTATGTCGGTCAGGTTTATGGGTTTGGACAATAAAACTGAAGCGGGCTTTTATGAAGAATTTTTAAAGTTTGCGGATGATTTTTCAACGGAGCAAAAGATAAATGATTTTGTAAATGAAATATTAGGAACAGGGGTCAATACCGTAATTGACGAACAGGCAATGTCGAGATCCGTAAACGGTTTTTTCACGGATTCTCAAAGAACAAAGGAAAAATATACCGAAACGGTTGCCATAATAACGCATGGCCTGAAAAAAGACGCGCTTGCAGACATACATAAGAGGCTTGTAGAAGTTTTAGGAGATTATGCTTACATTTTTGATCCGGAATATTATCATCTCTCGGTAAGCAACAACCGTACGGGCACATCCGTTACGCCCGCGCCGCAAGAGGAAGTTTTAAGAGCTTTAAGCGTGATTCCGGAAGATTTTTTTGAAACTCTGTCAAATGTCAGAGGCAAGCTGAAAGGCAGGTTTGATATTACGCCGAACGGGCAAATAGTGTATATTCTCGATTCCGGCTCCGAGATCGCGCAAGAATTCTTTAAAGCCGCGGAAATGCTGCCGGCAGGCTGGTTCAGGCCGAATATGATACGTATGAATTTTGCCAGGATGCACACAAAACCGCCGCAGGCAATAATGGAAAAAATAGCGGATATTCTTAACGAGTGGAACAGCTCTAATATTGTGGCAGAGCAAGACTATGCGGCCGATATCGTATACGGACAGCTCAGCGCGATGTTCGGAAGAGCCGTTCCCGAAGCATTGTCCGTAAATTACGTTTACCGGCAGGCTTTAGCCGGTTTTAATTATTCGGACGGCGGTAAAAACAGCAATTTCAGGCTCGGCATGGCCGGCAATAACGAAGCTCTGTCCGTTTTTGATTTTATGAGCATGATAGACTCGGCCGCCGACAACGGATTTAACGGTTTTGAAACTTCGATGTTTTTTCATCATAAAACGGCCGAAGGCGACACGACATACGATTATTCTCCCGTGCATTTCTGGCAGCAAAAGAAACAGGGAAACGTGCCTCAATTTACCATAAGTAAAGTCATAGAAGAATATGAAAAGGTACTTGCGGAATTGAGGGACGGCGAAGCAGACAGAATAAAAAAGCACGCCGCAGACAGAAACATACGCATAAGCGCGCATTTAAACAGCATTGATCTGTACGATGACAATAATAACGTGGTAAGGCCTGTTCCGTTCGAAGGCTCGCAAATGTACGATTTGTTCAGAACACAGATAGACATAGCGGCAATGCTCGGAATAGATACCGCCGTTTTGCATCTTACAAGCTTAAACAATGCCAAGGGCTATGCCGAATTGATAAAGTACGCCGCCGGAAAAAATATACGCATAAATTTTGAAAACGAGCTTATGTATGATGAAAGGGCATACACTGACGCTTTCAGTGCTTATCTGGACGCGTCTCTTGCGGGCTACGGCAGCAGCAAAGATTTCGTAAACGCGCTTGAAGGCATCAGGAATGAACTTATAGCCTCCGAAGGCAGAGGCAGATACGAAAATTATTTTAAACAATATTTCGGCGTAGTGCTCGATACCTCTAAAGCGTTAAACTCTTTTACGGCTCCGGTCGAAATTAAGGGCGGCGAAATATCTCCGGAAGAAAGAAAAGCAATAGAGGAACAATTATCCAATATAAATTTGGAAAACCTTATAGCCTATTATAATGCGATAACGGATGCGGGTTTTGATATTACACAGCTGCATTTGGCCCAGTTTGCAAAAAGTTATGACTTTACCGTTTCTTCTAAACGTCTGGAAGCGGTAAAAAGAGGCGAGTCTGAAAGAAAGAAATATGTCGCTTTTTATAACAAACAAGTCATGGACAGCCGAAATGACGAACCGGCTTTTGATATGATTGCTTTTTTAAACTTTTTAAAAGAGCGGAACTTCAGCGGAATTTTAGAGCAGGAAAGCGGAAAAAATTTCGTATCGCCCGCATCCGCGCGGCTTACAATGCCGTTGATTGCAAAATTTGTAAATCTTTTACCCGTAAGCGCCGAAAGAAAAGAGTCGATTGTCGCCATTGTCGAAACCCCGTTTATGATCTTATCTTTCATCTTTCCGGGTTTTGCCGGTTTTTTTCTGAATAAACTGCATAGAGGAGAAAGCGTAACCAGGAAAACGGGATTTGAAACCATAAAAACGGCTACAAAAGCCGCATGGGAAATGACTTACAGCAGAAACCCTCTGATAAATTTATGGAAAAAAATAGCTAATGCGGTTGTCGTTCAATATAGAATGCACATAGAGCATAATCTGGCTAATCCGGAAGACAAATTAAGAATGTTTTCAGACACAGATTCGCAGAATCCGTTTTTAAAAGGTTATAACTTCTATGAGATGATGTTGAACGCTACCGCAAGCTATTGGGAAAGGGTAATGATAGCCCAGAACGATGAAAATGTAAGGGATTTGAGCGCAATATTGAATTCCGGATTAAGCGCTGAAGAAAAAATGAACGCTTTATACCCTAAAATAGAAGATTTGTTTAACCGTTTGAGCGACGGCTCTTTATTTGCCGCAGCCGATCCTTCCCGGGCAAAAACAAGCATCGTAAACCTGATAAATAATATCCTGCCTTTGAGCATAAAAATTACGGACGGCGTTCCGGATTTTACTTTATTTAATAAACTGCTCTCCATTTATGAACAAAACGCTCCCGGAGCGCAATATTTGCCGGAACCGGCTCTTCTTGTAAAGTCCGTATACGTTTACGGTATAGAAACCGGCGAATCCGAATTATTGAGCGCTTTAAAAAAGCAGCTCCTGCGTTTCCGGCTCAGCAGTATGACCGACATTTATGAAGCTTATAAATGGGCAAACGAGGCTTTTCCGGAATTTTTTATGAAAACGGACGGATCGGTAAACGAATTGAAAAAGTTTTATGAAGTTTTCTTGGGAGTCAGCCTGAATATTGACTGGGGTTCGTATCAAAATCAGCGCTATGTTCCCGGATTTGCGTCAATAGCCGGTAAACTGCCTGAAAACAATATACCGTTTTCAGACGAAATGCTGATAGTACAAAACAAAAAGCATTCTGCGGTTACAGACAGTTCCGGCGAAAACTATTTCGATTTGTTTGAGAGGTTTGTAGAGTACAATAAAATAGCTCTCGCCGAACTCGGCGGAGAACAAGGCAATGTCGCAATGGCAAATTCCATAGCTGCTTTAAGGAAGATGATGGACATAGTGGCGAAATTCGGCGGGCAGGATATTTACGATTCCGCGGAAAAACAGCTGGCGGAAATAAAAGATTTAAAAGACGTAAACGCAATAATAAATTATGTTCACCAAAACGGAATAAAGCGTATGAAAATGAATTCGGAAAACGCCTCAAGAATGCTGGCATATAAAAAGAGTTCTTTAAAAACCAGATCCGGAAGATTCGGCGAAGGAAATTTCAGCAGAGATCTCGTACAGCTTGAAATTTACAACTTTTCGGACAAACCTTTGAGCCCCGACATTCTTGAATTCTTCTCCGGATTGCTGCTTAATTCTGACGGCAGCGGAACTTTTTTTGTCAAAGACAATAAGGTTATATGGGACTTCAGTATCGGCCAGCACTCTTTTTATACAGTCATAGATCTTCAAGATTTGAACGAAGGGCTTACATACGTTTATAACGAGGGCTACAGAAATACGGAAAATGCGCTCAGGGTCACTTTGTTTGCCGTAGAGGCCGTGCAGAACGGAATGGACATAACGCATATGGACGTTCAGACAAACGAATGGTCAAATAACCCGACTATTCCGGGCGTATGCGGTATGAATGCCGTTTACAGACCTTCGGGAAAAATAACCGCGCCTAAAGAATACTCTCATATTATTAACGTCATATACAGAATGATGGTATCGACATCCGGTATTGACAACAGAATTATAGGAAATATCAGCGACGATATGATGGAAATGTATTCTGCGCGCCTAAACAGCAAAGTTACCAAGCTTACCGATGACGATTTTGCAAAATTAAAAGGGACCGTCGGCAGCCCGTATATGCGCGGAAATCAGCAATCCGGAGTCAGTCTGGATTACAGAGTCAGTGAAATGCTCGACCAAAGGTACAAAGCGCGTTTTGAAGATTTAAGAAACCACCGCGTTTTGAGCGACACGGTATATAATCTTTTAGGGATCTACGATGCCGAAGACAGAAATATGGCTGAAATAGAACGCAGATTTGTAGAAAAAAGGATAGCCCTAAAGTACGGGGTTTTGGCAAATAATGAAAATTACCAGCCTGCTTACGATATAACCGCATCGTTAAAAGAAGGGCTTTCCGACAGAAGAAAACTTAAAAAATATTTTGAACCGGCGAATGTGATAAATGCGGCGGGCGTTGAAAATTTTGCTTTCAGGGAAGAGGCGGCGATCGGCAAAATGCTGGCTGTCAGCGGCGTATTAAGATTAAAAGACGGCTATTTATCGGTAAAAGGATTGTTAAATCCGGAAACAAACTCACTTGAATGCGCTTACGTTGAATTTGTATCCCATGACGGCGCTAGAAAAACGATTAACGTAAAAACACTAAACGGAATATTAAAAGATAACGGATACAAAAGCGGTTTAGCTGCCAAAGAAGAAATAACCGGCAGCCGTATAAATTATGTGCTAAAGCAGATTAATACCGAATCGGCGCTGAGCAGAATTCCGCAGATACGCGGACTTACCGTTTCCAAAGGCAGCGCGGCCGGCCGGCTTACTTCCGATAAAAACAATCCGTCGGACGATCAAATTCTTATGTTCGCGCAGCCCGCTCCTTCGGATATACCGCTTATATCAAAGTTTAACGGATTGATTGTAAAACTGAATAAACTTGCGCATTCCGCGGTATTAATCAGGGAAGAAAAGACGCCTGCCTTATCGGTTTCTTCCTCGTTAAAAGACGGAAAAACGGTTGTCAGCGTTGTGCGCTATGCGGATGAAGCAAAAACCGTAAACGGTTTTAAAGTGACGGAATTAAACGCATCGAGAAGAGCTTTACAGGACGGCGAATACGTAATCATAAGCGCGGATAAAGCGCAGCTTTTCGACCTCCTTCCGCCTTGGTTTATAGATGAAATATCGAGAGTTATAAGAGATAAAGACGAGCGCAGGCTTTTGGAAATCGTCAATTGGGACAACAGGGAGGAAACCAAGCGCAATATCGCGCAGATATTAGCTTTTATATACAGCAAAACGGCGAATGCGGAAGGCTTGATAATAAGGCAGATACTCAAAGATAAAATAGACAGATCAAGCATTGCCGGGCAGATAATAAGAGAGTTGGATTTAAATACCGCGGCAATAGAAGAAACTCTCCAAATAGTTGACGAAATGGCGGAAAATGCCGCGGCTATAAAAGAAACTGACGCAAAAAAAGCTTTTACAATAATACTGCATGCCGAAGATATGATCAGCGAATTACAGGAAAATGGCGCGCCTAAAGTGTTGCAAAAGAAAGCGGAACTTGCGAGGTTAAAAGCCGAAACGTTCAAATACTTTAAAAAAGAAGCAAAAGAATTTATAAGCAAAATAAATGAAACCCTTGCCGCCGCAAATCCTGACGCCGACGATATTTACAGGCTTATGGACATAGCTTCATACTGGGACAATTTTTATAATTACCCCGGAATAAGCGATTTGGTAAAAAAGCTGGATGCAAAGTTTAACGAACTCAAAAGCCTGAGAACGGATAGGGGACGCATAAAAACGTTATCCGAACTCGGCGCGCTTGATATAGAAGACAACGGTTCAAAAGCGGTAAACGTCGCGCGTCTCAAAAGGATGGCGGAACTTTATCCCGATGAAATGAAAGGCTTTAAATTCGCAGACGGATTTGTTTTAGGGCATTCGGCAATAACTGCCATGCTTGAAGGAAAAACGGTAAACGGTTTAACCTATCGGGAGTTGATCGATCTTCTGAAAGCGGCGCGCAGCAAAGAAGAAGCGGATTATGCTTTATCGCTGCTAAGGGAACTTGTGCAAAAATTTGAAATAGACGCTTCCGCGTCCGGACTGCTTAAGCCGGGCGTAACTTATGCGGTGCGTTCAAGCGGAGTAGGCGAAGACGGAAATGAAAAAAGCTATGCGGGCGTGGCGGAAACCGAGCTTGAAATTGACGGCAATATCGAAGCTATAAACGCCGCCGTAATAAAAGTTCTTTTGTCGTTTTTTAAGCCTTCAAGCATAGAATATACGGAAAGCAGCGGTTATGTGGTAATCCCCTCTGTGCTGATACAGGAAATGGTAACCGGTGTGAGCACGGCCGGACAGATATTTACCGCGGATAATTCCGGAAACGAATTGATGGATATGGTTTACGGGCTCGGCGAAGGCTCCGTGTCGGGCAGAGTGGCTGCGGACGACATAACGTATAAACCCGGGGCGGATGTGGCATTGTACAGAAAAGCCGATGAAAGAATAATGAAAATAGTTCCGGCAGAAAACGGCGGAACTATGGCTGTTCCGTTGACTAACGATGAAAAAACGGGAAATGTTCTTTCCGGCGCAGAGGTAAAAGCGTGGCTTAGTTTTTCAAGAACGGCGGCAGCGGAATTCGGCTATGCGCTGGATATGGAGTGCGCTACGGACGCGTCCGGAGTAAAGTGGCCTTTGCAGGCAAGGCCTATAACTACTTTTGTAAAAAAGGGATATGACGTGTCCAGGCTGGTAAGCGCGGATGCGGCGGCTGAATCCGAAACGGACGTTTCGGCAGGAAATATTTTCGGCATGCTGCTGAATACCGTCAGGCTGCTGGCCGACAAACTTCTTTTGATAACAAGGGTTTTCGGCAGCAGTGAAATTCATACTTTGGCTGTCAGGTTCGAGCACTCTTCCAAAGCCGATATCGGCTCAAAAGAAGGCAATGACTATACCGTATATGTCGTAAATGACGGCTCCATAGGCGAATCTGCCGGCATAATGATGAAAAACGATGACGGTGAATCCGTTTCCGTAAGAATAAGCAGAGAGGGAAACAAAGTAATCCTGTCGGCAAACGGAGTAAAAGACTATGAAAGAATAATAAGAGCCGTCAGCTCAAGCAAAGCTTTAAAATCGGCAATTTCCGAAGTAAGCGGCATAAAGGCCGAAAATTTAAGAATAACTTCAATAATCGAAAACAACGAAAGAGGCGTTTCTTTTGACGAAGGCATCATGAGAGTGGAAAACGGTTATTTTAACGAAGCGGCCGGAGTCTCTTCTTTGGAAGATTATATGGCTTCGCTTTCCGACATAGAAAGAAACGTAATAAAAACGCTTAACGATAAGGGCGTTTTAAATTTAGCGGAAGAAGAAAATTATAAAGCATTCTTATCTAAAATTTCGGAACAAACCGGAAAAACGGGGCCTTTGGAAGGGAAAATAATAATAACCGCCGCGCAATATGAAGAATTCAAAAAAGATATTTTAAATGAAAGCGGCAAGACTTTATTTGACCTAAGCGCAATAGGAATAAAGTTTTACGTAACGGACGCGGCGGATAAAGATAAAAATTATTACGCGCGGGAAGGTTTCAGGGGAATCATATCGCAAAATAAAGCATACGATTACATTACCCGCGAAGAGATAAAAATCATGACTGTAAAAGACGCGCAAATTTCCAAAAACGATTTGGCGCAGATATTTTTGACTTATGACGGAATGATTGCCGTAGGAACGGATGTTTTAAGGAACATTGACGGCAGCATAGACAGCTTCGGCGGCGCGTTTATTCTCCAGGCCGACAGCCTGCTCGGGAAATTAATCGGCAGTTTATTTGAGGTGCTTAAATTCAATTTGGGGGAAATAACCGCAAATGACGCGTTAAATATGGCGCGCGGCATATCCGTAGATAAGATAATCCCTTTTGTAAATTCGGATATGCGCTATGACGCTTCCAACACCGAAAGCATAATAAGCGCTTTAAATTTGCCCAAAAACAATCAAATAAGCATATTTTTAAACGATTCGGACA
>JAISVT010000057.1 GCA_031271405.1 Candidatus Endomicrobium macrotermitis | reverse complement strand
GTTATTCCTTTGTTGGCAGTTTCAATTCCTTTAGCCTTTGTTTTAGGCATAGATTTTATCAGGGGCCTATTCGGAGCAAAAAATTCTATTGTTTCAAACCGATTTGTTTTAAATAATTTCAGAGACAAAGAAAATACGATAGATAATACCGCTATATCTTATCCGCAGATGATATATGCTTTTAAAGGCTTGCCGGATATGTTGAAGGCGAAGATATATGACAAATATGTAGAGCTTTATAGAGGAAGTGCGGATATCAGCGATATTAAAAAATTTGAACAGGCACTCATAGATGCTTCAGGAACATCTGAAGAAGAAGGCAATAGGAGAATTTTCATAGAGGCATTAAATAAAGTTATTGAGGATTTTAAAATTCAATATCAGGGTTTTAATGAAAATTTCAAAAAAGCTCTTGAACAAAATGATTTAGCTGTGATTAAGACCAGTTCTGAGGTGATCGGGACAAGAAGCGAATCGGAAACTTTGTTTTTGATGAGAGCTTGGCTGAATGCTAAAGGTTTTTATGAACAATCAAGTTGGATACGAGATAATCAGAGTACACTTACTCTTGAACAGATTGAAAGCCAGATTGATTTGAGAATTAAAGATTACAATGAAATGCAGGATTGGCTTGCGAATAATAATTTTGAAAAAATGATTTATAATGAGATTTCGCAAATAAAAGGCGATATTCAGACCACTTTCTTTGATTTTGGTTTTGATTCAAAGGGCACGTTCGCAAGTAAAGAATTAATGGGTGCTGTTATAAGAAATGCTTTCGGCATAAACATAAACCATACGCTTTCTTACAGGGTCATTGATGCCGGAAGAAGAAACGGTCTTTTAAGCCTTGGCCAAACAATAAAGTCAAAATATTCATTTGCTTTTAGCGCTGTTGCTACTTTTGCAGCAGCCATTTTATTTTCTTCCGCTACAGCTATTCTTTCAGTTCCCTCAATTGTTGCATTTGGACTGCTTGTGTTGGCTTTTGCATCAAATCTGATTGATGTTAAAGATTTTAAAAGTTTCGTCGAAAATTTTAAAAATAACATTCGGGGTAATTTATTGATTGGAGCAGGTATCGTTATAGCCGCGTTATCTGTAATCGTTGGCCTCAGTTTTATGCTTGCCGGACTGATTGTAATTTTGTTTGTAGCCGGCATGTCAATCATAAAAATGGCTGCGAATAAAGCCGATAATGCAAAATCTTCGGAAGCAATGAGAAAAAAAGTTTTAACGAATCAGTTTTTTTATGATTTGCTGATGGACAATGAGGCATATACCCCGTTAGATAACGAAGACTTGAATAACATTGTTGCCGGAGATGTTATCGGCTCATATAGAAGGATGGGAATAAATGTAACATATGAAAACGGCATACTTGTCAAGACACCTTTAACCGCACAAGAGATTGAAGGTTTGATTTCAGAAGGAGAAGCTGAGTCTTTAACTAATGAACTTAAACTGGAAGATAATGTTTTTAAACTGGAAGTTAAAGGTGCCCTAATAATTGCAATGTTAAAAGGCATAATAAATGTTGGTAGAGTTGAACGCTATAGAATGGCGCTTGAGAGAAGGTACGGCGGAATTTTTACAGTAGAGGAAAATGGAGCCGGAAACATTATTTTCAGGCAAGTTCCAGGCTCGGTTCAGGCACAACCTGAAGAATCTGCCTCTCCTACACATACAGACGGTAGTTCTTCAACTTCAGGGCAAGCAGATTCGGAAGGTCTTTCTTTGCGCCCTGAAGCGTCTATTTCCTCTGATGCTCAAGATGAAGTTATAGTTGATGAAGAAGACGGATTCGGTGAAATTGGAGAAGTGCCTGATCAGGCAGTGCAGGACGCAGCGGTAGCAGCTTCGGAAGAAACTCAAAGATTGACGGCGGTTAGTTCTTTGTTAGGCATTGTCAAAGGATTAATAAACAGAAAACAAATTGAAGAAGATAATGAAAAACTGCAGCCGTTTGTATTGATAGCATCGAAAATCAGTGATCAATCGGTAAAGGATCTTTACACTGTCCTTAGGAAATATGTAGCAACTTCAACAACAAGCAGAGTTAAAAAAGAAAGCCTGCACAACATTGTCCGCAGATATATAGCTAGTGTTGAGTTTACTGAAAATGACCGTTCCGAAGAAAATATAGCTAAAGTTAAGGCTATAGGCGAAGCGTATAAATTAATAGGATATTATGTAAACGGCGTCCATTACGAATATGAGCAAGATTGGGTAGATTTCTGGATGCAGAATATTTTGTATACGTCGGGTATGTCAGACGCTATTGTTTCTAACAACCATGTAATATACGATTTAGGCAATATGCCCGATGCAAACTTTGTGCCTGCGGCGCGCGATACGGACACCGAAAGGCTGACAAAGAGGTTAACTATAACATTAGACAGATACAGAAGTTATTATAATTCGTTAAGACCTGAAGAAAAGCATAAATTGATAAATTTATTGTTAAGCGCGGGTACCGGCGAAGCAGTAAAGGGAAGGCATCCTATAATATTTGCATTGGCAAAATGGACTATTGCAAGGGAAGCGGCGGAGGAAGCTAACGATAGAGATATGCTGGGGATTTTAGACAGACTTGCCAAACAAGGAGATTTATTCGGCGTAACTTTGACTGATGAAGAGTTGGGAAAAATAAATAAGGTGTACAGATTTCCCAGAATAGGTTGGGAAGATTTTTACCGGCAGGAAGACGGTAAGATAAAAATGAGGGATGAAGGTAAAATAGATGAAAAAGGCTTAAAGTCGCCTAATAAAACGGTTTCGGTACTGTACGTTTCCAGACCTGCCGGCTCTGAAGAAGAAGAAGGCTGGCAGCAAGATGATCAGGACAGGTGGTGGAGAACGGAACTTGTTCCCGACCTTGCCGGCAAAGCCAGCGATATTGCGGTAATAACCGATAAAGCAGGCGAAAAAACATTTGTCAGCATAATGGATGACAGAGTTGCCAAAGCGAAAGAAAACGGAGACTCTATAGTTATACTTACTGCAGCAGGTGACGAATCCATATTGCCTTCCAGAGAAACGCTGGCAGGTATGGGAAATGATGATTTAATCGATAGATTGCTTGGAAGTTTTGCCGCTGATAACAGATACATTATTGCCGGCAATAATTTCAGAGTGGTTTCGGAGAAGAAAGATGAAAATAAAAGAAGAATATTGCATTTTTCATCGACTAAAACAAAACATTTGAATCACGGCGGAACATTCTTCTTACTTGCGCAAAGGCTGATAAACGTAGCAAATGGAACGTTGAACGGAAGAGAAGTTACGAGAATGACGCGCAGAGCAATTACTGCCTTGCAAAACTCCAGCGGCGATATCAGCATTGCAAGCGCGGAAATACAAAATTCAAGACCCCGTCAGGGTATAAACGCAAGAGCAGTTATGTTTTTTGCCACGAGAGAAGCGCAAGACAGAAAAGGCGGAGTTCTCGGATTTAAGAAATTTACAAAAGAAGAGTTTTTGAATTATGGAAAAGTGCTGTTAGGTGCCGCTGTCGGCAGCGAGTTAACAATAAGAAAAATAGAAACGCTTATAGAAAGAGACGTTTTAACAATAGATAAAGACGGAAATATTGTTTTTCCGTGGCTGTTTGAGCTTGGCGATACAAAATCACAAGCAGATTCTGCAAGCGTTAACTCCAATATGGAAGAATTGGGAATGGGCAATATAGCCCAGCCGTTTAATACAAACGGTTCTTCTTTCAATTCTTTTAGTTTAGGCGTAATTCTTTCGGAACTCAAAACATTATTAACGCCCGAACAATATAATAATTTTATTGTTCCGTTCCCGATACTTGAAGATACGGGTTCGGAGATAAATGTAGAGCTGGCATCCGGGCAATTTTTGTTGTCTTTGGGAATGAATTTGGAATTTTTAAGATATTCGGGGACAGAGGCAGGCAACAGAATCAATGCCGTCATGAATGCGTTATTTGGTGAAGGCAACAAGTTTGTAGATGTAGTTGTTGCCGATAAAAATCAAAGAGACGATGAGTTTACGGGATTCTTGCCGTCGTCCATTAAATTCGGTTATACGGTGCTTGCCAATAAAATTCAAGGCCAATCGCCTAAAGCGATAGTAGATGTTTCGGAAAGCGACAAAGCGCAGGAAATGGCGGCAGCAGCGTACACCACATTAGTAGGCAATGATTTTAGCGGAGTTGAAGTATTTAAATTAACAAGAGACGGAAGAATAAGAAATCTGACGTTAAAAGGCAATATTTGGTTTGAGAATAATTCCGGAGATCCTAACTTTGTATTCTCGCCTGAAAATTTAAGAAGGAGCACATTAGAGAATTTTAAAGTTACGGTAAATGCAAACGGTAAGATTACAATACAGCGCATAACAAAGGTTGATTTAAGTGCGGATCACAGCAAAGCGACATTTACGGTTGATCCTGAAGTTGAAGAGGTTTATACTCCGAAAGCCGGTGAATCGGAACCTTCGGTTACGGAAGAATCAGCCGTTCAAGACGCATCGATAAAAGCATTGAACGACGCGATAGAAGCGTATAAAGCGAGCGAGAAAACTCCGCAAGACGTAAATGCTTTGTATAAAGCCATGGGCGATATAAAGCTTACAAGAATAACCGATGAACATAAAAAAGATGAAGAAACCGTAAAACGGTTAAGAGAGGAAAATACGGCCAGAGTCAACGCCTTAGCCGAAGCTTTAAGAGTAATGAAGTATTATTCGTATGATGAAACAGGAACACTTTCCGAATACGGATATGATGAAACAGGCGTTCTGGTATGGAGATTGCTTGTGCTTAATTCTTTAGGTTTAAGGGATATTGACGGATTAGAGCGATTGGAAACGGGGGTTCAGGACATTGCGATTGCTTCTTCGGATGAAGAAGGCGCTGAAATTATTGCTTCCAGAGAGTCCGAAGATATAGACATCCGCCCTTACGATGAATTAAAACAAGCGGTTTCGGAAATAGCTCCGATGGTAGTTTTGTGGCTAAACGGCGGAGTCGGCGCCGGGGTAATGGGCAGGCATCCCGTAATATACGCGTATAATAAGTATATGGAAGCTTTGCAGAATGCAATAAATGCCGGAGATAAAGAAGCCGTGTTGGCCTTGTCCGATATTGCTAAGAATCTTAATTTATTCGGTAAAAAATTGGATAGTCATTATGCGTCTGACATTGTAGCAAGACTCGCAAAATACGGTTTTACAAGAATAAACCCGTCCGATTTTTATGAAACTGAAGGCGACGGATTTAAACTTGATAAAAAGAAAGCTCCGGTAGTAAGAAAGAAAATAAACGGCACTGATATTAATGTGCCGGAGTTAACCGGAAAAGCCACGGATACGCCGTTGTTAATACAGACAAAAGTAAAAGTCGGCGATGAAGAAATTGATGTGTTTAAATTTGCAAAGATTATAGATATTAAGGCTGCCGCGGCAGCTAATAACGGCGGTCAGCAGGCAATCATGCAGGTTGTAGGTTCGAATCCTGCGGATAATGCTAATGCGCAATTGTTGAAGAGCTTGAATCCTGAAATTTTCAACTCCGGAGTTTTAGCGCAGGTTCTCGGAGAGGGTGCCCGTGAAGGGATTATGATGTCCGACAGAATCCCTGACTGGCAGAAAAACTCTGACGGTACATACAGCCTGAATATGGAATTGGATAAAGACGCAAACGATTTTGAAACGCCGATACTTAAAAAAATGACTCACGGAAGCCATGGCCCCGTATTTTTTACGGTAATGATGCAAATAGTGAAAAGAGTTAATGATTATATGATAGAAAAGGGATATGATTTCAGCAAGATGACCCCGGAACAGATGGCTGACGCAAGGAAGGAATTGGGTTCTGTTGTATTTGCTAACGGCGATGCAGTTAATGCCGGCGCTAAAGGCAATTTTGGCGGAATTACCATGTATTTTGCGACAAGAATAGGAATAGACGCCAAAGGCGGAACGCTGATGTTCTTAAAACTTGCAACCGGGACATTTATGTTCTTGATAGAAGTTGCGAATTTTGCTTCTTATACGCTTGGTTCCATATTCGAAACTTTGGGATTGAAGACAAAAGATACAATGGGAGAAAAAGAACTTAAAGCGTTTGACCAGCATATAAGCGGATTATTCAGACCTCAGAGTAAGTTAAATGCGGCGTTGTTTAATACGAATAATTCTCAGTGGGACGTATTTACTCTCGGCATATTGTTCGGTCAGTTAATTCAGGATAAAGGCGTTCAGAAAACATTTGAATTGATGGCGCCTCCCGTTATTAATGTTGACCCGAAAACGGTAACAGAAAGCAATCCTGAAGGCGATTTCTTCAGTAAAATGGAATGGGCTATAGGTCAGGTGCTTACTTGGACTAATATCAGTTTGCAAAGAGAGAGAAGAACTGACGCTTCTTTGAATAGCACTATGGAAAAGTTGCTTGGCAAGGGTACCCCGTTAGTGAAAGTAGCTTATGCAAATGCAGAACAGCGCGAAGAAATAGGGTTTTCTCCTTATAAAGCCGTAGGGGATATCCTGGGTTTCTTATACGGAGGAGAAGTAAGGGACAATCAAATAGTGGTAAACGGCGGAGTTCAGTCTAAAAATAACGATTTAGGAGTTTATTTGTTCTCTATGTTTGACAAGATGACATATCTTGACACGAGCAGAATCAAAACTCTCAGCATAGACGGAAAATTCGATTTATCCGATTTGACTCTTGCCGGCGACGTCAGATTTATAAATAATACCGCAACGGAAGAAGAAATTTATCCGGGAGCGCTTAACGGCAGAACTGTCTTGGAAGACGTAACGGTAACCGTTGATGCAGACGGTATAAGAATTATCGACAGCGGAGGCAATGTCATAGAATTTATTGAAAAAGCGGCCGGGCAGAAATCTGCAGAACAGGCATCTGGAGAAGTTGAAAAAGCAGAGGCAGAAAAAAGAGCTGCGGCAGAAAAGAGGGTCGCAGATAGAAAAGCAATTGAAGAAGCGAAAGCGGCAACAGCAGCGGAAAAAGAAGCTGCCGGCATAGCTGAAAAAATTGAACAGCTGAAAAGATATATCGGCCGTGAAGATTATAACTATGTAGAAGCTTTAGAAAATATCCCTAAAATGACAGTCGCAGCCCTTGAGAGAAAGGTAAATAAATTGATTGAAGCCAGTGCCGAAAAAAATATAGAAATTTTAGGCTTGGCTACTAAAGAATTTAATGCTCTTGTCAAAGATTATGAATTGCTCAAAATTCTTAAAGATAATGCGTATTTACCCGAAGATGCGACAGTTGCCGATATTCCGGAAGATATACGCAAATCTACTCCAAGAACTATCGGTAAAAAAATCAGGGATTTGAGCAACTTGACCGATAGAAGGTACATAAGCGATCTGGCTCCGAGGTTTGACTATGCAAGCAGATATCCTATTGTTTCCGCCTCTGTCGGATATGCTAAAGAGCCTGTCACAGCGGCAAAGACAAGAGACGCTTCGGCTCAGGCTGCGGAAAATATATTTGGATTTAAAGGAGAAATAAACAGGTTCAGAAGCAACGAAGTAATACTTGTAAATGCCGGTTTAAATAATTCGAACAGTGAAACTGCCCGGCAGCATCAGGCGACTTATGCGCAAAACCGCAATATTGCCACAGTCGTATACGGAAGCGAAACTGCGTTGTCGCAGAGATACAATTCCGAAACCGGAATATGGGAAGTTAGAAAGATAATGCCTAATACCGGCTTTAGCTTTGTCCGGACAGGTGAAAAGGGAAAAAGAGCTTTTGTTGCAGAACAATATTTTGTAGCAAGATTTGAAAATGGAGAAGTTGTCAGAAATAGTGACGGAAATGTGGTTTATGACATAGTAATGCGCGTAAAAAATATAGACGGATTAGAAATGTCGGCCTCGGAAAAGGAAAGATTGTATGAAACTGCTTTTGCAGCATTTGCTTACAACATCAACGAAAATCCGCTATTACAAAACCGTTTGGGCATAGGCGGAGTGTCTGCGGTTGACATGGTAAATAAAAACAGTTCAGTCAATGTCGAAGAATCCGCTGGTAGCGGCGTGGTTGATATAGCCAATGCTTTCGCAGACAGGGAGTTTGGTTCTGAAGCTTTCTTTGAAGCTTTGGATATAGAAAGGCAAGCTAATATCAGAGAAAGAATAATCGGTTCGTCTCTTTTGTCAGGCAGAGCAACAACCGTGTCAAGTATCGTGAAGCAAATCAGCGTCGACCGTAAGAAGAGTGATGCTACGATTTTGGCGGTAAGTACCGGTGACAGAATTTCGTCAGGCAAAGTTGACCCTGCTTTAGTAGAAGCAATAGCGGTATTGAGAGCCAGCGGTATTGAAATAGCTCCGGCTGTCAATGCAAATTCTTCTGATTTTGAAGCCAATGTTAAAGCATGTTTTGACGCTGGGATTTACAATATAACTCTTGATGTCTCGGTATTAGATAGTGCGGATAAAATTCAGAAGGCAATTGCCGATTTGGAGAGAATATCTGTAGATAACATGGTGCCGTTTAAGAATCATCTTATAAATACAAGTTCTAAACGAGGAGAGCTCATAGATGATAGTATAATTTCTGCAGCTAAAGGAGCGGATATTATAGAAGACTACTACGAAAATGTCGGTAAACGCTTAACTCCGAAAAACATTAAAGAAGAACTTGCGGCTTTTAGAAACGGATACCGTAAAGCTAATGTAGGCAAACAAAAATCGGAATTTGGATTTACGAATGTGAATGCCCTCAGTACTATTCTTTCAAGCAGCGATGTAACTCCCGATGCTATTAAGTCGGCTCTTGAAAACGCCGGAGCAAGTAATGTAATTCGCGGAGTAGTTAAAAAGCTGCTTGAAGGTTCCGGAAGCGAATCGGTAAGAGTGAACAGAGCAAGAGGGTACATTATGGGAGCGGCTGAAAATTATATGGAACAACGCTTCCTTGAAGATCTAGGAATTTCAAAAGAACTGTTTATGCAATCAATGCTTAAGAAAGGAAATGAGGTGGAAAGTAAGGTTGCCGCATTACTTGGCAGGGGGCTGCTTGCAAGTGTGCTTAACGGTAATGCCGTTAATATTGAACAGCTTAAGCAAATGGCTATGGAGAAGCTTGGAGATTCTGTACAGACTGATATTATTAATAATTCTGCGCTTAAGAGTTATTTCATGGAGCTGGAGAGCAAAGGTGAAATGCTTATTGCTTCTGCTGAGTCTGCTGCCGTTGAGCAAGAGGCTATTGCGGCTATGATGGTACTGGTAGAATACGCGGTATCAAAAATAGATGCCAAAGATTTTGCAAAACGTTCCGGCGTTACTGCGACAAAAGCAATAAGAGACATCCTATCCGCGGCATAATTCACAGCAAACTGTCGCAAACAAAAAGCGGGTCCGGGGTTTTCGGGCCCGCTTTTTGTTTGTGCAGCAGGTCTTCCAAAAAGATGTCTTTTTACCTTTAAAATAGCTATAATAATCGAAAATCAAAATAAAAAGAGGCAACAATGTTCCGTAAAATCAAGATGTTTATGCAAAACAACAAAATATGGGTGATAATAGGGTTCGTAGTCCTTGTTCTTCTGGGGCTTTCCGTTTACGGTATGAGCAAGCTCGAATCGTTTTACCGCACCATGACTTTGGCTCAAATGCCGGTTCAGCTTATTCTCGCGCTTGCAAGCGCGGCGGCTTTTGTGTTTATGTACGTTACGTTTTTTTCGCGCGGTGGGTTCGGTAACGTCAAGAAAAACAAAATTAAAAGCGACAGGATAAAAGTAACTTTCAAAGAAGTTATCGGCCTTGAAGGCGCTAAAAAAGAAGCCTTGGAAGTCGTCCAGCTGATAAAAGACAGAACGCAGCTTCAAAAAATGGGCGGCAAAATAATAAAAGGCCTTCTTCTTATGGGGCCTCCCGGAACCGGCAAAACTTTGCTTGCCAAAGCCATTGCCACCGAGTGCGGCATTCCTTTCATATCCATGGCTGGCAGCGAATTTGTCGAAGTTTTTGTGGGCGTAGGCGCGGGCAGGGTAAGAAACCTTTTTAAAAAAGCCAGGGAATACGCTTATACCGACGGCGCGTGCATAATATTTATCGACGAAATAGAAGTCATAGGAAGAGGCAGGACTTTCTCTTATATGGGCGGCGGTGAAGAAACAAACAGCACCCAAAACCAGCTTCTTGTGGAAATGGACGGTCTGGAAAGCAAAGGAAGCAACGTTATAGTTATCGCCGCGACAAACGCCGACGAAGGCGTTTTGGATAAAGCTCTTTTAAGGCCCGGCAGGTTTGACAGAAAAATAACCATAACGCTTCCCAACTTAAAAGAAAGGGAACAGCTTTTTGATTTCTACCTTAAAAAAGTCAACATTTCTCCCGACGTAAACATAAGCAGGCTCGCAAAAAAATCCGTGCGCAAGTCGCCGGCTGACATAGAAAACATAGCGAAAGAAGCCGCCCTTATAGCCACGCGCAAGGGAAAAGAAAATATAGATATGCAGGATATTTCCGAAGCAATGGACAGAATAGACCTGGGTTTGGAAACGCATCTTGAAATGACGCCCAAAGAGCTTGAAATGGTCGCCTACCACGAAGCGGGGCACGCCATAGCTTTGTATATGCTTCACCCTACGGACGACGTTTTTAAAATTACCGTAAAATCGCACGGCTCGGCCTTAGGTCTTGTTTCGCATTATCCCAAAGAGGAACTCCACACTTCCAATAAAGAAAAATATATTGCCGACATCATCGTTTCGCTTGCAAGCCACGTTGCCGAAAAAATAAAATACGGCACCACTTCAAACGGCGTGTCGGCGGATTTCAGAAACGCCATGCAGATAGCAAACCTTATGGTTTGGTGCGTCGGCATGGGAAACAGCGGTTATGTGGGCGATTTTTCAGCAATACCCAAAGAGCTGATGTCCGAAAGTTTAAAAGAAAAACTCAATAACGAAACGATAGAAGTATTAAATTCCTGTTATGCCAAAGCCGAAGAACTTTTGAAAGCAAACTGGGACGCGGTTGACGCCGTTGCCAAAAGGCTTTTGACGGATAAAGAAATGGACTTTGACGATTTGGAAGAGACCCTTGATAAACTCGGCAAGAAAAAGCCGCAGGTCATTCCGGAATCGGAGATGCAAAAAACGCTGGAGGGGCAGGCGCAAAACTGACAGACCTGTTGTTGCCGGCCGCTGAAAGCGGCGCGGGATGCGGCGTTTGCCGCCGTAAAGTTATTATGACAAAAACACCCGGTTTTATATTATGCAACCATTAAAACTTTTCATATTATCAATAGTTTTAGCCTGCTTTGTTTCCTGCGGCGTAAGCTATCCTAAAGAAAATCTTACCCAAGAACTTGAGGCTCTTGTAAAAAAAGAATGCGAAAGCGATTCCAAGGCTTCCATATTCGGCAAAACTTTATATCTCGATATGGAGCTTGATACCATTACCTCAAAAGATCAGGCGCAGGTTTCGGAAGCAGTAAAAAAGATGCAAAGCGCCGTAATGTCCATAACCAGGGTAGTTTTAAGCAGCGATTCCGAAATACAGTATATGGTCGTCAGCGTTTTCGACAAAGAAAAAAACGTGCTATTCAGGATAATCCAGAATATAGAAGACATAAAAGCCTATTTTTATATGCGCATTTCCAGGGGAGATTACGAGTCTCGCAGCCTTATGGAAATAGAAGGCCCCGGCTATGCGAAAATTATGATAGAAGACAAGCACGATATTGTGCCGGAAGAGTATGTCGGCAGAATGATAGTTTCGCAGATAGATATGTCTTCAAGGTCTAACCCGTTTTTCGGCGCGCTTATATCTATGATACGCTTAAAGTATGCAGGCAACGAAGATTCCGTTTTAATTCTATCCGCCGCAGCCGAAATTGACGAAAAAACCGAAGCCCTTGTAAAAGGCATTGTAGCCGAAGAAACCAAAAAATACTCCGAAAAATACAAACTCAACTTCAAAGTCGTAAAAATAATCAACACTAAAAACAAAAAAGAAACCCTTATACAAATTTAATTTCCGGGAGCACTGCGCCTCCCGACCCCTGCTATTGCAGGCGCTTCGCCCTGCACCCGGGTTACTTTTTGCACGAGCGCAAAAAGCAATCAAAAACGCCCGCCGCCGGGAACGCATTCGCTGCATAAATTTTCAGGCAGTTTTAAAAACCCCGCGCGTTTCGCACGCTCAAACATTTAAAACCAGACCGCCTAAAAATTTATTCCGCTTATAGACTCGCGTTAAGGGCGGCACGGCAAAGACAAAAAACAAAACCATATTCGTCATTCACGAATGTCTTAGCCGGGAATATGTTTTTTTGTTATGCCGTACTTCCAATCTGTCATAACGATGAAAATCGGTATCCGGGTTTGCAGGCAAAGCATGTCCGGTATGACGGCAAAAAATAAAAATCTATTGTTTTTGTTTGCCGTTCCCAAAATCTGTGCCGTTGCCGTCCAGTCGCCGCACTGCAGCTTTGCATAGGGTGACAAAATGGAATTTGTATCGTCCGTCATTGACTAAAAACCGCTTTTATTATAAAATACAGTCCTGCTTTTGGAAGCAAAACTTCCGAAGTTCTTTAAGCCGAGGTGGTGGAATTGGCAGACACGTGAGACTCAAAATCTCAAGTTGCTTAGGCGGCGTGCGGGTTCAAGTCCCGCCCTCGGCATTGCTTTTTACAATAGACAGCTGCATATAAGTACCAAAGCCGTACTCTGAAGTTCAGAGTACGGCTTTGGTGTTTTTTATAGGCTTATTTTTGCTTTTTTATCTACTGTCGCTTTGTCCTTTTCCGCTTTTTCTTTTTATTCCGTCTTTATAACGCATGCTTACATGCGTAGCGTCGCAGAAAGGTTTGAGTTCCGAAGAGCCGCATCTGCATAGCGCCTGGCGGTTTCTTGCTTCGTATGTTTTTCCGTCGGAGTCTTCTATTTCGATACCGCCTGTTACAAATATGCCTGCGCTCACTCTTTTGGGTATGTCTTCCACAATGCTTATGCAGGCTTCAAGTTCCGGCTCGAAAAGTTTTCCGTCAAGTACCGCGGTAAGCCTGCCCGTGGGGCATTGGGACGCGGCTTCGACGGCTTGTTTTTTTGCTTCGGGGTTATCGGACTGTTCGGTCAATGTCCAAACGTCGCCGAGATGTTTATGGCAAAACCTTGCAAAAGCGCATCTGTTGTCGTCAAGCAGATTCATCTCTTCGCCGGGAAAAACTTCAACCCTGTCGGCATATTTGCCGTGCCCTGCGGTTTCGGTTCCGTCAAAACCGGCGTTTACGTGCGTTCCGTCGCAAAACGGAGGGTTTTTACTTTTGCCGCAGCGGCATAAAGTATAGCCTTCTTTGGGAGTATCTAATTTTTTAATTGTTTTTAAAACATGAATGCCGTCTTCTATGGTGATTTGCTTCAAATACAAGGGGATGTCGCCGGTAATACGGTAGGGACCGTTTTTTAAAACGGTAATCTTTTTCATAATAGCTCCTTTGAAAGAATTTGAACTGCCGCTTGCCCTGTATTATACATTTATATTCAAAATTGTTAAAATTAAAAAAGCGTTATGGTTTTGCCAATTTGCCGTATGGAGGAAGAAAATGGAAAAAAACGTTTTGGCTGTATGTGCGGCGGTAATGTTTTGCGCGGGGATAGTTTCGGCTCAATCCGTAAACGAGCCTAAACTCTACAAAATAGGAAACGCCGAGGTCCGGGCTATTGCTGATTCTACAGGGGAAGGCGGTTTGGGCCTGTTTGACGGCGTTGACGATAAAGTTTTGCAAAAATACGTTCCGGGCGGCGCGATGAAGACTGCGGTTATGACTTTTCTTATAAAAACCGGAAAGGAGACTATTATTGTCGATACGGGTTACGGGCAAGGCCTTATGGCGGGATTGGCTAAACTTAAAGTTAAACCCGAAGATATAACGATTGTACTCATTACGCATATGCACGGCGACCATATAGGCGGGCTGATTTCGGGCGGTAAAGCGGCTTTTCCTAACGCTAAAATAAAGATAGGCCGCATAGAAAGAGATTTTTGGTTAAACGATGAATCGGTATCGAAGTTTCCGGCGCGCAAAAACAATTTCGATATGGCAAAACGCGTTGCAGAGGTTTACGGGGCTGCCGTTGAAGTTTTTGAGTTCGGCGGGGAAATAGTTCCCGGCATAACTTCAATGGATTCAAGAGGGCATACGCCCGGCCATACGGCGTATATGCTTGAATCGGACGGAAAAAAACTTCTTTTTATAGGCGATATAATAAACGCCGCGGCAGTGCAGATGCCGAGGCCCGATATCAGCAGCAGATACGATATGGACCCCAAACAAGCCGCCCTTACAAGAGAAAAAATTCTTTCCATAGCCGCAAAAGACAACCTTGAAATAGCCGGCGCGCATTTGTTTTTCCCCGGCATAGGCGGAGTTAAAAGCAATAAAGAAAAAGGATACGAATTAAGGACTGAATAATAATATATTGTAAAAAAGCCGGCAGACTATATAATTAGTCTGCCGGCTTTTTTTGTATCGCTTATCGATTTTATGAAGAAGTTAATATACCGTTGACAGTCGCGGTATTTTCTAAAACGGAGTTTGTTATTGTATTTTGCCGTATATCCGCGGGAGCAGTCAGAACCGTAACCAATGCACCTGCGGCATTACCGCCTTCGGTATTTTCGTTTTCAACCCATGCGGATAGCTTTTTATTTATTGTATAAGAGGCATTTGCAGTTTCTATATCATCAAAATCTGACAAATCTAAACTGTTTATAAACTCATTCGACGCCGCAAAACGCTTTGACAGGGTTCCCAAAAATTTTTTCATACTGCTCTTTCCTTTAAATGTCTCGATAACCGATGCGGTCATTTTCAATGCATCGATTTCGTTGCTTTCTATCAGTTCATCAAGTATGTTATAAAAAGCCGCTCTCCTTGAGGGTTTTAATGTTTCAATAGAAACGTTTGTTGCCTCGGCAAAGGAAACGTTGTTTTGCGCATATAACATAACATAGCTTACGGCAAATAGAGCTCCGTAGAACGTCTTCTCTTTTTCGGATAAACTGTCTCTATTTAACTCTTTTTCCGAATAGTTTATATTTTTTAAAAGAATATGGCTTGTAATATCCAAATCTGTTATGGCATCGTTATTTATGACCAAAGAAGTTAACCTTTTTACGGTATCGTATTTTTCATCATATGCTTGACCGGAGTTCGCAATGTATAAAAGCTCCGCATATGCTGCAAAAACGTCTTTAATACAGTCCAAAGTCAATTCATTATGCAAACCCACCGATACCCTTACGGAATCTCCCACACGTACCATCGTCAAATCGTTAAATCCGAAACTGTTGCGTAAATTAAAAGCGTAAATTCCGGAAGATTCAAGCAATGTTTTTAGGTCTTTTTCTATAAATCTAATATAACTTCTGTTTGTTTTTATAAAAAAGAAAGGAGCGCCGAACAGCGGATTTAACGAAACTTCATTTTTAAACATTTGATAGGAGGGATGCTGCGCAACCGTGGGGAAACTTATTATTTCTCCGGAAACCACTCCCGAACGCTCAAGAGCATTCGTGATTCCGGCTATGAGGTTTGATGTGTTTGAAAGTTTTGATCTTATCATTTCCGGCATATTGCCGTCGTTCAGCATGCTTTCAGTGACTGTAATGGCGTACTTATCAGGCATATAACCTAGATTTTTTCGTAAAAAAGCCAGACTGTTATAAAATTGTAAATTTTTATCCTTATTTTCGGATAATAAAATAACTCCTCCGGCCGATGCCAGTTCCAATCCGTTTTGATGCAGTTTATGCAGGCTGCAATAAAAAACGATATGTACGTTTTTATCGGGTTTAACTCCTTCTGTAAAATCATCTGCCGACATAAACGGGCTTAAAGTGTTGTCTATGAAGATATAAACATCTTCCTTGAAAGATTTATTATTGATGTTTTCCCTGAAAAAACTTCTTATGTCTTCCATTCTCATATCCGGACGGTTTTCTATAGGTTCAAAAAACATGGCATTTACCGTTTTTGCGTCAAGAATTCCCGGCTTGTCGGAAAATCTGGTCACGGTTTTTTTAAAACTGTTTCTATTTAAAATGTTGTCGAAGTTTATAATAGCGCTGAATTCATAATAAGCATTTTGCGGAACATAAATATTTACGTCTTTTTGTAAGCCGGCAATATATGCCAAAAACGTATTTGACGCGCTTGTCGCGCTGGGAAAAATCATTGCTTCGGCGTTTAAAAAACCGGCATTGTTAAGTATGCCTAAATTTAAATATCGGTTTTCCGTGTCTTTTAGCCTTGAGTCATAGTCTGCGTTGTCAAAAAACAAGTCTGCATTAATGATATTTTTAAAACTTGCAAGAACTCTGTAATCATCTTGAAAAGATAAAAATTCTTCCTTGGTCAAAGCATTTTTGTCTATTTTTACGGATATGTCTTTTAAATACGGCAGTATGGAGCCGCTTAATATTTCCGTAAGCGGCTTGTTTTCATTGCCGGCATTATCGATGATATCTTCAAAATTTTTAATGAGGCCGTTAACATTGCGCATCGTATTGTCGCTTACACGCAGCCCGGTTGCTTTTTTTACATTTGCGATTTTGCCGGCAAAACCTGAAATTTTATTGTCAAATCCGTTGATACGGCTAAATATCATGACTACGGCATTCTTTACAAAGTAACTTATTTTAAAACCATATCGCTGATCTATAAAAAGACCGTTTTTGTTTCTTGCGATGGGTTTGTTTGAAACCACAATGCAAGGAGTGTCCGGCAAAACTTTGCTTATGTCTGCAAAAAGGCTTTTGACGCTGTCTAATCCCAAAACTATAAATACGCGTTTATCGTATGAAGACAGAAAATCCCTGAATTTAGCGCTGAAAGCTCCTATTTCTCCCTCTCCCGAAGCTACGTCTATAAATATGATTTTTGCATTAGAGTCTTTATAAAGTTTCAACTGTTCCGTTATGTGCTCCTGGGAAGGCTGTGCGGATTTTATAATGATATCGGCGTCTTCATGTTTTTCTTCGCGGGCAATGCCTAAATTTCCAGAAAATATGTCGTAATTTACGTCGGAAAATATTCTAATCTTTGAACTTGCCGCGTCGGATTTTAAAATAAACGAGGCAAACATGCCGGCTTTGTTTTTAAATAACGATACATTGCAATGACCAGTTGCGCCGTGTGATTCTGAAAGCAAATAGTTTAATTTGTCTCCTATAAGCGCCTCTTCCGCGGTGTAATCTATATAAGACCTTTCGTAAGAATTACGTACGTTTTGTAAGGGTCCCCTTATGTTGTTTAACTTTGCGGGAGCGATATATGTTGCGGATTGCACCATAAATAAAATAATTTTAAATATTTCATACGGCGAATATTGCCGTGATTGTGCGGAACCGATGTCTTCAAGAAATGTATTTAATGAATTTTGATAGAAACTTTGCTGAAAGTAAATATTGTTTTTAAGGCTTTCGATGATTCGCTTAACTCTTTTTAATTCAATCTTTTCTTTGATGTCGGCGTTTATCCGGTTGATATTTAAATCTTCAGGATTTACAATCCGTCTGCTTTCGATGTTAAAAGTAACGCCGTATCCGTCCGGATACTCTAACGATACGTACGGCGTACCGCCGCTGTCGGCAAACGGCGTAATCTCAATGTTGCCGGCGTTTAATTCTTTTGCCGCGTCTGAAATCGATTTTAAAGCCGTTTGTTTATCGGGAGTTTTATTATATACGGAGCTTAAAATATCCAGTATCTGTAAAGAATGATCCTTGCCGATAAAAACTTTGGGAGGGATTGCCGAACCCGATATTCCGCCGTTTTCGGAAATCAATTTCTCATAAACTGTTCTGTCTTCGCCGGAATATTCATTTACATCCGGAGTTATTATGCAGTACGAAATGCCGTTTTCTTCAAAGAATTCTTTCATTACGCCGCTGTGAAACCCGCCGCAAAGCATTGCCAGCGAACCTTCTCCATCGCGGCTTTTTAAAGCATCGAGAATATTTTTCATAAAAACATTGTTTCGCGCAATATTGTTGTCATAATAGTTTTTATATAATAGCGCAAACTTCTTGTCGATAAAAACGGCCTTCTTGTTTACAGTTTTCAGCCATTCTTCTTCAAAGCCGCCGACGCCGAAACCTTTTATAAATTCGTAATCGTATTCGGTTGCTGAAGCGCCGTAATAGCTTTTGTACTTGTCAAATGCGTCGCTTAATATTATAAGCCGTTTTTCTTCCGGACTTAAGGCATGGGACAGGAAAATGAATTTTTCTATTCTTTTTTGCGCTTTGAGCAGAATTTTATAATCCGTATCCGATTTTACGGAATAAAACGCGCCTATTTTTTTTATTTCGCCGTAACCTCGAAGATTGTTGTCATTTATTATATTTGAAAGTATAGAACAGAAAATCAGCGGATTGTCATATTTATTGAACGAGTCTGCCAAGTCTTTATATACTGCATACGGGAAAACCTCTTTTGCGGCAATAAAAAAATTATTAATTTCTTCGTTTAATTTCTTATAATTTATTTTACCGAAACCTTTTTGCATGGATATATAACCGCTTAAAGCGTAACAGTCTTCTTCGATGTATAAAGGCTTATCGGCTATGTGCCCGGCATTGTCTAAAAGAAAACCGAAATATTTGAGATCCGTTACGGCCGAAGCCGCGTGCTTTTTCTGCATTTTTAGAATTTCTTTGTTTTCGGGAGAATATAAATCATTTTGAATTTGCGATAAATCTTTTTGCATTTCCGACAGATATTTATTGACTTCCCGCTTGGAATCGAAAATAAGTTTGAGTTTGTTTATGTTTTCGTCATAAAGTGTTTTGTCTTCAAGCCCTGAAATTTTGCTTTCTTTATCGTTTTTTAAAGCGTAGTATTCTACGCCGTTAATTAACGAAGAATCTAAAAGGTAGTCCAAAAACCTGTTTTTGTTCGGTATTTTGCCGTAAGAAAATACCGACGGGTTAACGGTTTTTGCGGTACCCTCCATAAGAATTGCCGTAATATCGCTGTTTTTGTCCAAAAATTCCATGATTCGGCTTATGCTTTTTTGGGCGCTTAAATTTGCATGCAAATCTTCTATAAGGTAAATGTCTATGTTTTTTTTACCATTGTAGTTTTGCTCGTAATAATAAGCGGGCATAACGTCGTAATCCGCGCCGATAACGCTTATCTGCGCCGATACGGGAGATATGATATTCAGTAAAAATGAAGATAATGTTACAATAAACGGTGTTTTTTTCATTAGGCTGCTTTTAAGATTCCTGCGAAGAATTTTGGAGTGATTATGCGTGTGCTTTCCGCTATGCCTGTGTCAGAATCGTTTTTTATTACCTCTAAATCCGCCAAGACGGCCGCTGTTGCGTCATTTGTATTTGCTGCATCACTCAAATATTCCGTATAGACGTTAAATCCCCGCAATATTTTATCTATACCGTAATTTTCCATAAAGACTGTCATTTTACCCGGCTGCATTGTTTTTGCAGTATTCAAAGCTTCCATAAAAAACTCACGTTCCCCTCCGGAGTTTTCCGTTAATATAGCTGCAAGCATTTTCTTGTACGAAGGAATTCCTTTTGTGCTCTCATCCCTTTTACGCTTAAAGTAGTTTTTTTCATGTTCTTTGAAGCCGTTGAAATCTATCATCCCGAAAGCTATGCTTGCGGCAACGAATAATTTTTTATACGATTCTTTGCCTTCGCTGACTTTTTGATGGGATACGATTAAAAGCCTCGAAATGTGATTTCTAAACATAAGGGTTTCATAATAGTTGTTCGGATCTCTCAATATCTGCATAATTTGTTCGGCGGCGGCATCCGCATCCATTGTGTCCGGATTATCAGAAAATTCGCTTAAAGTAAGAACTTGTAAAGTATAGTCGGATAGTACCGAAGCTATTTTGTCTGCTATTTCCGGAGGATAATCTCCTACTGATATCCTTACGGCGTCTCCGTCGTAAGCGGCCAAAGTAAGCGAATCGAAACCGTAACTGTTTCTTTGAGCGGCGTCATATATTCCGTTTTTTCTTAAAAGAGCAAGCAAATCGGCAATTGCATCGTTGCGGGCGGATGTGCCTTTCCTGATGTCTTTATCAAAAGCATATTTACTTTTAGGATTTATCGCTATGAAAGGCACTTGCAGACTTGCCTCGCCGCTTGTCTGCTTGTTTATGCTTACGTGAGATACTATTTCATCGAAATACCGGTTATTTTTTATTTCGGCGGCTCTTGCCATGGCTTTTGCTATGGCTTCGGCATTCCCGGTAATCCTTTTTATCCTTTGCAGGATGGTGTTTCTTCCCAAAGCGAAGATCTTTTCAAACGCATTAACCGCATAGGCATCCGGCATCTGTCCCGTCGCATTTCTGCTTTCGCTCATTTCTTCGGAAAATTTTTTGTGCGTTGCGAGATTATTCCCGGAGATTAACAAAGCGCCGCCTCCGCTTGTAAGCTCCCACGAATTTTCATGTAATTTTTGTAAACTGTTATAAACAACTATGTGAAAATTGTCAGGTAATGTATCGATTATATCAAAAATATTCCAAAAAGGGACTGCGGTTCTGTCTATACAGACATAAAAAGGTTTGTCAAAAACTCTTTTAGGTTTACCGGTGGAAGCGTCAATATCCAAAACTTTACGGAGAAATCCTTCAATGTCTTCGGTGTCCATATCATATCTGTTATATGCCGGCTCCAAAAGCACAAGGTTGGCTTTACCGTAATCGATTTGTACATTATCCAGATTTGTTTTAACTCCGTCAAAATTAAGTATTACATTTGCTCTGGAGTCGCCTAATCCTACCGCATTCAAATACGGAGCATATTCGTAATACGAATGCGACAAGTTAGCTATAATACTGGAGTTCTCGATGCCGTTTGTGCGTAAAACGTGATCAACCAAAGAAATAAATACTCCTATGCCGCTTGTAAACAGCATTGATGAAATCATACTGTCTTTCGTGTCAATGTCAACTTCTTTGCCGTCAGCGATATTCGTTAAAGCAAACGCGGTGTATTCATCTTCAATATATTTGAGTTTTTTCTGCAAACTTTGTTCTTTTATATGAAATTCCGATGCTTTTAAAGTATTAAATACAAATAAAGCTCTCATTGCTTCCAATGCGTCTAATACGGCTTTGGGTATAAGTCTGCCGCTTTCGGATGCTTTGTATAAAATATCATAAAATTCCCCGTGAAAACTCTGCAGTTCGGATTTCAAAAAGGGCTGATTTCCCATAAATAAAATCATATTGTTTTCTATAAGTTCAAATGCCTGCTGCGCTCTGAAAGATAACAGGTTTCTGTATGTTTCGCTGCCTTCTTCATCCATTCTGTCTCCGGGAGTATAATATTTGTCGCTGCTCATAGAGGCTCCGTTTTGTTCGACATTAAGCAGCATGAAAATTAAATTTCTTATATAATTGTTGGTGCGTCCTCCGAAGTTTCTTTCGGTAAATACTCTATTGCCTGCCGTTTCGTTGGGCATGGAGTAATTGCTGAACATCATGTACGGTTTGCCGGAAAACATCCTCTTTAAAAATGCGCTTGAACCGAAAACGGAAGAAACGGGTGCGAGCACATATATTCTGATGCCGTACGTCTCATAGTAGCCTCGTAGTTTTTCTCTTTGTTCGTCGGTAAGAGCTCTTATATCGTTAAGTTCAAAAAATACTTCTTTAAACTTTTCTTCGAAAAGCCGCCGTTCTTCTCTGCCGTTTTTATCAATATTTTTATATCGCTCCATCGCGGATTTCATTTCCTGCTCGGTTCCATTCTCTACGTACTGCTTCAAAATCGATTCCATTTCTACGAAAACATCGTCAATTCCGTCTGCCCGGAAAAATATTTTATCCGCGTCCTGTAAATCCGAATTCTCTACGGTACTGTTTTGATTTTTTCCGCTTTGGTATTTAGAAATGTATTCGATGTCTCCCTGAACGTAAATTTTCAGTTTTTCTTTCTGCCCAGCGAAATAAAGATGGTAAAGCGACTCTATGTTTTTAAATAAATATGCGTTGTTTTCTCTTTCAATAAAAAAATTCAAAGCTTTTGCTATTGCATCTTCGGCGTCTTTCGTATTAAGCCATGAACGCTCGTAACTTGAAAGATTGTTGTCTCTAAGCTGATACGGCCCGATTAAGCTTAAAGAGTCTGTTCCCGCGGAAAGCCATGTTTTCGCTTGTACCAGAAATGCCAGCAATTCAAAAGCCTGCATTAAATCTTCATCTGTTTGTATCATTGATATCGAGCGTTTCAGGTTGTCCAGCATTAAAAGGGAAAAAGAGTCGCTCATTACGTCATTTACGGTAACTTGCCTGGAATTTTCCGCTCTAAATTTGTCTATAAGACTTTCAAGCGAAGTTACGGTGAAATCTATTTTAGGTTTTGCCTGCGCGGTATTTTGAACTACGCTCGCCGGCCTGTCTGAAAAAGATTCATTATAAGCGTAATGAACAAACGGGCCTATGACGGGAATCCAGAATATAGTGCCTAAAAAGAAAAGTCTTATATGCTGCTTAATGTTGCCGGAATAAACCTTGTGCAGGCTTGAAAATAACGCAGCTCTTATTAAGACATAAGCCCCGACCGCTACGGGGGGCGAAAAAGCAAATATGCCGAACAAAAGAAACAAAGAGGCGATATCCAGCATTCTTTCACGTACGGAACTCTTTTCTATAGAAATGTCGGAATCCAGTTTTGTACTTAATGCCTTGTTTAAAGTTTTTGAACCGAAAGCGAAGCTTGAAAATGGCAGTATGTATATCCATTCCCAAAAAGCGGCAAACCTTGTAATTTTGTCAGAAGCCCAGCCCGCTATGGAAGCATATCCGCCTTTTGAACGTTCTGATGCAATGTCAAATTTGATTTTTTCGGTCCTGCCGTCTGAAACGGAAGTAAATTGTATCTTTATGCTTTTGTCGGGGTTTAACGATACGGACGCGTCTTGTATTTTTGAAAATCTTTCGGGTCTGCTTCCGGTAACCGACTCTATATCGTCCTCGGTAACATTGCTTATAAGATTCAGATAGGCGTTCAATTCGGACAATGCCGCGTTTAATCCGCGGCTTGCAAGAAGTTCCGTATATTTAGCCTGAAAAAGCTGCATAATTTGCTGCGTATCCCCGCGTTCCAGATATATCTGCAGCGCCAGCGTTTGCCGTTCCACGATGCTTTTTAAATGAGTCATGTAAGTATGTTTGGCATCCTGAGACGTTTGAAATAAGCTCGGGGTCACTATGTTGTGAATAATATTTTTGCTTTTTAGTATTTTCCCTACGCCGTCGGTATGAAATCCTCCCATAACGGCAATGACTTTTCCGTTATGCTTTTTCAGGCTTTCTTCTATTTTTTCCGCAAAAAGAATGTTCCTTACGATATTTGCCGCATAATATTGTTCATAAAGGTCTTTGTTCGATTTTATTGACTCTATTTCGGTATTAAATTTTTCCGAGTATAACTTTATAAAATTTTCCGCGCCGAAAAAGGCCGTATAATCGTAGTCAAAATTTGTAGCTTCGGCTTTGAAATATCTTTCGAAATGTCTGAATGCGCGGCTGAACGCTGCTAAAGACATTTCCGAATTCGTCATGGAGTTGTACTTGTATAATTCATCGACTACGTATTCTTCGGCTTTTATCAGATCCAGTCTGTCTATGTTGCGCTGTCCCGTATAGTAGGATAAATATTGTCTTAAGTTATCGTACTCATTAATATAATTTTCTTTGAGTAATTCGTTCAATGCCGCGTATGTAATATGCATATCGGAAAATTTTTTTGTTTTCTCAGCCATTTTAACATAAGTTTTGTAAGGCAGTTCGCTTTGAAGCCTTTTTATAAGACTTGTCAATTCTTTATTGACCGAATCTATGTGCAATTTAGGCGGAATTTTAAACGCTTCCATCGCTTCACTTAAAATTTCTAAGTTTGCCGACATTTTTTCGTCGTTTATTTTGGCAGCGCTTTCGATAAGGCGGCCGTAAAAATCCACGGTGCCTAATTTGCCGCTTAAATATCTCTCTTCGAAATTCAGCAGCCGTTTATTCTCGTAAGAATAAACATTTTTTTGACGCTCGTTGATTGCCGTCTTCATCAATGAAAGTTCTTGTGTAATTTCCGGCTGGATATTTTGTATGTCATGCAGGCGTTTTATGTTCGAGAAGTGCAAGTATTCGTTTTCTAAACCTTTTAACTTTTTTTCTTCGGTATTGGATAAAATATAATATTCTACTCCGGTAAGAAGTGAATTGTCGAGCAAGTCGTTTAAAACTTCGTTTTTGCGTTTATTGTTAATTCCTGAAAGCCATGTATGGTTTTCGCGTCCGGAAGCCCCTTCAAGCAATATTTCGCCGATATTATTGTTTTCATTTAAATATTTTATTATGTCGTTTATACTCTTTTGTACGTATTTATCTCCGTGCAGATCCTGTACTATAAAGACATTATTGTTTTTGCCTTCAGAATTCATGTGAAAATCAGGGTGAATAGAATCTAAAAATGACATGTTAAAGCGTATATTTTGCGACGGGGATGAAACTGCTTTTGCAATATCGGCAAATATAAAAGCATTGCAAAAGCATACTAGGACGGCTAATGAGAGGGCATTCGTAATTTTTTTGCTTATTCGCATAATTTCACCTCTGCCGATATATATTACCTTATAATATGAAACCTCCTTTTTGTCAATACAAAATATATTGTATTTTCAATAAAATTACATAATATTTACAATAAATTTGCATTTGATTCAAAAACGGGTGAAATTTATAGAAAAACACGTTATAAAAAGCAAACTAAGTTTAAATAGAAAAGGCCTGCGTCTTTAAACGCAAGCCTTTGTAATTTTAGAAATATAAATAAAAAGAATAAGAGTTGTTACTTCGCTTTTCCCTGATTGGCTACCGCTTCCATTGCTTTTTTTACAGCTTCGGGGTCGCCCAGATAGTAATTTTTTATGGGTTTAAGGTTTTCGTCAAGTTCGTAAACCAAAGGCATTGCCGTGGGGATATTCAAATTTACTATGTCCGCGTCGCTTATGTTGTCAAGGTACTTTACCAAAGCTCTTAAACTGTTTCCGTGAGCGGCGATTATGATTTTTTTGCCGGCTTTTATTTGCGGCACGATTTCTTTTTCCCAGAAAGGGATAACCCTTGCGACCGTGTCTTTTAAGCATTCCGTCAAAGGAAGTTCTTCTTTTGTAAGGCTTGCGTATCTGGGGTCTTTTCCCGGAAATCTTTCGTCGCTTTCTTCAAGCGACGGAGGCGGGGTATCGTAGCTTCTTCTCCAGATTTTTACCTGATCTTCGCCGTACTTTGCCGCGGTTTCGGCTTTGTTCAGCCCCTGAAGCGCTCCGTAATGCCTTTCGTTGAGTTTCCAACTGCGTATAACCGGCACCCAAAGCAGGTCCATAACGTCCGTAACGGTCCAAAGCGTTTTTATCGCTCTTTTTAAAACGGAAGTATATGCCAAATCAAAAGTAAAACCGTCTTTTTTAAGCTGCTCTCCGGCTTTTAACGCTTCTTCTTTTCCTTTTTCGGACAAATCCACATCCGCCCAGCCTGTAAACCTGTTTTCTTTGTTCCACACGCTTTCGCCGTGCCTTATCAAAACTATTTTATACATTTTGCTTCCTCCGAATATAAATTTTACTTAAAATACTATATTTTAAAGCGTTTTGCAAACGGCTGTTAAGGTCAAAACAGATATGTCACTTTTTTAAAGTAAGATTTATAAAAGGGAGCAGCAATTGATATACAGAAATCCCTCATCCGGGGCTTCGCTTCGCCTTTTCCCGCAAGGGGCGAAGGGAGAGTCTTTGCGGAATATTACCTTAAACCTCTTTCAAAATTGAATTCACAGCCGTTTTGCAGGGAGATTTTTCCGTTGTAAGCATTCAGTACGGTTTCAAGGTACGCTTTATCGGGGGGTATAAAAGAGAGGTCTATGATAAATTTGCCGATTCCGAGTTTTTCAAGCCGCTTTTTCTTGTTAAAAAGCATTACTGGATACTGCGCGATAACGTTTGTTTTGTCCTGCCTGCGTATAACCTGAAAAGTGTCTTTCAGCGATTCTATGTTTTTGTTTTGTGCAAGTTCTTCACAGGGCTTCATTGCCGATACTGCAAGGACAGGAAACCCTGACAGATAAAATATTATGCGGTCAGACAGCCCGCTTGCGGCAAAATCCGATATGTTTTTAAAGTCGTCTTCAACCGCGGGGACAAAGTTCCTTATATTATTTTTAAACATAAAATCCGCTGAAAAAGAATTTAAAACGTATAAAAAATTGCCCGCATGAAGCTTCGCTTCGTTGTTAAAAAAATTAAAATGCCCCAAATTGTTGATAAAAAATTCGCTGCCTTTAAGGCTGTTTACGGCTTCCCGAAAAAGCGGCAAATCCTGCTCGTCAATGCAGGGCGGCAACTCAAAATATTTTATACGGCTGCCGGCGGGCTTTGCGGTTTCGGCGCGGCAAAGCCGGGCTAAAGATTTAATATTTTCCTTGTCAAGCGTAAAAATTAATGAAATATCGGTATTTTTAATCAGCGCAAGCCAGTTTATATCGTTGATTTTTATAAACAATTTTTTCTGCGGCGCGTTTTTTTTGAATTTCGGAAAAGCAAAGCTTTTTTGCGAAACAACGAATTCTTTTTTCTCTACTTCGGTGTTTTTAACGATATTTTGCAAAAATTCTTCAAAATTGCCGTCCGCGGTTTTAAAAATCAGCATGCCCGCTTTTAATCCCGTAGTATCCGTTTCGATTTCGCAGGTTTCGCCTGCTTGTTTAATGCTTAAAACGCTTATCTTAAAATAAGCGTCGGCTTTCGCGTCCGCCGCTTTAAAAGTATCGATTTTGTTTAATTTTGCCCGGGTTTTCAAAGTTATAACATTGTCTTTTACGGAAACAATTTCGCCAAGAAGCATACCCGTTTGTTTAGGCATATCGGGAGTAAAAATGTCTTTTGATTTTTGTATGAAATTAAAAGTAGTTTTGGGGCGGGCAAAGTCCGCCGCTAAAAGCCGTCCGGCTTCTTTTATTGCCGCTTCGTCCTCCGCATTTATAAGCATTTTATACGCTTTTACGGTATTGTACACATACTGCGGATTTTTCATTCTTCCTTCTATTTTTAACGAGGTTATGCCCGAGTTTTTCAATTCTTTTATATGAGCGGACAAATCCAAATCTTTCGGCGAAATGAAAAAGCCTTCTTTATTGCCTGTGCGCCAGCGTCTTCTGCACGGCTGGGCGCACATTCCGCGGTTTCCGCTCAAGCCGCCTATAAAACTTGACATTAAACATAAGCCCGAAACGCCGAAACACAGCGCGCCGTGGCAGAATATTTCAAGTTCGGCTTTTGTCTTTGACGCAATGCCTTTTATTTCCGCAAGCGACAGTTCCCTTGCCAAAACCACTCTTTTAAAGCCCGCTTTTTCGGCTTGTGAAACTCCGTAACCGTTGTGTATTGCCGATTGCGTGCTTGCGTGAAGTTTAAGCGCGGGAAAATAACTTTTTACTATGTTTGCGGCTCCCAAATCCTGCACTATTACCGCGTCGGCGTTTGCCTGCGCTATAAAGTTTATATGCTTTACCGCGTTTTTTATTTCGCTTTGTTTTATGAGAGTGTTGAAAGCCGCGTAAACTTTGACGTTTTTGCCATGGGCATAGTTTACGTAATTGTTGAATTCCGCGGGCGTAAAGTTTTGGGCTTTGCCGCGCGCGCTGAAATCTTTTAATCCGCAATATATTGCGTCGGCGCCGGCTTCAACGGCCGTTATAAACGCTTCTTTTGAACCTGCCGGAGCAAGGATTTCTATGTTTTTCATAAGGGTTTTATTATACTACATTAAAACCTGCGGTATAACGGATTATGTTTGCCTTGAAATTGCGGGATTTGGTAGAATGTCAAAATGACTAAACACAAGCATAAAGATCATCATTCGCATAATCACGCGGCCGGCGCGGGCAAAAAGGCTTTGCTTATTTCTTTTATTTTTATAACCGTTTTTATGTTTGTGGAATTCATCGGCGGTTTGATGTCCGGCAGTTTGGCATTGATGTCCGACGCGGGGCATATGTTGAGCGACGCTTTTGCGCTGGGTTTAAGTCTGTCCGCCGTAGTTGCCGGCGCGCGGAACGCAAACAAGCGTAAAACTTACGGATATAAAAGATTCGAAGTCCTTGCGGCTTTTTTTAACGCAATCACAATATTTTTAATAGCGATTTTTATTCTTAAGGAAGCGGTTTTCAGAATGCAAAACCCAGCGCCTATATTAAGCGGCCCGATGTTTATCATCGCGGTCATAGGGTTATCGGTAAATATCGCCGTTTTGTTTATTTTAAGGGGCGGCGGACATAAGGAAAATATAAACGTCAAAAGCGCGCTTTTGCATGTTTTGGGCGATATGCTCGGTTCCGTGGGGGTCATAATAGCCGCGGGATTCATATACTTTTTCGGATGGAATATAGCCGACCCGATTATAAGCGTTGCCGTAGCTTTTCTCATTTTATACAGCGCATGGAAAATATTTTCGGAAAGCGTCAATATTCTTTTGGAAGGAACGCCCGCGCATATAGACATTGACGACCTTAAAGCCGAAATCAAAGGTTCCGAAGGAGTTAAAGATGTTTACGATATACACGTATGGAGCATTTCTTCGTCTTTTTTGCTTCTTACGGCGCATATTGAGGTAAACGAAAACGTTGACAGGGACGCTTTGCTGGAAAAACTTGAAAAACTGATTTTCGATTCGGCGGGAATAAGCCACGTAACAATACAAATGAGCGCGCGGCACGGCAAAGATTTCAGCCGCAGCTGTTATCAAAAACCCTGAAATTGACTTTTCGGCTTCAGTTTGTTAAAATTTCCACGTTAATTTTTGTAAAAAAGCGCTGCTAGCTCAATTGGTAGAGCAAACGACTCTTAATCGTTAGGTTATAGGTTCAATTCCTATGCAGCGCAAACTTTTAAACAAAATGCCTTTTTCGGCGTTTTGTTTTTTATTTTTGCGTAAAAATATAGTAAAATAAAGCGCATATGATTGAAAAATTAATAAAAAAGAACAGAATATATCAGGGTAAAGCCGTAGATTTTTACTGCGATGAAGTTCAGCTTCCAAACGGTCAAACCGCTACCAGAGAATATCTGGGACACCCCGGAGCAGCAGCCGTCCTTCCTTTTTTGGATAAAAACAATATAGTATTGGTTAAACAGTACAGGCATCCCGTAGGGAAAATCACTTATGAGATTCCTGCCGGAAAACTCGATAAAGGCGAAACTCCTGTAGAAGGCATTAAAAGAGAACTTGAAGAAGAAACCGGTTTTAAAGCCAAAAAAATAGAAAAACTCATTTCTTTTTATCCCACAACCGCTTTTTCAAACGAGATTTTGCATATATTCGCGGCATTCGGGCTTAAGAAGGGGAATACTAACCCGGACAGCGACGAATTTGTCAGCGCCGGAATATTCGGTTTTTACGAAGCGCTTGATATGGTAAAAAGAGGCGAAATAATGGATTCGAAAACCGTTATAGCGCTTTTGTATTTTGAAAATATATTGAAATAAAAGAGCGAAAAGTCAAAAGTGAAGAGTGAAGATGCTCTTCACTCCCAACTCTGTAGTTAAAAAGAGGAAAATCATGAAAAGAAGTTTTTATTGCGGGCAGGTAAGAGAAGACAGTATCGGCAAAGAAATCGCGGTTTGCGGCTGGGTGCATTCCAGAAGAGACCACGGGGGCGTAATTTTTATAGATTTAAGGGACAGGGAAGGCATTTTGCAGATAGTTTTCCAGCCCGAAAATAAAGAAATTTTTTCGGTTGCCGAACATATACGCAGCGAGTACGTTTTGTCGGTTAAAGGCCTTATAAGGAACCGTCCCGAAGGCACGGTAAACCCGAATATGCCTACCGGAAAAGTGGAACTTGTGGTTTCGCATCTTGAAGTATTGAACGCTTCTCCCGTTTTGCCTTTCGAAATATCCGATTATACCGACACTTCCGAGGAACTCAGGCTCAAATACCGTTATCTCGATATGAGAAGGCCGAATTTTCAGAAAAATTTCATAATGAGGCACAAAGTTTCGCAGGAAATCAGAAACTTTTTAAACGAAGACGGCTTTTTGGAAATTGAAACGCCTTTTCTCGGCAAATCTACGCCGGAGGGCGCAAGGGACTTTTTGGTTCCTGCAAGGCTTCATCACGGAAGTTTTTACGCTTTGCCGCAGTCTCCGCAGATTTTCAAGCAGATTTTAATGGTTGCCGGATTTGACAAATACTATCAGATAGCCAGATGTTTCAGAGACGAAGATTTAAGGGCCGACAGGCAGCTTGAATTTACGCAGGTTGACCTTGAAATGTCTTTTATAGAAGAAAACGACGTTATGGACGTAATCGAAAGAATGCTTGCAAAAGTATTCAAAACTGCGTTAAATATCGAAATCAAAACGCCTTTTACAAGAATGCCTTATTCTCAGGCTATGCTCGATTACGGTTCGGACAAGCCCGATACGAGATTTGAAATGATCATAAGGGATTTTTGCGAAGAACTTAAAAACAGCGGGTTCAGCGTTTTTTCCAACGTTTTGTCTAAAGGCGGCATAGTAAGAGGTTTGTGCATACCGAAAGGAGCAAGTCTTTCTCGTTCGGAAATAGACGGCCTTACAAAATTTGTCGGAGAATACGGAGCCAAAGGCCTTGCCTGGATGAAAATTACCGAAACGGGCGCGGAATCCAATATAGTCAAATATTTCAAAGACGAAGAAATAAAAGCGATTATTACAAAACTTGACGCAAAACCCGGCGACCTTGTTGTTTTTCTTGCGGACGAAGAAAAAATAGTTGCCCAGGGGCTCGGCGCGTTAAGGCTTAAAACCGGCAAAGAGCAGGGGCTTATAGATAAAAACAAATTTAATTTCCTCTGGGTAGTAGATTTTCCGATGTTTGAGTGGGATAACGACGAAAAGAGATGGTCTGCTTTGCATCATCCTTTTACTTCTCCGAAAGACGGCGAAGCTCTTACGGGTGAAAACGCGGGCAAAGTAAAAGCCAAGGCTTACGACGTTGTTTTAAACGGAGTTGAGCTCGGCGGCGGTTCCGTAAGAATACACAGAAGCGAAGTACAAAAACAGGTTTTCGATTTGCTTAATATATCGGAAGAATCGGCGAAAGAAAAATTCGGTTTCCTTCTTGACGCTTTGACGTACGGCGCGCCCCCGCACGGCGGCGTTGCTTTGGGTTTTGACAGGCTTTGCGCCTTGCTTGCCGGAGAAGAGTCCATAAGGGAAGTCATAGCTTTCCCTAAAACGCAAAAAGCTTCGGATCCTATGTCTAATGCGCCGGCCGAAGTAAGCGAAAAACAGCTGAAAGAGCTCGGCGTCAGGATAGTCGTGAAACAGGCGAAGAACTGATAACTGCGGAAGATAAGAGGGCGGAGTATAAGAATAAGCAAACGCAACGGCGTTGCGTTTAACATACTGTCTTTAAACACGGAGTAAAATGGATAAAATAAAAGCTGCTTTAAGAAGACTGCTTCTCGTTACCGCTAAAAAATTGGCTGCGGAGGATTCCGCCGCTCCGGTAGTGAGAAATGCCAAGAATATATTTTTAAGAGAAATCAAAATCCCCGTTTTTCTTACCGTCGGGATCACGATAACGGCGCTCTACCTTATGTTTATCATGGGTTTGGGCTTCAGCTACAGAACCATGCTTTCCGTGGCCATATTTACCTTGTCGGTAATAGCGTTTTTTATCGAAAATACCCGTAAAGAAGAAAAAGAGATTTTGTCGGACAGCGACGCCGTAGTGCTTATGTGCCTTATATTCGTAACGGGCGTTTTAACGCTTCAGTTTTCCGTTTACAACGGATATTTGTCGCCGTTTATTTTTCCGGTCGCCGCGTTCGCGCTGATGTCCGCCATGCTTTTGTCGGTGAGAATAGGCCTCTTATACGGTTTGATATTAAGCCTTTACGCCGGCTTTTTAAGCGATATGAGATTTGACGTTTTTCTTACCATGTTTTGCGGCAGCGTAGTATGCGTTGCCGACGCCGGAAGGATAAGAAGCAGATCGGGCTTTATTGTAACCGGACTAAAAGCGGCTTTTGTGAACATTTCGGTAATAACTGTGTTTTTTCTGCTTAAACAGTACGGTTTGCCGCAGTATTTTGAAAATATAAGATTCGGATTTTATAACGGGCTTGTGACGGCGGTTATTCTTCTGGTGCTGGTGCCGGTTTTTGAGAAACTGTTTTCAAGAACGACAAACATTAAACTGATAGAGCTTGCCGATTTTAATAACGTTCTTTTAAAAAGGCTTATGCTTGAAGCTCCGGGGACTTACCACCATTCTTTATGGACGGCGGCCGTTGCCGAACAGGCGGCAAACGCCATAGGCGCGAACGCCATTCTCGCGAGGGTTTGTTCGTATTACCACGATATAGGAAAATTGAAAAATCCGGAATATTTTATAGAAAACCAGAATTCGGGAGCCAATCCGCACGACGCTTTGTCTCCGGCGATGTCGGCTTTGATACTTATGTCTCACGTAAAAGACGGCGTTTCTCTTGCAAAAAAGTATAATCTCGACAAAGAAATCATAAACAATATAGAGCAGCATCACGGCACTACGGTAATGAGTTATTTTTACCATAAGGCTTTGGAAAAAAACAGCGAAACCGACGCTTCGATGTTTGTCTACCCCGGACCGAAGCCGCAGACAAAAACGGCCGCGATAATTATGATTTCCGATTCTTCCGAAGCCGCCTGCAGGGCTATTGAAGAGCCTACGGCCGTCAGAATAAAAGAAACGGTGGAAAAAATCATAAACAACAAGTTTACCGACGGCCAGTTTTCGGACTGTCCGATCACGTTAAAAGACCTGGAAAATATAAGAAACAGCGTGACTTCGACGCTTGTGGGGATATATCACGCCAGAATAGAATATAAAGAAACGGCAAACGACAAAGAACAAGTACAAATGACAAAGAACAAAGAGCAAACGGCAAATAACAAAGAACAGGTAACAAAGAACAGGTAACAAAGAACAAATGACAAAGAACGGCATATTGCCGCTCTGCGCGCTGCGGCTGCGCGCGCAATGACACGGATAAAAATATGAAAAACATAAATTTCGCCGATTTTCCCAAAGCGTACGTGCCGGTTTTGAAAGAAGCGGCTTTAACGGCGTTAAAATCCGAAAAAGTAAAAAAATGCGAAATCAATTTTATTATGGTTTCGGACGCTGAAATAAAAAAGCTGAATATCAAATACAGAAAGACGCGCCGCATTACCGACGTCATTTCGTTTATGGTCGTCCCGGAACTTTTTGCGGGCGACATCTATATTTCAAAAGGCCGCTCGGAAAAACAGGCGAAAAAGTACGGAAATACATGGCTTGAAGAGCTTGCATATCTTGTCATCCACGGAACGCTTCACCTTTGCGGATATACCGATTACGATCCGGAAAACAAAACGGAAATGTTTGCAAAACAGGATAAAATATTTAAATGCTTAACTTTTTAGAACTGATTTGCCTTGTCGCGCTTGTCGCCGTATCGGCGTGGATATCCGCAGCCGAAATCGGCATAACGAGCCTTTCCAAATACAGAGTCAAAAAACTTATCGCCCAAAGGCCTAAACTTTCGCCTCCGCTGTCCTCATGGCTTAAATCGCCTTATTATCTTTTAGCCGTCATACTGACCGTAAACGTCATAGCGGATATGCTTGTAAGTTTTTTGTCCGCAAACGTTATGACAAGCGTTTTTTCAACCGTAAACAGGCACGTTATGGAAGTTTTCGCGTGGGCGGCGACTTCTTTCGTTTTGCTTATTATCGGCGAAATGGTGCCGAAATTTTACGCCAGGGCAAATTCCGAAAAAGTTACCGTTTTTTCGGTGCCGATACTCGATAAAATCGCAAAAATATCCAGGCCTTTTTTGTATCCCGCGATAAAAATCACGGAAGTTTTATCCCCGAAAACTTCGCCCGGTTTGTCGAACGAATTGAGCAAAGAGGAAGTTGAAGGCCTGCTTTCCGAAGGCGGCCATACCGGCGCCATAGACAAAGAAACGGGGTATATGCTTGAGAGGACTTTGCATTTCGGCGACCTTTCCGTCAGAAGAATAATGACGTATCTTGAAGACATAGATTCCGTGGATTTGTCGCTTGACGAGGATATTTTTCTCGATAAGGCGATTGAAACTTCAAGAAGCCGCATACCCGTTTACATAAAGAACAAAGAAAACATAATAGGCTATATCCACATAAAGGACATTTTGTGGGGCTGGAAAGAAAATAAAGGGCATTTCATAAGGTCGCTTCTCAACCCGCCTTATTACGTGAGCGAAGACAAAAAGATAAAGGATTTGCTTAAAGAGTTTCAGAGCGGCAAAACGCATATCGCGTTTGTAAAAGACAAAAACAACAATATAAGCGGAATGGTTACCCTTGAAGACATTCTGGAAGAAGTGGTGGGGGAAATCATTGACGAGTACGAGTTTAACGAATGATTACGCTGATAACGTTTAAAATCATTATGTTTTTTATCCTTACCTGCGTCCTGGCTTTCTTCAACGGCTCGGAAACGGCGATCACCAGTTTGTCCGTATCTTATTTGAGAAGGTATAAAGAGTCGGGCGGCAAAAAAACGCGCGCCGTGGTTTATTGGGAAACAAATACCGAAGAAATAATGGCGGCGATGGTCGTAGGAATGAATTTGTCGCTTGTCGGCATGGGCGTGACGGCTTCTTCCCTGGTTCTTGATTTCGAACAGTTATACGGAGCCGGAAACGACAGTTTAAACGACGTGATTTTTTCCGCCGTGTCGATAGTTCTTGCTTTGATTTTCGGGAATATTTTTCCTAAAACTTTTGCCCGCTATAATGCCGAAAAACTCGGCCTTGCGGTTTTGCCGCCGATAATCGGGTTTTCAAAAATGATTAAGCCCGCAGTCAGGTTTTTGACCGCGGCTTCGAATAAAATCGTAAAAATATTTTCAAAGAAGAAAGAAACGCAGTCGGTAAAAGCCGACGAAATAGATTTTCTGCTTTCAAACGAAGCCACTTCGCCTCTTTCCGAGGAAGGAAGGGAACTCGTAAGCAATATAATGGATTTTGTCGAAAGAAGGGTGTCGCAGATTATGATTCCGCGCTCCGAAATATTCGCCGTGGATATCGAAGATAACAAAGAAGACATAATAAATAAAATAATAGAAACCGAGTTTTCAAGGGTCCCGGTTTACAAAGGCACTTTGAATAATATTACGGGCGTCATATACAGCAAAGATTTGGCCATAGCGTGGCGCAATTCCGACATTATAGCCCTGGAAGATTTGATAAGGCCGGTTCACTATGTGCCCGACAGCGCAAGAGTCGATAAAATACTCAAAGAATTTAAAACTGGACACAGGCACATAGCGGTAGTTGTCGACGAGTTCGGTTCGACCGTGGGCGTAGTTTCGATAGAAGACCTGCTTGAGGAAATCGTCGGCGAAGTCTGGGACGAATACGATATGAAAGAAAAAACGATACTGCCCTACGGGGATAATTCGTATTTGGTCCAGGCTCAGGAATCCGTGCTGAATCTGAATAAAGAACTGGACATAAATATTCCCGAAGAAGACGATTATTCGACGATAAACGGCTGGGTTTTGAAACTTTTCGACAAAATCCCGGATACCGGCGAGAAAATCAAATGGCAGAATTTTGAAATAGAAATTCAGGATGCCGACGAGAAAAAAGTGAACAGAATAATTTTAAGGCAAATAACAAAGTACAATTAATTAGTTGTTATCCCTCGCCCCTTGCGGGCGGCAGTCCTAGGAATAACGAGGACGAGTCTGCCGCGGGCGCGAGATGTGAGCGCCCGGGCTCCGAAGAGAAACGAGGAGAGGGACTTGCAAAGCAAGAGGGTTAGGGGTTCAGGTTTTATGTATTACCAAATCAAAGGGCTCGTATTAAATTCGAATACGCACGGCGAAGCGGATAAAGTCGCCGTGATTTATTCTTACGAGTGGGGAAAAATTCAGGCCGTGGTGCCGAGCGCAAAAAAGATTGCCGCAAAACTTTCCGCGGCTACGGAACCTCTGACGGAGAGCGAATTTATGGTTTTCCAAAGTCATTCTTCCGTCCGTCCGAAAATTACGGGCGCCGCGATAATAAAAAACAATTCCGCGCTTAAAACGGATCTCAATAAAAACGTCCACGCTCTTTACGCTGCCGAAATAGGCGATAAATTTACGCCGTTTAATATGGAGAATTCGGAAAAATACGAGCTTATATCCAGAGTTTGGGAATTGCTTGAAAACTGCAAATACCCGAAGAGAGTTTTGACGGCTTTTGTTTTAAGGTTTCTTAAACTTTCCGGTTATTCTTTAAGCGATTACATTAAAAACGGCGTTTCGTCGTTGGATAAACAGACCGAGACCGCCGTGATGAAACTTTCGCGCTGTTCGGGAGAAGAAGCGGACAATATATCCGGATTTGACGATAACAAAACGTGGAACTATGTCGAAGGCTATCTGACAAATTACATAAAACGCCCGTCGGTAAGCGTGTTTATGAGGAAAATTAATCTTTAATTTTGTAAAATGCTTTAAAAGTAAGCGGCTCAGCGGCTCGGAAGTCCGGAAGTTCGGCAACGGCAACGGTAAAAGTCTTTTGTCTTTTCCGGGCTTCTGAACATCTGAACTTCCGAGCCGCTATTTCGGGAGAAATTATGAATTTTCAGGACATTATTATGACGCTTCATAAGTTTTGGGCGAAAAAAGGGTGCCTTATATGGCAGCCGTACGATTTGGAAAAAGGCGCGGGAACCTTTAACCCGGCCACGTTTTTAAAATCTCTGGGGCCGAAACCGTGGAATGTCGCATACGTCGAGCCTTCAAGAAGGCCTACCGACGGCAGATACGGCGAAAACCCGAACAGGCTGCAGCATTATTACCAGTATCAGGTCATTATGAAACCCGCCCCGAAGGATATACAGCAGATTTATCTTGAAAGTTTAAAAGCCATAGGTCTTGACCCGAAAAAGCACGACATAAGATTTGTGGAAGACGACTGGGAATCGCCCACGCTCGGCGCGTGGGGACTCGGCTGGGAAGTATGGATAGACGGCATGGAAGCAACGCAGTTTACTTATTTCCAGCAGGTCGGCGGGATAAACTTAAACCCGATTTCCGTTGAAATAACTTACGGAACCGAAAGGCTTGCGATGTACGTTCAGAAGAAAAACAGCGTTTACGATTTGCAATGGACGGACGGCGTGACCTACGGAGATGTTCATCTTGAAGATGAAAAAGAATGGTCATGCTATAACTTTGAAAAAGCCGATACGGAAATGCTTAAAAGGCATTTTAACGACTGGGAAAAAGAAGCGCAGAAACTTGCCGCGGACAATCTCCCTCTTCCGGCTTATGACGCGGTGATGAAATGTTCTCATTTGTTTAATTTGCTTCAGGCAAGAGGCGCGATATCGGTTTCGGAACGCGTCGCTTACGTTTTAAGGGTGAGAACCATAGCTAAAGCCGCAGCGGAAGGATACTTGAAACTGCCGGGATAAAGTAAAAAGTTGCCGCCCTGCGCGAAGGACAAAGTCCCGAAGCCGCAGGGTCTGTAAATTTATAGATTCTGCGAGAAACCGCTTTTGCGCAGAAAGACGGATAAAAGGGAAATAAAAATGAGCGAAAACATTAACAGCGCATTACTTGAAATAGGGACTGAAGAAATCCCGGCTTCTTACATAGAGCCGGCCTTAAAGCAGATTGAAGAACTTGCGGCTAAATATTTTACCGCCGCGGGACTTAAATTCGGCTTAATAAAAACTTACGCTACTCCGAGAAGGCTTGCTTTGTTTGCCGAAAACCTCGACTCTAAAAGCGCGGATAAAACGGAAGAAATTTTGGGGCCTTCCGTTCAGGCCGCAAAAGACGCAAACGGCAATTTTACGCAGGCGGCAATAGGCTTTGCCTCAAAAAACGGAACTGTTCCCGAAAAACTTGACATTAAACAATCCGATAAAGGCGACCGCCTTTGTTTTGTCAAAAAAACTAAAGGCGAAAAAACCGAAAAACTGCTTTTGAATATTTTCCCGGAGATAATAAAAAATATTTATTTCCCGAAAACCATGGTTTGGGAAGAAAGCGGATTCAAATTTGCAAGGCCGGTAAGAAGCATAATCGCCCTTTACGGGAAAAAAGTCATTAAATTTAAAATCGCGGGCGTAAAATCGGACAATTGGACGATCGGCCTTCATACCTCGGATAAAAGCAAAATAAAAATAGATTTACCTGAAAATTATCTCGTTAAACTTAGAAACAAATGCGTTCTTTCAGACCAAAACGAAAGAAAAGAAGCCATAAAAAAGTCCGTCAATGAAACGGTTAAATCCGTAGGGAGCGTTATAGAAGACGAATCTCTTACGGACGAAATAAATTATCTTGTCGAATATCCGACCGCGGTTTTATGCGAATTCGATAAGAAATACCTTGAACTTCCGCCGGAAGCGCTTACCGTGTGCATTAAAAAAAGCCAGAAATGTTTTGCGGTTTTGGATAAGAGCGGAACGTTTTCGAATTATTTTATAGACGTTAAAAACGGCATTTCGAAGTATCAGGAAATTGCCCGCGAAGGGTATGAGAAAGTCGTCGGCGCAAGGCTTTCGGACGCCGAGTTTTTCTATAAAAACGATTTAAAGAAAGGTCTTGAAGGCAATGTCGAGAAGTTAAAAGGCGTCGTTTTTCATAAAGAAATAGGCACTATATACGAAAAAGTCGAACGCGTTAGGGCTTTGTCCTCTTTTGTAAATAAAGAGTTCGGCGCAAATATCGATGAAAAATTGCTGGACAGGGCTGTTTTGCTGTCGAAAGCGGATTTGGTCAGCGAAATGGTTTTTGAATACGGCGAGCTTCAGGGCGTTATGGGGAAAATCTACGCTCAAAAGCTCGGCGAAAATGCCGGCGTCGCCGTTTCTATCCGGGAGCATTATTACCCTTTAAGCGCAGCGGGAATTCTTCCGGAAAATAAAATGGCTTTAATCATTTCTATAGCGGACAGGATAGATACGCTTGCCGCGAATTTTGCCATAGGGCTTGAGCCTTCCGGTTCGGCCGATCCGTACGGGTTAAGAAGGGCGGCGATAGGTTTGGTAAGGATGATAATCGGGAAATTTCCGGATGCGGATTTGAACGGGATTTTGGAAGAAACTTTTGCTTTGATGCCTGAAAAAGTTAAAAATAACCCGAAATTCGCGCAGGGCAGGCAGAGGCTTGAATCTTTTCTGGTACAAAGAATTGAAAGCCTTTATGAAGCGCAAAACTTCGCTTCGGACGAAGTGAAATCCGTTTCGGCGGTTTTAAAGTCGTTCGGGCTTAAAAAACCGGGGGATATTTTGCCTAAACTTACGGCTTTGAAAGCCGCGAAAACCAAAGGAGACTTTGTCCCGATTTCCGAAGTTTTTAAAAGGATAAACAATATACTTGCCCAGGCTAAAAAACAAAATATCGAAGTTCCGCCCGCCGTTGACGAAACGCTGCTTTCGGACGAAGCCGAACAAACTTTGTTCGCCGCATATAAAAAGACAAAGCCCGAAACGGATTCTTTCATTTCAAATAAAGAATACGGCAAAGTTTTTGACAATGTTTTAGAAATCAAACCCGCGATAGATAATTTCTTTGAAAAAGTTATGGTTATGGCTGAAGACGAGAACATAAAGAAAAACAGGTTTGCGCTGCTAAACTCGGTAAAAAACATATTCGGCGGGTTTATAGATTTTTCTCTGCTGCAGTAAAAGAACGGGGAATTATCTATTGACCGGCATTTGTTACCCTGCGCGGGCAATAGTCCCTCGCAGCAGGATCTATAGAAAAAGCCGATATTTACAGAACCTGCGGCTATCGCGCAGGATGACGAACTTTGCTGATGTGCGTTGCTATAATTTTGTAAAAGGATAAGGAAGTTTTTGCCGTTGCCGTTTTATTCCCCGATAATTTTTATAAGCACTCTTTTCTTTCTCATTCCGTCAAATTCGCCGTAGAAAATCTGCTCCCACGGTCCGAAATCAAGCTCTCCTTCGGTTACGGCTACAACTACTTCGCGCCCCATAACCTGCCTTTTCAGATGCGCGTCGCCGTTGTCTTCGCCTGTGCGGTTATGCTGGTATTGCGACACCGGCTCATGCGGGGCAAGTTCTTCAAGCCACTTTTTGTAGTCGTTATGAAGTCCGGATTCGTTATCGTTTATAAATACCGATGCGGTGATGTGCATCGCATTAACTAATACCAGCCCTTCTTTTATTTCGCTTTCCGTCACGGCCTGCTGCACTTCTCCGGTGATGTTTATAAAATCCACCCTCTTTTCAACGCTAAACACAAGTTCTCTTCTGTAAGTTTTCATTTGTTTAATCCTTTTAAAATTTTTAATGCCGCTCCGGAAACCATATCCGGCGTTACGGACTCAAGGCATTTAGGATTGTCGCCGTACGGGCAGGGAATGCCTAAGACGGTTCTTGTATAATTACAGGGTGAACAGGGTTGTTTCACATATAAAACAGTCGAACGGCTGCTTACGGGAAAAGAATTCCCGTCATTTGCGCCGTATAAACCTATTATATTCGTATTTGTTACAGCGGCTATGTGAATTGCCCCGGTATCTACGGAAATCAATAAATCCGTTTGTTCAAATACGGTTTTTAACTCCGGTAAAGATGTTTTTGAACACAGGTTATGTATTTTTGCTTCCGGGATTTGATATTTTATATATTCCGCGTCGTCATAAAATATTTTAGTACCGAGCATATAATAGTCTGCGTCTATTTGATTATGCAGCCGTTTTATTATTTCAATTGCGTGAGTGACAGGATAGATTTTTTTATTTCCTTTTATATTGTCGCCGCGCAGCGAGAAAGTAACGGAATATTTATTGGTTTTATTTAGCAGTTTGTTTACTTTTTCAGCCGTTTCCTGTTTCGTTTTAGGCAAAAGAGGCGTTGATAAATTGCAATTATCGAGATAACTGCGTATTATTGTCTGATATCTTTCAACCATATGCGTATTGTCCGAGTTTTCCGGCAGAGGAACTGCTTTCGTAAGCGAAGAAATATTCGGATTAGGGACTTTGTCTCCGCTCCACCATGTTGACGGTCCTATAAGATTTTTTATTCCTGTCAGCGGCATTACTTTTGCAAAAAAACGGGAATGGTCTAAAAACACACAGTCGTCAAACGCGCTGCGTTTAATTTTAAAGTAATTTTTAACAAACCAGAAAACCTGGTCAACTCTTTGGCGTATAAAACTTCGTGTAAACGAAAAATCCGTGTAAATAACGTTATCGATAAAAGCGCCGGCAACGGCTGTTTTTTTATGGTTGTCATTGCGGGGAAAAAACAAAGTCTTTGACGAATCGATCCATTCTTTGTTCAGTCCTTCAATAAAATCTTTAACCCTTACGGAAGTAATCAAAGTTATTTCGTCTTCCGGCAAACCCTGCCGCAAAAGCTTTAGAGCGGAAGTCGCCAAAACGAAATCGCCTATGTTGCCGTTGGTTACAACTAATATTTTTTTCATTATTTTATTGTTTTTAACAATTCGACAGCTTTTTGAGCAACTTCGTGCGGAGTTATTTTTGCCATGCATTTAGGGTTAGGCATAAAAGGACATGGCTTATTCTTAACCAGAGTGCCGTAAGCGCAATTTTTACAGTCTATATCCTTACAGAATACATAGGCTTTATGAGACATAGGCATAGATTTTATAGGAGGAGTGTTATATGAACGCAAAACGATTGTATCGGTTTTTGCGTATGCCGCCAAATGAATCGTCCCGGTATCGGCCGATATTAAAAGCCTTGAGCCTCCCAGTAATGACGTAAGTTCGGATAGAGAGGTTTTACCTGCAATATTACGGGCATTCGCGTATTTTGTTTTCGATAATATTTTTTCAATATCGTTAAAGTGCGCTTTTGTTCCGGTTAGATAAAAATCAATATTTTCGACTTCCTGTGAAATGCTGTCTATAATCTCTGAAAAATTTTCCAAATCCCAGATATGCGTATTTGCTTTGTTTATTGCTCCTCTCGGGCAAATTACGATTTTTACTCTGTCCGACTTATCGTTTTTTGTTGAGAATTCCGGAGGTAAAACCGGCATGGCATTATTTTGTATGTTGAAATAAGTTTTTATTACAGTCTGATAATCAACGGACATATGAGTATTATCCTGATCTTTTGGCAGAGAAACTTTACGGGTGAAATATTTTGCGATTCCGGCAGGTTCGCCGCGCCCTACGGGGAATAAATCTCCGCCGGTAATTTCGGGTATAAAAGCAAGTTTGGATATAAGTACGGAGGCTCTGGAGTAATCTAAGATAAATGCCGCGTCAAATCTTTTTAAAAATATTTTCGGAATGTTTTTGAGAGCCCAGAAAACTTTTCGCAATTTAGATTTAAAATCGGCGGTATCGTAAGGGGCATAAATAACTTCGTCTATAACCGGATTGTTTTCAATAAGTTCTTTGACGGAAGTTCCTGCCAATACGGTTATTTTAATGCGGGGATATGTCTTTTTTAGCAAAGCAAAAGCCGATGTTGCCCATATAAAATCTCCCATATGGGCGGTCATACTTACCAGAATGTTCTTTTTTTCGTTTAATTCAGGCATAATATTCTTAAAATTCTATTGAATTTTGAATTACAAATAATTATAGCAAAATATGTTAGAATATTCGGCAGGCGGAATTTTAAAGGTAAAACACAATGAACGAAATGCAGGTTAGCGTTATTTTCGTAAATTATAACACGGAAAAAATGACCGTAGAAGCCGTAAAATCCGTATTTGATAAGACTGACGGGGTTGATTTCGAAATTATTGTCGTAGATAACGCTTCTGCGGATAATTCCGTAAACGGACTTAAGAAAGCCTTCGGAAATAAAATTACGGTTATAGAATCGAAAGAAAATTTAGGGTTCGGCCGCGGAAATAACCTTGCCATAAATATGGCTAATGGGAAATATGTATTTCTTTTAAATACCGATACTCTGCTTATAAATAACGCCGTTAAGATATTGTTTGATTTTATGGAAAAAAATCCTGAAGCCGGAGTCTGCGGCGCGAATCTTTATGATGCCGGCGGCAATCCAACATATTCCTTCAGAAAACGGTTTTTGCCGGAAAATGAGCTGCTTTTGAATAATATATTTAAAGCGGTAAAACAGCGTATTACAAAAAAAATACCCGACTACTTTAATTATAAAAATAAAAATATGCGGGTTGACGCCGTAACCGGCGCCGATATGATGATAAGAGAAGAGGCCTTGGATAAATCGGGCTTGTTTGACGCCGATTTTTTTATGTATCTTGAAGAAGACGAGCTTACGAGCCGGATAGCCAAATGCGGGTATTTATCTTATTCAGTGCCGGAAGCCAAAATAACTCATCTTGTATGCGGTTCTTTCTGCGGTGCTGAAAATAATGAAAAAAGGCTTACAATGCATGCTTACGGCGAGTTTTTATTTTATGAAAAGGTTTACGGCATTGAGTCTGCGGTAAAACACTATAAAAAGCGTCTTCAATTTATAAACATTTTAAACGTCTTGAGTTTCGGAATATTAAGAAAGTATTGCGCGTTGAAAAAGAAAGCATTAAACGAAGCTTATTCGGAGTGGAAAAAAAGAAACCTTTCCGTTTAATAAAAATCCTGTGTCTTAAGAGATAATCGTTACCTCGTAGTTTAAATTCAGTTTTTTTAAGAGTTTTCTGCATTGTAATTTCAGGCGTATCGGCAGTATCAATTTAATCCGAAACCATTTCGGAAGCAAACGCCAGAAAAATCTTAAAGATTCGGTGAGCGCGCGTTTGATTTTTCTTATAAATGGCATTTTGTTTTCATTTGAGGCGGGGATCGGGGCTTTAGCATTGAGGTTTGCCAAAATCGAGTTATAATATTTTCCTTTTTTATCCGCATAATAACGGTTTACCCCGTAAGAAAATACAACCGCATAATCGTTGTTTATAAATATATCTTCCCATAAATGGCAGGAAGAAATATATGTCCCGGGATAAGTCGCTTCTATGCAGAATAAAAACGGACGGTGTTTTTCAAAATCCATGCCTTCCAAAACGCTTCTCTCAAAACCTTCGACGTCAATCTTGCAAAAATGAATATCCTTGCTTTTATTGATGTGTTTGTCTAAAACGTCAGCCAGTCTTTCAACAGGAATACTTTCTTTTCTTAATGAATTTTTATCTTTATGCTTGTCAATTATATCCTGCGAGCAGGTAGTACCCGCGCCTTCAATGTAAAATTCAAGAGTTCCTTTTTTGTCAGCTATGCCTATATTTAAATTTATATCTTTCGGTCTGTATTTGCACAACAATTCATATTCCGTTTTCAGGGGTTCTATGTTCATTCCGCTCCAGCCATTATCGTAAAAATGTTTTGTAACGCTTCTTACTAGCGGGTCGTTTGCCCCTACATCTATATAAAATCCTTTTTCAATATCAGAAAATGCCGCCGACAGGATTATATCTTCAAAATCTACGGGGCAGTAAGATATGAATTTTTTCGTTTTAGCATTGTTCATATTATTTGCGGTTCCTTAACAAATTATTTAATTTTAACGGCAATACCCAGCAGGTTGTTAAAAGAAGCGATATTATAAGCCCTGCAACAATACCTTCGGGGCCGTATTTTTTTGACAGGATATACTGAAGGATAATATTTAAAATGATTTGAAAAGGCATAGATATCCAAAATATTTTTAATACGTTGAAACTTTGCAGCATTGCAGACAATGTGTCGCTGTAACTTTTTACAAGCATATATATCCCGAGTAATAAAATAAGAAAAGCTTCCGGGATAATGCCGGTTCCCGGAGCAAGAATTTTTACTATTAAGCCGGAACAAATATATACGGCAGCCGTGCCGGCGGTGATTAAAAATGCGGCATATGTAATATATTGTTTGATTTTTGACCTTAGTTCGCCGTATTTTTTTTCAACGTACATTTCGCTGAATACAGGCCATGACGCGCTTAAAAGAGACGTATATATAAATGAAAAAAACATAAAGACACGCATAAATATGCTGTAAGCGATTATTGATTTCGGATGCAAAGTTTGAGATATCACTATATAATCCGTCTGGGCGTATATGACTCCTAAAACGGCTATCCCTTGAAATTTAGCTGACCTTAACAGCAGCGATTTTATTACAGAAGCGTTTACGTCAAACAATTTTATGAAAAATTTCTTGAAAACTTTTATAAACGGAATAACGGTAAATATCAGGTTCGGCAGAGTAAATACCAGAAGCGCTGTCATAATGCTTTGCTTGTCGTGAGAGTATCTGTTAATAAAGAATATAAGCGTCATCGAGCATACGGCGGCTAAAGCCGGCAGGATATTGGAAATATATCCTTTGTGTTCGGCGTAATATACTCTGAAAACATAATTTGCGATAACATTTGCCAAAGTAACTATTCCGACAGTGAAAACTATCGGCAAGGAATTTAAATTTGTATTCGCGAAAAATTTTCTAAACAATATGTCTTGTACGGGTGAAGAAATAATAAGAATTAAAGCTGCCATAGCAAAAAATAAAACTACCGCTATCTGTAGCGAGGCGAGCAGATACTTGTCGTAAGATTCTTTTTTTGCGCGGCATTCGGATATAAAATTTTGCAGGGAAAGACCTATTCCGAAATCCGAAAGCACAAACCATGAAGTCAGGGAATAAGCTATCACATAAACGGCGTATCTTTCTTCTCCGAGATACAATAAAAGCGTGCGAATGCTTACTATCTGAACCAGAGACACTATAATTTTGCTTGTCCATGCGCTTACGGCCACAAACCAATGTTTCGGCATCCGCTTAATAAAATTTTTTAAATTTTCCATTTCTTTTTTATAAGCCTGTATATTTTAACTAAAAATTTCAGTGCTATTCCGGGGATCAACAACAATGGCATAATTCTGGCCCAAAAAATAAAATATCCGGAAAAGTTTTTTAAACATAATGCAAAAATCCGGGCGGAATAGCTTATGTTAAACCGATTTTTAATTTTTACGTCCAATATAGAATAAAAAACTATTTCCGAAAGAAGAAATTCATTTATGATATTATACTTATCCGATTTTTCCGCAAATGCGTTTTTTGCCGCAATTTTGTATCCGTTGATATCTAGCAAAAGCCTTTCGCGCCGGCTTCGGTTTTCAAAAGAACTGACAGAACCTCCCCTATGCATTACAAAGGCCTTGTTTATGTATGCCAGAACCGCTTTATCGGCAATCATTGCAAGAAAATAATAGACTTGTATATAGGATGTTCCTATACTTTCATCCGAATTTTTTACAGCATCCCACTTTTCTTTCCTGACTATGCCGTTTAAAACGCCGAACATTCCGTAGCCTGTGGCGGCTTTGGAAAACTTTTCAAACTCTCCCTGCAATGAAAAATCAAGAACACCCTTTAGTCTATTGATTTTGAACATTTTAAGTTCAATACCTGTCGGATTCATATTTTCATCGCATTCAGCCATATTAAAACTATATATATCGCTTTCGGATAAAGAAATTTGTGATAAAATTTCGCTTATTGCTCCATCAATAATTGCATCGTCGCTTCCCAAAAGCCAGCAGTATTTACCGCTTGCAATTTCAACGGATTTTAACAGATTAAAATCGTAGCCTTTATTTTCGTTCTGCCGGAAATACGTTATATGATGATGGATAGATTTATAATTCTCGATAACTCTTATTGTGTTGTCCGTAGAAGCATTATCGCTTATGCAAATTTCAATTTTATTTTTTATCGTATCATCAAGCTGTTTGACGATGCTGTCTAAAGCAAAATCTAAATATTTTGCCTTATTATAGGTTGGTATGCATATTGATATGTCATACTGCATTAGATTTTTCCTTGCGAGTTTTATATCGGGCATTTAGTTTTTTTGGATACTGTTATTTATTTTCGGCTAAATACATATGCGCCCGTTTTACATTGCAAATTCCAAGTATAATTTTAGCGGTGCTACATATACCGCGACAACTTGATTATATAGTCTGTAACCGGGAAAATATAATTTATAAAAATAAATTTTTTACGGCGTTTAGTTCTTTTTCCTGCGATTTTATGTGTTTTTTACTGTTTGGCATTTTCGCGACGTTTTCTATTTCGCCTGTTTTAACGGTTTGAAACGGAACTGTTTTAAGATTGTTGTACTTGTATATAGCGCATACCGAGTCAAAAAATTGAATGCTTTGTATATGTCGGTTGTATTCTTCCAGAAATTTTATATGTTTTTTATAAAAAAAGTTCCTTACCATATCTCTTTTTCCGTGTTTAAAATAATCTGAATTTAGCGAGTCAATGAGATTTTTGAAAAATTCTACGGAGGAACTCTTCTTAAATAGACCGCCTCCGTAATATCCCCAGTAGCTTGTATGCAAATCTTCAACGACATAAACGCCGCCGTTTTTCAACTTTGGGAACATATTTTTAAACGTTTTTACTACATCATTGCAAATATGCGAGCCGTCATCAAGAATAATATCGAAATTTATATCCTTGAAAACATCATTCATAAATTTTGGATCGGAAGCACTCCCCAAATGAAACCGGATATTTTTACCGAATTTTAATTTACAGCAATCCGGAGTTATGTCAACCCCGTAGATTTTAGAATTGTCCGGCAAATATTTTCCCCATATTTCAAGGGAGCCGCCGTTTTGTACGCCTATTTCAAGCAATGTTACCGGTTTATTTTCAGCGATAAATTTATAAAATAACAGATCGTATATGAAGAAATAATGCATCCATTTGTCTGAAACAAAACCGGTATGTTCTTTGTATATGTCACAATAATTTTTGTTTTTTAGATTTGAAATTGACATGATTAAACTCCTTTATTTTGCGCATCCTCACATGACTTTCCGTTGAAAAAGTTTTAATTATTGCGGTTATATTTAATAAGCCGGATTTTCTTAAAAGTTTTCCTGTAAATAAAACATATAAATTTCAATAT